>JAYEHK010000047.1:0-53722 GCA_034659475.1 Bacillota bacterium | reverse complement strand
TTAGGCGACCAGATTGCGTTGTTTTCCCGTTCATTGCCTGTCGCTCCGATGTTATTCTGTCGCTGGATGCCGTTTCTTTCGGGAAAATAATGTGTTGTTTCTGCCGCCGGTAATTTGTCGTTCAACAGTAGAAGCAGAGTTGATCGTATTATCCTCAGCATCCACAACCACATAGTCAAAACTTGCATCTGTATCTTGATTGGAAGCTGGCGTAAAACGCAAATCGATTACATTGCCGCTCAATGAAAGAATGGTTCCGCCTGCTCCCAGAGAAATCGCATTGCTGTTTCCCTGCTGCAACGCTCCACCTTCAACTGAAAGAATCCTAATAGTAGAGGGTACAGAACTATCTGAATCACTAAGGGTTGGTACCTGCAGGCGAATGTTGACCTGTTTCGGTTGAACGCTATCTTCTATGATCGATACTACCTCTCCCGCAGAACTAATAACAACTGTATTTCCTCCGGATTCGGGCGGAAGGTTATCTGCAACATTTATCGTAAGCGTTGCTGGATTGGAGATTGAATTTACAGTGATCTCATTTTTAGTATTGGTTAGCACGCACCTATACTGGTTTCCATTATCACCTTCGTTAAGAACACCTGTAGTGTAGGATGTTATCACAGCCCCTTCAATATTATCCCAAGTACTTCCGTTGTCAGAAGACTTCTGCCACTGATATGTAATCGTCTCTCCATTCGAAACCACTACTATAAATGTTGCCGTATCCCCTTCATTTACTGCTGCATTCTGGGGTTGGTTTGTAATTATTACAGTTGACATCCACTGGGCATAAAGAGTCACATCATCCGTACCCATTGAGAAAGTATTGCCGCCTGCATAATTCATCCCGCTTCCATTTGCCGCTGTATTCCAATCCGCAAAGGTATAGTCTTCTTTTACAAAATCTTCTGTTTTTCCAATTACGGTTACAATATTATTTTTTTCATATTTTTTATCATCTATCGGAACGTTTCCGCCAGTACTGCCATTACTGTTGTAGGATACAGTATAAACAGGATTGACAATCACGATAATTGCATACGAGCTTGAATCACTTCCGTCACTTAATTCAAAAGTAAAATTATCTGTACCGCTCCATCCCGGATTTGGAGTATAGGTAAGTCGAATGTTTTCGTTGTCAAAGTTTAGACTGCCGTTTGAAGGTTCAACCGTCTGACTGATGGTTAATGCATCACCATCATTATCATAACCTGCATAAATAACTAAAGGTTGATTCCTATCTGTAGTCCTGATTTTCCATGCCTCAGATGCTGCCCAGGCACTTGCCGGGTCCATGTTGATCAATGCAGCATTATTAAGCCTGGAGGTTGCATCATAAGCAACGTCACCTGAACCTTCATCAAAGCGCCAGTATCCTGCAAGTCCTCCATCATTTCCAGCCAGGGGCTTGTACATATCGTCAATTAATTCCTGTTGTGTACGCTCACTATTCCATACCCTTACTTCATCTAAATGTCCTATAAAAATAGCGTTCTGTCTCTGGTAAATTTGAATTATGATTATGTGCTCCTATACGAATATAATCCACCCCATCCATGGAGCCTTGGACATATGAATGATTATCGGCCAACTTCCCATTTACATAAGCCTTATAATTTCCGTTTGTGTACACGACAGCAATGTGATACCACTGCCCGGCGTTGAATGAAACAGGAATCTCCCTGAAACCATCATGATACTCAACAATTAATTTTGAGCCTCCGGTAAAAACGTTCACTGAAAAACCGTGTCCATAATGACTTGAATTATCAGCACTAATGATGTTATTCACCGTTTGCGCGTTGCCAACTTCGGGACAAACCCAAGCTTCCACAGTTAGCGGCAGATTGTTTGCCCCAACCTCTGCAGACAAATCCAAATAATTATCAACTCCATCAAACCAGAGCGCCTTACCTGCACCTGCAACAGGTGATGTCTCACCAACTGCAAAGGCAGTACTGGCGAAGAATAATGACAAAATAATTATCATAAATAGTACCATTGAAATATGCTTTACTGTTGACCTCATATTACACGCCCTTTCATATAAGCCCTAAAATGTTTTTTACTTAAAATTTATGAAAACTATATTTTTCGATGTATAAGTTAAATTATACTAAATAATTTTATATTTGCTTATATTGTATTTATTAATCAGTGAAATTTTTTCTATTTTATCATAATTATACAAAAAAAAGACCCAAAGCATCAGCTTTGAGTCTTTCCTGTTACGATTTTACAAACTTAGCCAACTAATGAGTCAGGGGCTGAAGGCTTAAGAACGCTTGCGTTCGGTCTTATGTTTTACGTATGACTTTGATAGGTGATGCTCTGGGTGCCTGGGCAGGGAGAGCTGATATTAAGCTTTCTCTATCGCCTTTACCCCCCTGCGCTAACCTTAAGCCTTCATCCCCAAGATATATAAATAAAGGCCGTGTAAGTCCAATAGGTCCGCGAAGTCTGCATCCATAATAGTGAACGCAGTGAACATCAGTGGTACCCGCTACATTTATCGTGACCAGCGGGAACATCAGAAGTACCCGAAGGGTGTTAGGGTGCGTCTATTCAAAGTCTATTTTCTAATTAACCTCATCCAGTAGTGCTTGCGTTTTCTAGCTTTCCAGATATTTTATTAAAGCATCGTGATCACTCAAACTAAACTTCCCGTTTTCAAGCCTCCAATATTGCGCCTGGCTTTGCTCCGTAATACTGCTCAGGACTTCGGGATGGCAGGTTAATACAAAGACCTGATTCCGTTTTGACAGCTCTGTTAATACGCTGGCTGCATGCTTAATGTGGTGCGGATCGAAGTTTACCAGCGAGTCATCAATAATCACAGGCAGAGGATCCATTTCCCTGATGCGGCTTAACCGGACAGACAGGAAGAGCTGTTCCCTGGTCCCCCGGCTGAGGATGTCTACCGTTCCCTGGGTTGAATCATCGGATTGCACCGCCTTAAAATCAGCAGCTGTTAATTCGTCAGACGGCAAAATCCTGCTGTAGTTGCCGTCAGTAATTTGATTAAAGATGTCACTGGCAGGTGCCAGGGATTGGTTTTTGGCCTTTTCCACCATGGATTCCCGTACATTTTTGAGAATAAAGGCTGCGATTCTGTAAATCGCATATTGTTCAGCCAGCGGCCTAAGACCGTTTCTGGCCTGTACAATTTCGTGCTGGGCCTTTTCAATTTTCTCACTGGTTGCCAGCTGATTTAATGCAAACGCTAAGGCCTGGTAAGCTTTCTTTACTTCATTCAAATCCTTGCGTAATTCCTGGAGTTCAGCAGACACCCTAGTCAATCCATCCTTGAGTTCATCATGAGAGGCAAATTCATTAAAGAAGCTATCCAGCACTGCCAATCGTTCATCCAGGGTTTGCTCTTCTGCATCAAACGCCTTGAGCACAGGTGTTTTTTCTAATTCAAAACAGATCCGTTCATGGCAGTTTTGCTGTTTCTTCTCCAGGTCTTTAAACGCCTGATACTTTCGTATATCCTGTTCCAATTTTTCGAGATCATCTCGCATATTGGGTCCTTCTTTGATGCCACAGGTCTTATGGATGGTGTCTTCCTTTTCCTCCACTGTCCGACTGCTGAGATCAAATCCTTCCGCCAGCTGCAAACCCTCCTTCAGCCTTTCAAGGCTGGAAAAGAAGGCTTCCTGACGATCAATCATCTCATTGCATGTCAGCACCGCTGGATGATTCATGGTTCGCACCGGCATTTCCCTGATCAGCTGCAGGATCTCTTCAAACCGTTCCTGAATATCTTTTTCCTGTTCCTTAAGATCATCTTCCATTCTGTTCTCTCTGCTGACCCTGCTTTTCAACGATTGGATGTCGTTAAAATGTTCCACCAACATGGCAGGCATAACTTCTTCGGGCAGGCCCATTTGTTTTTTGTAATCCCCCAGTACCTCCTGCAGCTGGTTTGCTTTTATTTCACCCTGTCGTATTTCTTCGTTCGTATTGTTGCGTATTTCCATATTCAGGGTCTCTATTTTAGTATTTAACTCACTCATTTTTTCATGCCAGCGACTCAATGCATTGCCTCGATTGATAAAGAATATGATGATCCCGCCGATGGCGGTAAGACCCAGAAAAAACCCCAGCCAGGGGGTGATATACACTGCTGCTAAGGCCGCAAGCACCGCAGTAATGATGGACCCTGCAAAGAATCCCTTAAAATGGTCCCCGGGATTTTCCCCTTTGAGTTTTCCCAGTTGCTCTTCTGATAGATCCCGCTCGTTGGTTTGCTGATTAAGTTCTTTTCTCAGCTCCTCCAATTCCTGCACTACTTTGTCATGATCGGTCACCACTTGTTGCAGAACTCCCTTTTCTATCTGATCCGTCTTAAGTTCCTCAATGCAGGTAAAATCATGATTCCAATTGCAATTAACCCGGTTCATCTCATCCTTGATTGCATCCACTTCCTGTGACAGGACCGTCTTTTGCTGCATGACATGGTTAACTTTTTCTTTTAAACCGGATCGTTCGGCATTCATGGCTTCAATCTTCTTCCTGTATTGCAGAAGTATAGCCCTGGCTTCTTCGACGGTCGCGGCGTCGTCCAGCTGCTGCTTAAACAGCTTGCGTTTCTCTTCATATTCTCCCTTAACCTGCTTGTACTCTTCCCGCAGGCTCTGCACCCGGTCAAGTGAAAGATCCCCTTTAAATGGGGGGAATAAATCCTGCCCGGCCCGTTCCAGCTCTTTTTGCAGACCAACCTTTTCTGCACAAGTGGGATAGAGGTGATCCAGGGTTTCATATTTGATTACAACCCTCTCCTGCTGAGGAATCAGGTTGTTTTCTAATGTGTCAATTTTGTCCCCAAGTTCTTTGGATTGTGCTTGTTTAAGGTAGTATTCTTCCACATCCTCCAGCGCTTTGTCTCTGCCTTGCACAGCATCCTTAATTTTTTTATTGTAATCCTTAAATAAGCTGGTGCTGGCTTTGCCTCGTTCTCCCCCAATTTTTTTGGCATCTTTTTTAAACTCATCCTCAATCTGGGGAAGATATAGCATTTCGGAGAGCCCGGCTCCCAGCAGGACGGACTGCAGTCTGGCTGATTCTTTATTGCCGATACCGGTAGGAATCTTTTGTAACTCTTCCAGGTTGATTGTAAATAAGCGATGGTAGGTGAATGGATCAATCCCACGATAGATCTCCTGTGGGGTGTATTCCCGCTGTGCTGCCGACAGACTGGTGATCTTCGGTTCGGCCAGTCCCTTGACAGCAATATTCAGTTGTTCACGGGTGGGAAGAAGGACATCGGCATCGGCTTCATATTCGCCCCTGTCTTTATACGGAATCCCGTTAAATCCGTAGCCAATATGTTTGAGCAATTCGATGAACGTAGATTTACCCGCCCTGTTACGGCCTCCAATCACAACCAATTCCGGCCCAATGTCTTCCATCTTTTCGTCCCGATAGATGCCGAATCTTTTGATGTTAATCCGCTTTAGCTTCATGCGCCTTCCCCCCTTTCCAGGGTCTTCTCGATGATCAGATTAACAGCCTGGTTAAGGATCTCTGCGTAGGTCTCCTCATCCACCTGGAACTTGATTTCATTCACGTTTTCATGATCGATCTTCATTTCCCAGATATCTCCGAATTCTTTTTGCACCCGATCTCGAAATTCCTCGCTTTGCAAGACATTCTCGATCTCCTGTCCAATACCGCTCATGTTCTTAAACGCTGACAGCGCAGGCAGGTCAGGCAATGTCCGAACCACCACCGAATCCGTCCAAATAAACGGCTGCTGATCTTTAAAATGACGGCGCAACTCGGAAGTAAGATTATCAGCTACCTCTTCATCTTCATTCAACAGTTCATGAATCTCACCCCGCCCGCACAGAATCCACTGCACGATGTATCCCTCAACGATACCCGAGGTCCATTCAGCAGGTACACTTAGCCCTTCTGGGATGTCCATTTCTCTGGATAAAAATTCTTCACCCGCCTTTATGATCAGGTTCTTTACATCCTCTAGATTCCCAGGGCTATTCGCCGGATCAGCACCAATATCGACCTCAATTCTGTACCATATCAATGGAGATGTTGGCAGGAAAGAAAGCTCTATTTTATCACTGGCATATAGATCTACCAGCAGGCATCCCCCCACCTTTTCCTCCCCAAAATCTCTGCCCTGCGGAATACCCGGATAGGCGACCACCGGATTCTGTTCATTAAGAATCCTGCATTTATGTATATGCCCCAGGGCCCAATAGTGAATGTCCTTTTTGGACAGCAAATCACCCAGGGAGCAGGGCACGTAAGAGCGATTATTTGGGTCCAGTTGACTATGTAAAAGCCCAATGTTGGGTACATCAGCATCAGGCGGGGTATAGGAACTGTACATCTTCCTGGACTCTGCTTTTGTCCGGTAAGATTGACCCAGTATACGTGCAATGAGATGGCTTTCCTCATCCTGGATTTCCTCTACCTTCACTTCCTCACTATCGAAATAGTACACATTACCGGGCAACACATAATATTGACCCCCAATCCTGCTATTCAATGGATCATGATTACCCGCAATGACAAACACGGAAATCCCTTGTTTTTCTAATTCCTGACACTGCTCCACAAAGACTTGATCTGCTTTTACAGAACGCATTTCCCCCTCATATACGTCCCCCGACAGAACCAAAAAGTTAACTTTGTAATCAATCGCTGCCTTACAGATACGCCTGTAGGCTTCAAATACAGCATCCTGAAATCTCTCCTCCATATGATGTGGCATACCCTCACAGGCCACACTTAAGATGCTGCCCAGATGCATATCTGCCGCATGAATAAAACGTACTTTTTCCGTCATCAGTCGCCCCCCCTTGTTACTGGTTCTAATCCATAACCGTACCTGCATATTTAGCGGAGCGCATCCAACAGATAGAAAGCACCGTCGGTTTCACCCCATATGAATCCCCTACAAATGCAGCAGATATTTCAATAAATTAATCTAACTACAAAAGAATTTCGCTACAATACACTATTTTCCTCTGTATTTCAGGGATAAAGTTAGATTAGTTAGAAAATAGGTTGAATATAAGCGGAATTATTAGTTGGACAGTTGGAACGTTGAAGTGGGTTAGTAAGAAAATAGATTTTTAATAGACGCAGACTACGCGGACCTATTGGACTTACGCAGACCTTTTTTGTAAGGGGTCAGGGGTGAGGAGTAAGGGCAATGCCTGGCGCATAGCGCCTAACCCCTAACCCCTCACCCCTCACCTCTTTTCATCAGTGGTTGCGTGTGCTCATTAAGTATGGCCTGCGGCCATGGAGGGCTCCCCTGCGTATTGCTCTTTGCTGAATATTCGTGTATTGTAATATTCATAGTCGAATTTTGCCTGAATATTACAATAGCAGGCGATTTGACCAAACACAAGCTAAGATAGTAGTTTTGTGTTGACTTTAACGGCTTTATGATAATTTCGTTAACCGTTTGCTAGCTGGCATCAATCAATGAGCTTCACGATGTAGCGAAATGCCGCATGCAACTATGAAATCAATGAGGAGGCAATGAATAATGAAAAGTATATCGAATCGATTAATGATTACCTTTGGTGTTCTGATCATTCTGGTCTGTGGCGGTCTGGGTTTCATCAGTATTAGCGTGTCAGGGAATACAGTGAACGCAATAAATGATCGCTGGTGAGAGCAGTGTAGGAAAGTATAGCTTTGAAGGACATGATAGATTCCTCGCCTATAGTCCTATCCCCGGCACTGATTGGTCATTAGCAGTAACGATGGATAAAACAGAAGCCTTTGCAGGGATTACTGCCTTGAGAAACATCTTGTTCATAGTCACATTGCTCTTGGCACTTCTGGGCCTGGGTCTTGCTTATGTTATCGGACGCAGGATCGGTCAACCGATCGCAATTGCTACTCAGCAGGCCGAAGGAGAACTTGCACAGGGTATTTTTACCAGGATTTTGGACGAGGACTGGACAGGTCGCCAGGATGAAATCGGAGGTCTTTCCAGAGCTTTTAATGCCATCAATCAGAATCTAAGCAGGACCATTCGGAAAATTGCAGATTTAACCCAGTAAAATGCTGCTGCCAGTCAAGAACTCTCCGCCCAGGGCCAAAACATCGCCTCGAGTATGCAGGAAGTCTCCGCATCCACAGAAGAAATAGCTGCCGGCATGGAGGAAATCTCTGCTTCAACGGAAGAAATGACTGCTTCCAGCCAGGAGATGCAGGCTGTGTTTACGGAGATCAATCAGGAAATGGCAGACGAAGTGACCAAGGCACAGGAAATAGAAAAGAGAGCTCTCAAAGTACAAGAAGACGCAGCCAAGGCCAAAAATGAAACCACCAGCCTGTATGCGAGCATCCAGCAGAAGGTGCAATCTGCCATGAAAGAGGCTCGGGTAGTGGAAGAAATCTCCGATCTGGCACAAAACATCGCCGGGATTGCGGATCAAACCAACCTGCTGGCATTGAATGCCGCTATTGAAGCAGCAAGAGCAGGTGAACAGGGACGGGGCTTTGCAGTTGTTGCAGATGAAGTACGTAAATTAGCGGAGGATTCCTCCTCCGCAGTTACACACATACAAGAGCTTACCACGCAGGTGCAGCACGCCGTACAGGACTTAAGCAGTAACAGTGAGGATGTCTTGCAATTTAAGATTGTTGAGAAATAACTAATTTATTTCTCCCAAAATTAGAGAAAAATGCTTAATTTAAAGAGGATGCCATATTGGCTATCCTCTTTAAATTTTCTGCCAATGCGGTTGAGATGACATGGGGACGGTCCTTTTGTCAGGTTTCTATCTATTACCCATTACTTCATTTTTTACAATAGAACACATTACGATCATCTAACCACAACACCTTTCAACGCTCATACTATGAGGTCACAATGTCTTGTCAAGACACAATAAAAAACATCAATAAACCTATGTCCAAACACTCCCACAGGGAATAACTATATGACAATTTAATATTTAAATGGGAGGGATTTTAATGGATTACCAACAGATAAAGTATGAGGTTGAAGACAGGATTTTGACGATTACACTCAACCGACCGGACAGATTAAATGCCTATACCGAGATATTGCGTGCAGAAATGATCGATGCTTTTGATCATGCCGATGCTGATGACAATATCAGGGCCATAATCGTCACTGGAGAAGGGCGGGCCTTTTGTGCGGGGATGGATCTGGGCGATAGTAGCGCCAGTTTTGATTACACCGCAATTGCTGAAGATGAACGCCGGGGTGTTCTGCTTGATGCCTGCAGTTCCTGGATTTTACCCCGGATCGTAGGGATTAGTCAGGCGCTGGAATGGGCTATGACAGGCCGAGTCTTTTTCGCCCAGGAAGCCTTTGATAAAGGCTTGGTGAGTAAGGTGGTGCCTCCGGAAGAAGTGTTACCTGCAGCACGGACTATTGCCCTGGAGATTGCCCAAAACAGTGCACCCGTATCTGTTGCACTTACCCGGTAGTTGCTGTGGACCATGTTAGGAGAAGATCATCCCATGGCACCCCACCGCCTAGAATCAAAAGGATTCCACTGGGCTGGTCAGCAACCGGATGCGCAGGAAGGTATAACTGCTTTCCTGGAAAAACGGCAACCCAATTATACGATGAGTCCGCACACAGGCATGCCCGATTTCTATCCCTGGACAACGGAACCACCCTTTAAAGTTAAATAAGGTCAGGAATTGCCTTGGTTATTTTTGTGGGTTTTTAAAGAAGCAACGATAATTTCTTCCTTTCAATAATCGCAGGCAGAGGAACAGTTGTTCTTCTGCCTGTTCTACCAACATCCCAAGAATTTTTCACCATAATGTCAGATGCCACCTTGGTATGAAACATACATCTCTCATCTAGATATCTTCCCCTTCATAATAGCCTTTGCCCTGGCCTTCTCCCGCCTATCATCATACATATCACGCACCCAATCTTCTACCGGGGCTTTCCATTGCTCCTTAGGGCTAGGAATATTTTTGATCAGGCTCTTAGGGTTTAACCCCATTTCTTTTGCCATGTTCAAGGCTTCTTCGCTAAGACGGCACTTACGCTTCGCTTCCGCCCACAGTTGATCCTTTTTTTGCTTGTCCATAATTACTCCATATTCAATCGTATTTTATCAAATTTTACAAAAAACTTCAGTAGTATGCAATAATCGCCCCTCATCTATTGGCGCTGGTTTTTGTAGTGGAATCAAGTTTGCATTTACAGAACCAGCAAAAAACTCGGCCACCTGTTAGGAATAATGACCGAGCCTTCGGATAAATAACTCACAGGGTCAATCCCCGCGACTCACTTTTTTATAAACCTTCGTCAGACATTAATATGGGTTCCCAGCCTACCAGGTTATCATCCAATTGATACGTTCGCAGCATAACAGTACACCCTACAAACCAGGGTTCATTATTTACGATGTCAAATAGCAAAACCTTGATTTTTTCCTGTGTATCCATATCAATCCCCTGAATACAGACTTCATCGGAGTCGTAAGTATCAAGCGTTTCCACCTGCATCAACCTCAATTGACTGTTGCCCAACATCAGCATGGCCTTTTTTTCCACTTCCGTCAGGAGATCGCTATGGTGGATCTGATATCTTTCCAGGTAGCTAACCTGGCCTTCTTCACGAACATCAATGGCCAGCCATGCTTTAAACATCTCTTCTATATCATTAAGCAGTCTTTGATCTTTTTCGGCACTGACTTCTACATCCCTGGATTGCAGGATCATTAAAAAGCTTTTCGTGTAACCTGTATACGCCTCGGCCGGAGCTTCTTCAGCCGCATATTTCGCCACAACATCACACATATCCATCATCACGAAGACCTGTTCCTCCAGCTTCATTTCATCCCAGACCAGAGATTCTTCTAAATAATCCAGGCTCATCGGGCACATCTCAAAATAAGCTTTCATCATCTGACTGACCTCCAGCATCCTTGCCTGGTCATAATCAAACTGCTGATCCCGAAAGAGTAATCCCAGCGTATCGTCATCAACTCCCAACACCTCAAGAAATGCTTCTAACAGGGCTTCCGCATAGACTGCCGGTTCATCAACGGTCGGCAGATACACCCCGGAATACTCGTCCCAGGCATGCAGGAGCAGGCTGATCTGCCTTTCGTCACAATCGTTTTTCACTGCTTCAAAAATCAAACGACCGGTCTCCACATAGACAGGACGTGACCAGTTATAACGGTCCGGATCAACCCGAACGCTGTTATCAATTCTGCCAATGCCTATCATATCCTCAATAACCTCGGGCACCAGCATAAAAGGTTGGTCTTCCTCCATGGTACCAATCCCCAGTAATCGTCTGGCTGTATCCATAAAGTAATTCTCACCCAGTTCCGTCTCAACCGTTAATCCTTCATCCAAGCCCTCAAAATACCCTTCTGACAAATATTCCAGTTGATGCAGAATCTCTTCTGTCTGGTACCTGCCCCAGGGGTCATTAACTGCTTCTTTTGGAGACATTCCCAGTTCTTCTTCCAGTGCAGCAAACACCATTTCGTAAACAGCACATTCCTGTATAAAGGGAAAAACAAGCTTTGCCATGGTGTCAGCATCCTGAACCGGCACTGGTTCGTCCGTAATGTAATCATCACAACAGCGATTAAATAACTTTTTCCCAGATTCCAAATCCTGCTCATCATAGGACATCATCAATACGTGTTGTTCCCCTACGGCCAGGATATTGGGATAATTTTCTTCAGAGCTCCAGCGATAAGTTGTATATCCCTCTTCATCTATTCTTAATATGAAAGCCCCTTCTGCTTGTAATCGTTCGTTTACCCCGGAACGATCCTTTAAGAACAGTATTGTGGTTGGGAAAGGCATATCTGCTGCTTCTGTTACCTCATTGAGCAGTTCCATAAAAACCAGGCTGTTTTGCTTCAAAAACATCTTCATATCTGAACAATTGCTATCCCTGGCCTGATCCTGCAGGGTGTAGACTAAGTAATCCATCTGCTCTGAATCAATGAACCAGTCCCAGGGCGAAACCAGATTCCCTTCCTTGCTTTTAAACAACCGTAAAACCAGACAATCTCCGACCTCGTTCTCCATGCCTTGAATGGGTTCTCCCGCATAGGCAACCTGCAGCTGCCCTCCGAGCAAGTCCTCAAGCAACCAGAGCCCATCTGCCTGATTGACCAAACGATAAAGCCCCATAGAAGAATCGATCATCGCCTGCAGAAGTTTGCGTTGCTCTCCTGCTAGTTTCGCACTCCAGAGATACCGACTGGCCAGGTTGCTCGCACCGCCTTCGGGCACATAATCAAAACAGAACCAATCCCAGAAGAGATCCTCATACACATCAAAAAAGTCTTCATCGTCTTCAGCCAATACCGTCTCAAAGGCCTCTCTAGCCTCTTCCTCATACGCATACAACTCAGGCAACATCAAGTGCTGCCGTAATGCCTGCTGCATTTCCAGCATCCGATCAAAGGCTATTTCAAATTCCAAGGTATCCATTTCATCCAGTTTAACCCGATTCGCATCCATCCCACAGCAATCACGATACTTTTTCCCGCTCCCACAGGGACAGGGATCATTTTTTTTTATTTTTTTCTTTGCCACCATGTTTAAACCTACCTTCATGTTTTGTGAAAGTAACTTAAGAGAATGATTTCCCTAAATCACTGATCATTCTTCACATATATTGGTTTCTTTAGTCACGATTGATACAACGATAACAATATCCAATAAATTATCTTCCTTTTATTAATACGATTCCTTGAGAAGTTATAATCGCATTATATTCTCATAGACAAGAAGGAAAGTCAATACCATCCAGAAATTCCTTCAACCTCTTCAATTCCTCTTTATTTTTCTCAATATCTCGTTTCGTTTTTCCTTTTCCATGCCTTGAATCAAAGACCAACAAAATACGAACGTCCCCTTGTTGGGCCCCCATTCCACCATAGCGACCAGATTTCGAGAATTGTTTAAATCCAAACTTTTTCCCTCCCAGATAATACAGCATAGTCAAATTATAACCCCCATAATATACACAAAGTGAGTTAAAATAGAAGTAAGTATGATAAAACTTACACTAATATAAACAATAATATAAACAATAATAAATGACAACTCTTAAGTACCCGTCCCGGACCTTAATCCGGGTAGAAGCAAAGCATTGCTATTAAAATAACAGGAGGTTTATCGTGTCTAATTCAGACATCTCCCTCGTCATTGATCAGGAATTACCCATACTCCATGATTTCAAACAGTTCATGGTCTACCTGCAGGAACACTTTGTTCCTTTAATAGCGACCCGCTTTCTTTTGAATAAAAAAGACCTCTATTCCCTCAATCAGCTAATGGAAATGGGTATTGAGGAGGACAACCCCAACCTGGATCAGGAGTCTTATCCCCTCTTGCATCTCTTTTACCATATAGGTCTGGAGGCTGACTTGCTAACCACAGGAGTTAATCCTAAAGCCTCCAAAAAAGCCGGTCTGCTAGTTATCGGCAAATATCAGCTATACCTGCAAATGAGTCCCTATGAACAATATATCAGTCTACTGGAGGCACTATGGTGTAGATGCAGCTGGAAAGAACTGCAACCAACTGACAATAGAAAAACCGCTGCCAGTATTTCTGGCATTTTGCGCGATATGACCCAGCAAAAACCAGGTCAGAGAGTCACTTTGAGTAAATTGAATAGTCCTTTGGCAAGCGCCAGACACGACCTTGGTTACTTCTGGCTCTATTTTGAGTATTTTGCATGGTGGAAGTTAGAACGTGACGAAGACGCATTTAAGCGTTTCAAACTACGACGTGATTACATAGCCAGAGCAATTACCCCCACTGAATTAGGAGTTGCCGTTGCAAGAGTTTTATCAGAACAGCGCAAATTCGGATACTGGAATATAAAGCAAGAACCAGGCTGTTGTGAACGTATCATTGAGCCTGAATATTCCGCAAAATTAATGGATTTAATTAATCACAAACAATCCTCACAAAATATATTTGAATCAATGTTGGATATAGCATTTGTTGACACCGCAAAGCAAGCCAAAACAGTTAAAGATGAAGCCTTTTTTATGGCTTTTGTTCCTTTGTTCCCTGCTGGGAAATTGCAGAATTCTTTGCCTTATTCAGAAGAAGCCAAGCAACAACAGGCCTGCACCTATTCCTTCAAGGTGTCTCTAGGGAAAAAACTGGTGCGTTGGATAGATTTATCAGCATTTATAGGACTGATTTAAATAGCCCCACAGCATTTTTTATATTTTTTCCCGCTTCCACAGGGGCAAGGATCATTACGTCCAACCTTTATGCTGTTAACAATGGGCTTGCCTGCTTTTGCTTTTTCTGTTTAAGCCGCATAGCTCCAAATTCCTTCATCTTCTTGTAACGATTTTTAAGCAAGCTAAAATCATTCCCCATATGCTCTTTAAAGCATTGAAGAATATCATTCATATCGCCCCTATTTAGCTGCTGATTGTATTCCACTTCGTATCTGCCGGCTCCCAAAGGCATTCTTATAACGAATTTCGGTTCTTGTGCAGCTTTGCCAGAAATGATTTCAATAAACGTCAAAATCACCTCGTTGCATTTACATTCCGGATCAGAGCAATACTGGTCATCCACCATGTACTCGGTATCTTTATATCTAAATAAAAATTTGTCAACATCTCTGTCCCCAAAAACCTCTGCATATCCTAGGCAGAACCCCTCTGCTTCCGATTCATTAAACCACTGCAGCGGTGTTTCGCCGCCATACCTTTTAGCTTCATTAAACCGTGTCAATAGTCTTTCTTTCAGTTCGTCATCCAGATCATTCATAAACTCATCAATCATGCCTTCACAATCTAATGCCTCATTTTCGATGCTTTTGTTACTTACATTCCAGTTTGCGATATCGATTTTAATTGAAAAAAGCCCTCAACTCCTAACCAAAACAGGTAGGAACTGAGGGCTTTTATAATTACAGATTAAACTTCTCCACCTTCACATCCCCTGCCGTCAGATACTGATCCTGCACCCATTCATGGAACGGTTCCGGGGGAAAGGTATCAGCAGTTTCATCCTCCAGTGCCTGCCAGGCTTCCTCCGGAGAATGGTAATCGCCGGTGAGTTCTGTGATCGTGACGATGTTATCGTCCTGTTTAGCATAGAGGGAAACATATTTTCCTTTTTCGATGTTATCGGCAAACACCACTACATTTACCTGGTCATGTTCGATGCGCACCTCACAGTTGGTGGTTTGTTTGATCCAGTCAACGAATGCCTTCAGGGTCATCTTTTTGGGAACCTTTATTGCCATTTGTTCGCCCTCCTTATTCTGCTTTTGTTTTTCAAGAATGTTCAGACCCGCGGCTAGAACGAACCATTTGGTCGCCGGTTCATCCAGCTCATGATCTCCGGTGATGATACCGGCGGTTTTTGCTTTTGTCATGATCTCCTGCTTCCAGTCTTCGACCGGTGACTGTTGTTTGTCATGCTGCATCTGGGTTACAAATTCTGTCCACGGAAACATATTCCCGGGGCAGAGGGTTGGGTTTAGATCACAATGCCGGTTGAGTTCCAGTTTGCCGTACTGTTCCTCCAAGTAATGGGTGAGCTTCATAAGGGAATAGATTTGTTCATCAGTAGGGGCATATTGCGTAAAATCACCTGTTAAACAGATACCTACACTGTCCTGATTAAAACCTTTGGTATGGGCGCCGATTACTTCTGTTGCCCGCCCCAGTTCAATCTGGCCGTTTTGCCGGATGATAAAGTGGTACCCGTTTCCGCTCCAGCCTCCGTTCAGATGCCAGCGGTGTATGTCTAGTGCTGATACGTCTGGGCTGGCAGAATGATGGATAACCAGGCGACGGGTTTGTTTTCGCTGGGTGGGTTCGCCGGAAAAGATCAGTTGATAGTCTATGAATTCCAATGCTGCTCCCTCCTTTGTATAGAGCCCTGTGTTACACATACTCATCGGAAGCTTTGCCGTTTCCCCGGTGAGGTTCGTGGGTTTGGGAACCCGGCTGCCAGCAGTTTGTTTTAGGCATCGTGATGATTGCTTCCCGAAGGTCTCCGATGGCTTCGGTCAAATCGTTAAGTTTGTTTTCTACCCTAATGAGGAGATAGACGGAAACAGTAATCGGAAAGCCTACGTTTTCGATCATGTTTAAGAGGTCTTCCACGTCAGACCCTCCTTTCTTTCAGTCTCGTTATGATTGCATGGTTACAGTAAAAGCGGACGGGATACGCCCGCCCGCTCGGGAGCACGATGATGCAGTTGGGGCTATACCAGGTTGAGCTCGGATTTTTCGGTAACGATTGTCCGGGCTGCAATTTTCCCGGTGATATTTCCGCCGGATCCCGTAAAGATGTTTTTGGCGACGATGTTATCCATTGCAGCAGCAACTTCTGCATCAGTCAGGGGATCCTTGGCATCATATACACGAATGCGCTGGGTTTTGCCCAGTTCCGTGGCAAAGTCCATTTCAAGGGTTCTCTGGGTTGCCATATTCATAACCTCCTTTCGTTAAAATCTAATTGCCCTGCAGGCGATTACTCGGACTCCAGTTCAACCGTATCTTTACGCTGAATCGCAAGGTTGGATTTGTCCTGCAAACCGATTAAGGACTGCGCGATTGCGTAAACGTCGTCGTTTACAGCACTGGTCTTTACGTTTTTGTACGTACGGTTTTTGACAAGCTGCTGACCGGATGCACCGGTTCCGTTGTCCATCTCCAGAACCAGATCACTGGAAAGAGAAGTAGCCGTTACTGCCATGGTGTTACACCTCCTGTCTGTTGGTTTGGAAAGCCTGTCTGGCTTTCATGTGTAGTTTAACTGGAGGATGAATTATAGGGAAAAACCATGGATTTAAAGATGGCGGGTATTGTAGGTCATAAAATGAATTCTGTGGTTGATAAACTGGGAGCTATTAAACAAAAGAATTGTTTTTGGAGGACATTGGGAAAAGCAGGTTGAATTTAAGCAGATGATAAATATTAGAATATCTCATGCCACCCTTCTGATGCTTTTTGAGTTATATGCAGAAAATAAAAAGCCCCTCCAAGTACGGAGGGACCTTACTTTTTTCTGGAGCCGATGAACGGATTCGAACCGTTGACCTGCTGATTACGAATCAGCTTAAGGTACAAGATAGCAGTACAATCGTGTCCAACAATGTCCGAAATCAGGCATTCTACATCTTCTGTAAATCTCGATTCGGAGGTATTTTGGATCGTGTTTATAACACTCTCCAATATTTTCTGCGGTTTCTTCTTAAAATAAGCAAATAAGAAGAACTATTTCAATGTTCTATTCCCTTTATACAGGCATTTATAAAGACAGTTCTTCTTCAAGTTCTTCTAAACATTTTTAATCAGACTTCTTAAGAAGAACCCAGATCGATTTATGATCCGAGCCAATATTTTTTATGGTTCCGTCACACTTGGCCATATAGTAAAGCAAATTACTGATTTTTTTCCGTTTTTGTTCTTCGCTTAATACATCAGATAGCTTATCAATTAACAGCTTATCTATATCGCGGCGACTAGCAGTTTCAAATTTAATTAGAAACTCTATAATCATACTTTTATAATGGGCATCATCGAAAGCCCTGTTTTTAATGTAATCTGATTTGTTATCGGTAATTAAACTCCTCATCCGCATCTAAAATATTCTTTTACACAAGCTTTGTCTGCATATCCTTATAATTACCCCAGGGAATTATTTTATCATGCTGTAGCCTGCCCACCACTATCCCTGCATCGATACTGATCTCATTCGCAAACTGATTTATTGAATCTCTGGTGAATCTATTTTTGCTTATAAAGCTCCGGTATTTGCTTCCCGGGATAAGGCAGTCCGATGCGAACCGATCCGCCTCAACTTCCTCTTCAGATTTTTCCCCCGTTTCAATAAAGACATTTTTCTTGCTGTGTAACAAGATATGACCCAGTTCATGGAAAAAGCTAAACCAAAAAATATCAGCGTATTGATACCTAGTACTAAGCTGAAGCATGGCTTTTCCAGGATGCAACCATTTAGTGGCTCCATGCGCATAGGTTCTGGGCAGATGTGGGACAATAACCAAAGCAACTCCTAGCGTTGCGCAGAGCTCAGTTAACTGGGGCATAAAATTATCCCCCTCGTGCAGTGTCAGCTCTCTAAACGTAGGAATCGTCTCTTTTAATTTTTTTTCGTTAAAATCTTGAGTTATCACTTTCCCTGCTAATAACTCCCCCATTCTAATCCAGGCGGCCAACGCATAATGAGAACTTTTTTCTTTGTCGTGCTTCCTGAAAGCAACATCTAAAACATCAGGAATATACTCCAACGATGCAACGCCAAAAAACTGACGGAGATAAACAACCTTTTCCTTCGCTTTAGTTGTCGGATGCACGAAACCTCTGCGGGCCAATTCAGGATAAGAAATTAGCTTTGCTATCTTGACTTCATCATCAATATCCTTTTCGGCCTGCAACCTGGCTCTGGTTTCCTGGTAATCGGATTCCAGATTGTTCCAGAAACTAGCCGGAGTAACAAAAACGCTCTCCAATTTCAAGGCTGTTTCCGGAGTTATCGGTGCTTTTCCTTTAATTATTTCATTAATGGTCTTGGGTGTTAAACCTGTTCTTTTAGCTAGATCCACCTGGGTCATGTCAAGGGAATCTAAATATTCCTGCAACGTTTCCCCAGGGGGTATGGCAATATCAGGCATAAACCCATTTTTGGTCTGGTTAATCATGATAATTCGTCACCTCCCGTATCTTCACACACCTTACCTGCGCAGGGTCAACATTACCCAACGCATCCCCGTCTTCCGAGATAGCCAAAAATAGCAGGCGAAAAGGGTGGACCACATCAACTGCATAGATGCCTTTTTTATGAGGCTCCAGAAGATGGCACCTGGTAGGTGGAGCATGGTTTAAATCAGCTAAACACTCAGCACTCTGTATCTCATTGAGTCTCTTGATAATAGCACGAGCAATTCTATCTCCCCACTGTTTCTTGGCCAGTTCATAGTTTTCACAGGTTTTCTTAAGCTTGGCAGTTTTAAATTCGATATCCACGAAATCCTCCAATAAAAATGATGCAATAAATTTATTGAATCTACCAAACTAATTATACAATATTATATGCAACAATTCATATTTTTATTAACCTATTGGGTTAATTTTTATTATTTATTTTGATCTCGATAAGAAATGGTACTGAATATCCACGCAGCATTGAGAGAAACGATCCGGACCAAAAAGCAAAGTCTTTCACCGGTAGCAAAAGGCAGATGGTTTACTTCTAAACAACTAGGATAACCAATGATTTAGACATAGAGAATGGGTCACTAATATCTACCAATAATCTCCAAAATCGCACACTCGACGTAATACTTCTAAATAAAATATTCCTCGGGTAAGAAGCAGGCTGGAATCACAGTTGGTGTGCATCCCCCACCGCCACTACAGGCCATACCCTCCACTCCGTTCCAGGCATCGCCTTCCGCTCGATGGTCGAGGGATACCCTGACCTCAAGGTCTGGATGGTCAGCGCGTTCCTGCCTGGCTGCGCATCGTATTGCAGATGAGCAGCCTTCGGGTACCACTTATGTTCCGCTATTGCTTCACGATAAAGGTTGCGAGGCCTTCCACCCTGCGTCTTCCGTTCGGTGATCGGGACACCCTGCCCGCCGAAGATATACCGGCCCGGCTCGAATAGAGACGTTGCCGGGGGGGCAGCGTGTCCTCGGTGATATCCTTCACTGCACAAGCAACGAGGGAAGAACCGCCGTACTACTCCGCGTGCTACATTTCTTCCCGCTTTTCCCATGGGCCACGTAAAAAACGTTGCCAATTAGTTGGTACTTAGACTGGATATATCACCCGGTTTCTGGCAGCATCGTCTACTCTTTAATTGCACGCTCGTACCTGCAGGACTACCATTACACGCTGGAGGTGCTAATTTACCAATTCAAAAACTACAATGTCTCCTTTTTATTATCACACTTTATAGAAACAGCTTAAGAAAACCATTCATCACTGATTTGTTTACCAGTTCCTATTAGTTGATTAAACGCAAACCAACCACCTATCCGTTTATCTACCTTTAACACAAAATAAGAAAAAGTATCTTCAATCATCCTTATTTCCAAAACCACAAGGTTTTCATCATTACCTATACCAGCTATACTTCTTTTAATATTTACAATCTCGAAATGCTTGATTGGACTATTTAATGCTAACATCCATTGCATGGCATCTTCAACGTCATCAATTAAATCGTCTATGATATCATACATTTCTTCTTCGAGTGTTCTCTTATATAAAAGATAGAGTCCATCATTCAACAATTTATGTATTGTTGGATTTTTTGTTTGTATGGCTTTTGACCCTTTAGTGTGAAAATCGTGGTAAAGGTCATCTCTATTGTTTATGACCTGTATGTTTTTATAGAAATTTTCTATGAATACTTCAAATGCCATATAAGCGTTTAATGTTGCCATGTCATGAAACCCAGTTTCTAAAAATCTTCTAGATTCATCTAGTAATTTTTGCGATAAAGTAGAAGGACCATTTACTAGTTTAATAATGTCAGCGAACTTTTCTTTTGTAATTTCCCTTCTGTTGGTTCCTTCTGATTGATATATCATAATCCCAATTAAATTATGTATCTCCACATCATATGGTATACATAATTCACTACCATTAAAGATGTTAGAAGGGTACTCTGGATATGAATGAACAAAGGATTTATAAACATCGTTTATAAGAGTTCCGTGCTCTATCACCAATTTATCTACAGACATAAAAATATCCAACCGGTCATCGTTATTAAAGTCAATGGATAAATCCAAAACACTGTTTAGTGTAAATCCTAACCATCTTCCTTCAGGGCTTAAAGTAAGTTCTATGTTAAAACTGTCATTTTGAAAACATGGTGTAATGTCTTCAAAAAAATAAATATTGGTGAATAGATGAACGTTTATTATTACATTATATTCCATACACCTCTCCCTTCCCCTAAATAGAGTCCCGGTCAAAATTAATTTGTTAGCACCGACGACTAGAGATAGGGGATAGACCTCACGGTCGCATCATTTATGATTGCGCTTCAATTCTACCCGTCCAGTCCCCCTTATCCCTATCTAATACGCACCAGGCTTATTGCCTTAAGCATCTCATAAGTTCACATTCTTACAGGTCCATAACCCTAGAACCTAATTACAATTCTTTATTTACCCAACGGGGTTCTGGATCACAGCGAAAACATTGTAATTCTGTTATCCTCCCGTGAGGGATTTTGTTTTTTATTAACGATGTCCATGTGAACTCTGCAGCTTCTTCAAAGTATACTTCCTGAATAAAGGCTAGATAATATCTACATAAATTTGAGGTATCCTTTTTGATGTATTCCAATACCTTCTTTACGTCTTCGATAAAATGCTGATCACTAGTTGAATTTTTGAACTTAAACTCAATTATTGCATATACGTTATGGATGGAATCCCCTAGATAACCTTCTTCCGATTTCTCTCGATTTATTTCTACTACTGCTAAATCAGCTTTTTTCCCATGATGATGATATTCAGTGAAAATACGAACATTATTAGCTAAAAGAAAGTTATCACCTAATCGCTTTCGTAAATGATAGTAAAATGCGTTCTTTAAGGAATCTTCCATTAATAAATATTTGTTTTTATAATCTGCTCGAATATCTTCAATCCAGACTCTATTAATCACTTCGTCAATATAACGAGCTCTGCTGATCATAAAATCACATCCATGTTTTTCCTGTATTGTAACATACACATAATAAATAATGCTGGTTATAAATCTGTCTCATTTGTACTGTTGGTGCTTTTAATAAAAAAATACACAAAAAAATAGCTCTCAATTCCTTACAAAAAGGAAATGAGAGCTGTTTTCACCTACACGCTAAACTTCTCCATCGTCACATCCCCGGCAGTCAAATACTGATCCTGCACCCATTCATGAAACGGTTCGGGAAAAAAAGTATCAGCGGTTTCATCCTCCAGCGCTTCCCAGGCATCCTCCGGGGAATGATAATTACCCGTGAGTTCGTTGATCATGACGATGTCATTGTCCAGTTCAGCGTAGAGCGGAACGCATTTACCTTTTTCGATGTTGTTGGCAAACACCACTACGTTAACCTGGTCATGTTCGATGCGCACCTCACAGTTGGTGTTCCTTCTGATCCATTTAATGAACTTCTGCAGGGTCATTTTCTTGGGAATTTTTATTGCCATTTGTTCGGCCTCCTTATTGATGTTTATTTTTTCGAGCATGTTCAGGCCTGCGGCCAGAACGAACCATTTGGGCGCCGGGTCATCCGGCTGATGATTGCCGGTGATGATGCCGGCGGTTTTTGCTTTTGTCATGATGACCTGCTTCCAGTCTTCGACGGGAGTCTGCTCGTTATGCTCTTTCACTTGCTTTATGAATTCTTCCCACGGAAACAGATTCCCGGGGCAGAGGGTAGGGTTCAGATCACAGTGCCGGTTGAGTTCCAGTTTGCCGTACTGGTCCTCTAGGTAGTGAGTGAGCTTCACAAGAGAACACATTTGTCCATCAGCAGGGGTATACTGCGTAAAATCACCTGTTAAACAGATACCGATACTGTCATGATTAAACCCTTTCGTATGGGCACCGATCACTTCTGCTGCCCGCCCCAGTTCAATCTGGCCGTTTTGCCGGATAATAAAGTGGTACGCGTTTCCGCTCCAGCCTCTGTTCAGATGCCAGCGGTGGATGTCTAGGGCTGATACGTCTGGGCTGACAGAATGATGGATGACCAGGCGACGGGTTTCTTTTCGTTGAGTGGGTTTTCCGGAAAAGATCATTTGATAATCTATGAATTCCAATGCTGTTCCTTCCTTTATATAGAAGACTGGGTTATACATATTCATCGGGCGCCTTTCCGTTTCCTTTGTATGGCTCATGAGTCTGGGGACTTGGCTGCCAGTTGCTTGTATGAGGCATGGCGATAATAGCTTCCCGAAGGTCTCCGATGGCTTCGGTCAAATCATTGAGTTTGTTTTCTACCCTGATGAGGAGATAGACGGATACAGCAATCGGAAAGCCTACGTTTCCGATCATGTTTAAGAGGTCTTGCACGTCAAACCCTCCTTTCGTTAAAGTCTCGTTATGGTTGCATGGTTACAGGGTTACAGTAAAAGCGGACGGGACACGCCCGCCCGCACGATAATGCAGTGTGTTCTATACCAGGTTGAGCTCGGATTTTTCGGTAACGATTGTCCGTGCTGCAATTTTTCCGGTGATATTTCCGCCGGATCCCGTAAAGATGTTTTTGGCGACGATGTTATCCATTGCAGTCGCAACTTCCGCATCAGTTAAGGGATCCTTGGCATCATAAACACGGATGCGCTGGGTTTTTCCGAGTTCCGTGGCAAAGTCCATTTCTAGGGTTCTCTGGGTTGCCATATTCATAACCTCCTTTCGTTAGAATCTAACTGCCCTTCAATCGATTACTCGGACTCCAGTTCAACCGTGTCTTTGCGCTGAATCGCAAGGTTGGATTTGTCCTGCAAACCGATCAAGGACTGCGCGACTGCGTAAACGTCATCGTTTACAGCACTGGTCTTTACGTTTTTGTACGTGCGGTTTTTGACAAGCTGCTGACCGGATGCACCGGTTCCGTTGTCCATCTCCAGGACCAGATCGCTGGAAAGAGAAGTAGCCGTTACTGCCATGGTGTTACACCTCCTGTCTGTTGGTTTGGAAAGCCGCATCTGGCTTTCATGTGTAGTTTAACTGGAGGATGAGTTATTGGGAAAAACCTTGGATTTAGAAATGGCAGGTATTGTAGGTCGCGAAATGAATTCTATGTTTGATAAATTGGTATCTATTAAAAAAAAGAATGCTTTTGAGAGGACATTGGGAAAATCAGGTTGAATTTTATTATATGGGTAATATTTCTATAGATAAAGAAAGCAGATCTACTATGGAAACCATAGTGCGGTACAGATGAAAACAGCTGCAAGTGCCAGGCCGTTGTCATGTCTGCCAAAGCATTTGATTTCTAGTTCAACCATTGCCCGGAGGGCGCTTACGGTCATGCCAATATCAGCACCACGAAATAAATGTATACCCACATCGAATTGGAACCCCTTCGGAAAGCTATGGATAAATTCACTGATTACATGGAAATTGAGTCTTAGAAAATCTCCTGCCACCTTTCTAATGATTTTTGAACAAAATACAGAAAATAAAAAGCCCTTCCAACTACGGAAGGGCCTACGTTTCTTATGGAGCCGATGAACGGATTCGAACTGTTGACCTGCTGATTACGAATTAACTGCAGGTACAAGATTGCAGTACAATCATGTCCAACAATGTCCGAAAAATCGGTTTTCTACATTTTCTGCAAATCTCGATTCGGAGGCTTTTGGGATCCTCTTGCCACCTCTCTGCCACCTGATTTTTGATGCAAAAATCATAATCCAGCCTATCTGACGTAATATTTTCTACCAGCCTCGTTTTTAAACCCATCGAATGCGACTGGTTTAAAATGCCTCTTGTTCCGTTGACTACATTTTGCAGCCAACTAATTACCTGCTTTTATTAATCGTGTTTATAACAATTTCCAATATTTTCCGCGGTTTCTTCTTGAAAAAAGCAAATAAGAAGAACTATTCCAATGTTCTATTCCCTTTATAGAGGCATTTATAAAGACAGTTCTTCTTCAAGTTCTTCTAAACATTCTTAATCAGACTTCTTAAGAAGAACCCAGGTCGATTTATGATTGAAAACAAGAATTTGAGATCTGATGATGTATGGATTTTTTGGGTAGCTAAAATATTAAACGCTAAGATAACAACTATTTTATAATTCCAAGTCTTTTCAATGCATTTTCAACAATATTGTCAGTTATATATTTGGGATTAAGCTTCTTTATTTCAAATATTAACTCAGTGGCTTGGTTTAAAGGTAACCCGCCGGATTCCACCAATATACAAATAAGCTCAATCCCCCAAAACAATGGCACGCGTTCAATCTCGCACTTACGCCTGAGTGGTTTATCATTGGTTACGCAAGTCCATCCATTTTGTTTAGCCATTAGAAAACACAAGTTATCTTGAAAGGATAACGGCCCTTTTTCACCTGCTGCTAACATAGCAACTTCTAATTCTGGCTCAACAAGAATGATGCCCATCTCTAGACAATCACCTTCATCAATTTCTCTTATTTCATCTAAAACAGGCGTAGCTAAATATATTTGACCGATATAGTGGCATATCAGCTTAATAATAGTCTTATCACATTTACAGAAATCAATGAGAATATTAGCATCCATTATCAACAATGGCCTATTCTTTCTTCTCATTTATCTATACCCACGAAGAAACTATATCTCTCATAGTTTCAATATCCAGCCTAAGAATTTCTGCTCCACGACTCAGCGAAATCTCTTCCGCTTCGATCGCCTGACGAACTAATCTGGATAAACGATCCTCAATAAAATACGATGACGAAAGCGAGTCGGGCTCTTTCGAACGCAATACTTCAGGCGCTTGAAATTTATCACTATGCAACGCTTCCGGTTCATCTTTTCTGCTCAAAGACTTACCGGTTTTCTTCTTATAAGCACCGTAAAATTTCGACCATATTGCATCTATGTTTTCAGACAGCCGATAAAGTACAGTTTTATAACTTACCTGGAATATTCTCTTTAGTTTAAAAACCCTATCTACTAAAGGTAAGCCAGCCGCATCTGCCCATTCTGATTTAAAAGTCTCATCTGGCATTAAAAAATAGGAAGCAAAGATATTGGCCTCATTTTCTTGCTCGATATCTTCCTGACTTTCCGTAATGTCGTAAGCATCGAAATGAAGCAGCAAATGTCCAAGTTCATGAGCCGCACTGAAAATCCAGCGTTCAACGGAAATTCGCTCCCATGTATTAACGATAACTGCAGGGCCTCCATCTTCTTCAGCAACAGACAAGCCAAAGAAATCATCCGACACCAGAACTAATGGGTATACTTTAATTCCAGCCGATTCAAGTAATCCGGCAATATCACGAATTGGTTCGTCGTTATCAAGTCCTAATTTTTCTCTTGCTGCTATGGCTGCATCTTTCGCCCTTTGGGCACCCATATCCATCTTAGAGAACCTTTTTGCCAGGGGCTTAATCTTATATTTTTCCTTGGGTAAATTCAGCATTTTTTCTAAATCATTAAAGTCATCCAGCCAGCGTGCCACTTCTGCCAAAATGTTATCCCGGCTGTTCATCTTTTTTGACGCTCTGAATCTTACTTTCTCTAAGGTACGAACAGGCCTTAATAAATCTTGAAGTTTTACATCAACACCAGATGCAATATTCTGTAAGGTTGATACTTTAGGACTTGAAGTTCCGTTTTCGATATTCCGATAAGCAATCCTGGAAATACCCGCAAGATCAGCCATCTGGGATTGAGTTAGTCCCTTGGCTTCGCGAATTCGTTTTAGATTTCCTCCTATATTTTTTTGCTCCATACCTTCCCACTCTTTCATTTTTTATATTTACTATATTATATGCCCAAATTCATATTTTGTATACTTGATAATTACACTTATCATCTTGACTTGTTTTGTTTTTTTGTATACAATCTAGATGTTGGGATTATTCATTAATTCCTCACCAATTTTCGAGAGGGGTGATGGCTTATGATTGTATTAAAAATGTAAAAAGAACATCCTGCCAGATGCTCTTTTTACATTAGTATTCTTCTTGTATACGCCTAAGCAGATAGAAAAGGTTTCTGGGCCTCCATCTATCTCGCCAAATCCCGAGGAATTATATCATAGTATTTATCCAATTACTATAGTATTATTCGCTACATATTATGATATTCCTGCTGGATTTGTGCCAAGCTGAAAGATTTTTAGCAATCTTTTTTGCTCAAAACCCAAATATTATGAAAGCAGGAATTATAATGAACTTCAATAACGAAAACGATCACGGAAATGATATGGTCACCATTTCAGTCAACGAAAAAGCAGTTTCAATCCACCGCGGGCAACATTTAATAAGTGAACTCAAACTGGCTGGTGGCGTACCATCCACTGACATCCTTTATAAGCTGCCCAATTATGAAGTAGCGTTGAATGATGATGATAAAATCATTATTCATGGCGGTGAAAGTTTCAAATCTTCTGCTCCTTCTGGGGCTTCTTCTTAATGGAGGGCTTCAGAATGCAGCAAATAGAAGAACAATTTCAGGCACTAAAAGAAACTTGTACTAATGCTCAGGTTTTTGAAGAGAGCGGCTACACTTTTATCTATATCCCTGACCAAAAAATGCCGCCAGGCTGTACACCCCCTGTATCTGATGTGATCCTGTGCCCCCAGGAGCACAGTGGTTATCCCTCCCGATTATTCTTTAAAGACATTATTCAAACACCCAAACAGCTGAATTGGAATGGACAGGTCTTCTTTTTGGGTCAGCAATGGCATGCTTTTTCCTACAACAATGTAGCCAATATGCCTCTGCTTAATATGGTGATCAACCATTTAAGGGGGCTAGTAGCATGATGCAACTTCGCATGCCTCAATCAATTCATCAGGAGATGCGGAGCGACTTACGTCGTTCCCATCCCTTTGCCTTTGAACATGTCGGCTATGTTTTTACCAAACCTGCCGGTCATTCAGTTCTGGTAGTGACCGGATACCAATCCATCCCGGATCAATATTATATAAATGACAACTCAGTAGGAGCTCGTATTGATCATCGGGCAATTGCACTCGCAATGAAACGTGCCGATATGAATAAAGAAGGTATTCTCCATACTCATATTCATAATAAAAGTGGCCTGCCCATATTCAGTAGAGATGACCGTGCTGATCATCCTAATTTTTTAAGATCATTCAGAAATGCCGCTCCGGGCAAGACACACGGCTTTTTACTCCTAAGCACCGATAAAATGATGGCTCGGGTATGGCTGCCCCAGCATGAATCACCTATTGATATCTTTCGGTATACGATTGTTAACCTGCCATTATCTTTGAATGCATCTGGAGGATTCTTGGTATGAGTGTAAAAAATAACCGACAGTCCTTTCTTGGTCCTAATTTAGATCAGGTACTTGAGACCGTTGTAATTGGGGTAGTAGGTCTCGGAGGCGGGGGCTCGCAAATAGTCCAACAGCTAGCACACATTGGTTTCAAAAATTATGTATTATATGATTTTGATAAAATCACCGACACCAACCTAAATCGTCTGGTGGGCGCTACAAAACAGGATGTTGGAGAAGAGCTCCCCAAACTATTAATTTCGGAAAGACTTATACGGGGCTTGCTGCCAGACGCACTAATCTCTAGTATCAGTAAACGATGGCAAGATCAACCTGATGACCTAAAAACTTGCGACATTATCTTTGGTTGCCTAGACGGATATCAGAATCGGGCTGAACTTGAATCATTGACTCGTCGCTCATTAATTCCCTACATTGACATCGGCATGGATGTTCGAAATGATAAAAACGACATACCCCGGATGTTTGGTCAAGTATTTGCCAGCATCCCCGGATACCCTTGCATGAGATGTTATGACTTTATTAATACCGAAGTTCTGGCTAAAGAAACCCTGGCATATGGTGATGCTGGTATAAGGCCGCAAGTAGTCTGGCCTAATTCCATACTGGCTGGAACAGCAGTTGGTCTGGCAATGAATCTTCTCATGAACTGGACAGGTAAATGTAAAGAACAGATTATCTACTATGAATACGATGGTAACAAAGGCACGATAAAACCACATGTTAAATGCGATATCCCGAGTAAGGCTTGTGTTCATTACAAGCTGGAAAACGCTGGTGATATTGTTCTGGGTAGGAATTAATTATTATGTTACGGAGGTATTTTTATGAAGATTAAAACTGGACAAACCGTTAAGGTATCTGGTCAATACAAACCCGTTGGCGGCAAAACTGAATCTACTTTCGTAGGAGGAAATAGGGTTCCTCCTACGAAAACCAACAAGCAAGAATGGGTACTGGTAGACAAAACCAAACACAAAAACGGGTAACGTTAAAATGGGGAGACACTTTGTAGTCGTCTCCCCATTTTGGTAAGCTAAAGCATATTTGGATAAAGCCACGATTCTCAAGGCCTGTGTTTATTCAACTAATCCTTCACAGAGAGGAAGGAGTTTATCAAGTTTTTCTACGATACGGTGTTGTTCTTCAAGAGGAGGTATCGGTATAATAAAATTTTTCAACATATCCTGTGTTATCTGATTTATTGTGGTTGTTCCTGCATCACCCAATAATGTATTTCTAAAGTGCGGTGAATTAATAACTTTTATAATATAGTCATTATATGGGCTTCTAAAAAGTGCCATAAATGCGCCAAAACTCATACCCTCTTTATCTATAATCGCAGATTTGCCAACCAGTTTTTTGCTTCCATTCCTAGCACAAACTAATATATCTCCAATATGACACATTTTTGAATCAGGTATATCGATGTTCACTTTAACAATATCCCCATAATCCATCTTTTCGTTTTGAATATTGCCTGACCGCAATACAACGGTACCATTATCTGATATATTACTTGGCTTATAGGTAAGCCCAATATTTGTATATCCTAATTCTCCAAGTCTCACCCATCTCCAGTTTTCCGGAATATCAAAGGGTACCTCGTCCTCCGTAATCGGTGCCATTTGCTTTTCTTTCTTAATTTTCTTCTCTTTTATTAGCTGTTCCTTCTCAGCTTTTATCTTAGCAAGCAGTTCATCCACTGAGCTATCAGTCGTAAGCTGCTCCGTTAATTTGCCCTGAATGGCAGCCTGCAGGAGTGCCTTCTTCATATCATTAGGGACTGCTTTCTTGATGGATTCTAGCTCTGTTTCAACGGCTTCAAATTCATCAATCTTTGCCATCAGTTCTTCGATTTTTTTTACTATACGGTGTTGCTCTTGAAGAGGGGGTAAAGGGAAGACCATTGATTCCAATATCTTGAGATTAATATTTTTCTGTGCAGTAGACCTAGATAAATCATCCATTCGCTGTTTATATGCAGACAACATATATAAATAATATTCATTGGAGTTAATGGGCGAAAATGCATTAAATCCAACTACACTATCGGGAAAGCAAGCATCAAATGTAAGAATAGCTACATCACCTATATTAGCGGCAATTGTTAAGCATAACGTTCCTTTGTTCCATAATCTACTTTGAGCCAAGCCAACTTCGTTGTAGCATTTTGTGTATGTTGTAATGTATTTATCAGCTCGTGCTACATCCCCAGTTTGAACCATTGGATAATGGCCATTTTGATATAAAATGATGTCGTTTCTTGGTCTATGCTTTGATTTTCCCCTTGCTAATTCTCCAACATCTAGTATTCTTACCCATTTCCAACTATCTGGAATATCAAACGGTATCTCATCCTCTGTAATCGGTGCCAACGGCTTTTCTATCTTGATTTTCTTCTCTTTAATCAACTTTTCTTTTTCAGCCTTTATTTTCTCCAAAAGCAAACTTGCCGGCTCGTCATTTACATCCTGTGGCACAAGCTTACCCTGAATGGCAGCTTGAAGCACAGCTTTCCTTAAATCGTCTGCTAATACCATTTACTCCACCCCCAAAAGATTTAAAATCTCCTGGAGTTTTTCATCCATCTTGGCATCAAGGCTGGCTCTCTTTTCTTTGAAAATTTTTATAGTTTCTTCTGGTAACAGAATAACTTCTTCCTTGGTCGGAAAGCCGCAAAGATCAATGTTATAGCCACGTCCCATGATTTCCTCAATGCCATATTTCTTAGCCTTCCATGTTTCTGTCATAGATTCATCTTCTTTTTCATCCATGATTTCAACACGATTATCCCACCAGTCGGTGATAACCTGCATATGCTCCAGTGTCAGCGGCCGTGTCTTAGAAAATGCCTTATATCCTTCCGGCAACTCGAAACGGTAGAACCATGTTTCCTTAGTCGGTCCGGTCTTATCAAAGAATAGAAGATTGGTAGCTATGGATGTATAGGGTGCAAATACGGAACCGCACATACGGATCACCGTATGTAAATTACATTCAGACATCAGTTTCTTCTTAATGGCTACCTTTGAATTATCGGTACCAAACAGGAACCCGTCAGGAAGAATTATGCCTACCCGTCCATTCTCTTTAAGACGATACAGTATTTCAATCATGAATAAATCTGCGGTTTCAGAATTTCTTAAATCTGCCGGAAAGTTATTTAAAATACTTACCTGCTCATGGCCACCATAAGGTGGATTCATCAGCACAACATTAACTTTTTCATCCTCTCGGTATTCTCTTACATTACGCTCCAGGGAATTTCCATGCATCACCTTCGGATCAGCAATGCCATGTAATAAAAGGTTGGTAGTGCAGAGCATATAGGGCAGCTGCTTCTTCTCAACACACATAATGTTTTCCTGCATTTTATCCTCGTCCTCAGCTCTTTTTACCTCAATATGTGCCCTGATATATTCCAACGCAGAAACCGCAAATCCTCCGGTCCCTGCTGCAAAGTCTGCCATCTTCTCCCCCATTTTGGGGGCCACCCGGCCTGTTATCCATTTTGTAAGGGCTCGTGGCGTGTAGTACTCACCCTGTTTGCCTGCAGCCTGCAGTTCTTTTAAGAGACCTTCGTAAATATCATTGAAAGCATGACTCTCCTCATAGTTATCGAATTCTATTCCATCAATGAGATTAACTGCTTTTCTAAGGCATACTCATACCACCAAGTATGGTATGTTTATTATCCTTGGCTTCTACGATGGCAATAGGAAGATTGGACTTGAAGTATAAAAGGTAGTCTGCCTTTTTCCCTTTCTTTCGGGATGCCTTCTTGCCTTCTATCTGAATCCGTCCATCTGTGAAATAATACTCCATCCTTATTTTAGTCTTATCCCACTTTGAGGTAATAGCAGAAGTAATGTAATTAAGTTTTATCTCCTCTTCTGTCATGTTCGCTTTATCAACCATATAATCCCCCTCCCCCTTTCCTGGTTTATTGTCTAATTAAGGTATCCACTATACCCTATATCTTTAGCAATTAATTCGGTTTTAAAAAATCCGAATTAATTATAGGTTTAATTAAATAGTAGTAATTCTCTGGTATCCACCCGGGGCAATCCCTTCCGCCCAGTGCTGCACACGCACTACTGGACGTGCCCCTATCCCTATCCCGATCCGTGCCATGTACTCCACTGCATTCCAGACATGGCCCTTCCGCTAAGTGACCGCCCGCTCCTTCAGGTTCTGCCTGGACAAGATGGCGCAGAATCCGAACCAACTCCCCTATGATATTCTTGTGGGAGCACGCTGACGATACCCACCGCCACCATCCGATAATAGAGGATTATGTAGCCCTTCGGGTTCGCTTCGCCAACATAATCTCGATTATCCGAAGGTGGCTACCCCGCTCCAGCCCATGCCCTTCACTCCGTTCCAGGCATCACCTTCCGCTCGGTGGTCGCCCGCCCTCCAGTTTCGGTCGCTCACCACGTTGATCTTTCTTCGCGCTGCTCTTTCCTCTCAACTTTTCTCGCTTCCTCTGACTGGACGGCTCCCCGATGATATTCTGTACATAGAGCACCTATGCAGCACCGCCCGTCCCTGCTGCACTGCTTTGCGCACATCAGGACCAGGCTATCCCGTTACAGACATTGCCCTTAAGTACCGGGTGGGCAACGTCTTCCACTCGGTGGTCGGGACACCCTGCCCACCGAAGAAATACCGGCCCGGCTCCAAAAGAGCCTTAGCCGTTGGGGCAGCGTGACCTCGGTGATATCCCTTATAAACGCAACAAGTAACATCATTTAGTTTTATTTGCGATGATTCCAATGATTCCAGCAATAATGGCTCCCGCTACAATAAAAGGAGTACCGTGTAAACTTAATTGACCTTTTACAAAATAATAACCTACTTCAAAAACAATGCTCCATACCACAAAGATAATGGCAATGCGTAAGTAACTTCGCTGTTTATCATTTAACTGCATATCTGTTTTCTCCAACATTTTGGGTTCCGTTGCAATCAACAATATTAGATTAACTTCTATTTTCTTCATAAATATCCTGCATAATAAAGGAAAATGCATGCTGATGACTAATTACTTAAACAGGTTTAAATAAATTTATTTGTATTTGAAGCTATTATGTAGAGGAGAAAAACGGCTTACAGAATTTATCAAGAATATCATTCTTGATCATTCTAGCGAGTTCAATTCGCCTCATTAGCAACCAACTGTATTCTTATTATGCCACCGATCAGGTTATAGATCTTCACAATACCTTGGCGCAAGCAAAAATAAACTTGGGGGTATTGTGCCTGGGCCTTGTTGTACTACATATTGTAGCCTATAAATCTGTTTTTCCCAGTAGTGATGCCAATCATGTGGACACATGGTTCATGGGTTCCTTTACGCTGGCTCTGTTATTTTTTATTGTTGCACATATCCTGGTCCCTTTTGTATTCTTTTCTTAAATAGAAGTCGCCCAGAGAGCGGTAAACGATAGTAACAAATGTATATAAACTATAAGCTAAATTTTATCTAATGGAGAATAAATATGACTGATAGATCAAAACATGCTGTGACATTTTTAAATAGAATTACTCAATTTGATGCCGATTTAGAATTGGTAGATGTTATCGTTTCAGCAATTGATAATGAAGAATTAGTTGATGATAATAACGGATTGCTTTTTAAATATGTCAATAAAGACAAACACCCTGTTTTGTCAAAACGAAAAAACATAGAGGATAACAGGAAATTAGCTATTAATCATCTTAAACAAACTGTATACGCGTCTTACGTTAAAGATGTTTATGAGGAATTTACTGCTTTTTTACAAGGTCTTATTTATGAAGCGTTTACCAATTCCAAAGTAAATCCTGAAAGAATTGTTGGAGAGCATAAGGTATCTATGTCTACCGTTGACATTTTAAAATACACAGAAAATAATACTTTAATTGAAAAAGTAATAGAGAGTATTTTTCAATCTCTTGAAAACGAACGTAGTACCCTAATATTAATCAATAAAACATGTAAAAAATTAGATTTAAATATCAATGACAATATTAAGGAACAAGCTATATATTATCTGGAAATGCGACATATTTTAGTGCATACAGATGGAAAGGCCGATAATGAGTTTATTAGAAAGCATCCAAACTTAAGATATACAAAGAAAAATTATATAGTTTTAAATTATGCCACAATTTCCACAATGAGGTCTAATATTAAAAAATTAGTATCTGCACTAGATCAAAGTGCTTTAGAAAAAGGTATTGTTAGACCACATATTGGTAATTAAGTTAAAAATATAAAACATTCTTGGTAAATTCACGAAAGATCAACGCGTATCCTTCTTGAAAAGTGCAGGCTAGGCTTAATCTCGTCTTTACTATCCATAAACGAAGCATTTAAACAATTAGAATCGATTCTTAGACCCAGCTGCACATAGCACGGCCAATAACATTATTACAGAGTCCATAACCAATATAAAAAACCCTCAACTCCTAACAAAACCAGTTAGGAACTGAGGGCTTTAATATTTTACACGCTAAACTTCTCCACCTTCACATCCCCGGCAGTCAAATACTGATCCTGCACCCATTCATGGAACGGTTCCGGAGAAAATGTATCTGCCGCTTCATCCTCCAGGGCCTGCCAGGCTGCCTCCGGGGAATGGTAATCGCCGGTAAGTTCAGTGATCATAACGATGTTATCATCCTGTTCAGCATAGAGCGGAACGCATTTTCCTTTTTCGATGTTGTCGGACAATACGACTACATTTACCTGGTCATGTTCGATGCGCACCTCACAGTTGGTGGTTTGTTTGATCCAGTCAACGAATGCCTTCAGGGTCATCTTTTTGGGAACCTTTATTGCCATTTGTTCGCCCTCCTTCTTTGTCTTTTGTTTTTCAAGCATGTTCAGGCCTGCGGCCAGAACGAACCATTTGGTCGCCGGTTCATCCAGCTCATGATCTCCGGTGATGATACCGGCGGTTTTTGCTTTTGTCATGATCTCCTGCTTCCAGTTTTCGACTGGAGGCTGCTGTTTGTAATGCTGCACCTGGGTTACAAATTCTGTCCACGGAAACAGATTCCCGGGGCAGAGGGTGGGGTTCAGATCACAATGCCGGTTGAGTTCCAGTTTGCCGTACTGTTCCTCCAGGTAATGGGTGAGCTTCATAAGGGAATAGATTTGTTCATCAGTAGGGGCATATTGCGTAAAATCACCTGTTAAACAGATACCTACACTGTCCTGATTAAAACCTTTGGTATGGGCGCCGATTACTTCTGTTGCCCGCCCCAGTTCAATCTGGCCGTTTTGCCGGATGATAAAGTGGTACCCGTTTCCGCTCCAGCCTCCGTTCAGATGCCAGCGGTGTATGTCTAGTGCTGATACGTCTGGGCTGGCAGAATGATGGATAACCAGGCGACGGGTTTGTTTTCGCTGGGTGGGTTCGCCGGAAAAGATCAGTTGATAGTCTATGAATTCCAATGCTGCTCCCTCCTTTGTATAGAGCCCTGTGTTACACATACTCATCGGAAGCTTTGCCGTTTCCCCGGTGAGGTTCGTGGGTTTGGGAACCCGGCTGCCAGCAGTTTGTTTTAGGCATCGTGATGATTGCTTCCCGAAGGTCTCCGATGGCTTCGGTCAAATCGTTAAGTTTGTTTTCTACCCTAATGAGGAGATAGACGGAAACAGTAATCGGAAAGCCTACGTTTTCGATCATGTTTAAGAGGTCTTCCACGTCAGACCCTCCTTTCTTTCAGTCTCGTTATGATTGCATGGTTACAGTAAAAGCGGACGGGATACGCCCGCCCGCTCGGGAGCACGATGATGCAGTTGGGGCTATACCAGGTTGAGCTCGGATTTTTCGGTAACGATTGTCCGGGCTGCAATTTTCCCGGTGATATTTCCGCCGGATCCCGTAAAGATGTTTTTGGCGACGATGTTATCCATTGCAGCAGCAACTTCTGCATCAGTCAGGGGATCCTTGGCATCATATACACGAATGCGCTGGGTTTTGCCCAGTTCCGTGGCAAAGTCCATTTCAAGGGTTCTCTGGGTTGCCATATTCATAACCTCCTTTCGTTAAAATCTAATTGCCCTGCAGGCGATTACTCGGACTCCAGTTCAACCGTATCTTTACGCTGAATCGCAAGGTTGGATTTGTCCTGCAAACCGATTAAGGACTGCGCGATTGCGTAAACGTCGTCGTTTACAGCACTGGTCTTTACGTTTTTGTACGTACGGTTTTTGACAAGCTGCTGACCGGATGCACCGGTTCCGTTGTCCATCTCCAGAACCAGATCACTGGAAAGAGAAGTAGCCGTTACTGCCATGGTGTTACACCTCCTGTCTGTTGGTTTGGAAAGCCTGTCTGGCTTTCATGTGTAGTTTAACTGGAGGATGAATTATAGGGAAAAACCATGGATTTAAAGATGGCGGGTATTGTAGGTCATAAAATGAATTCTGTGGTTGATAAACTGGGAGCTATTAAACAAAAGAATTGTTTTTGGAGGACATTGGGAAAAGCAGGTTGAATTTAAGCAGATGATAAATATTAGAATATCTCATGCCACCCTTCTGATGCTTTTTGAGTTATATGCAGAAAATAAAAAGCCCCTCCAAGTACGGAGGGACCTTACTTTTTTCTGGAGCCGATGAACGGATTCGAACCGTTGACCTGCTGATTACGAATCAGCTTAAGGTACAAGATAGCAGTACAATCGTGTCCAACAATGTCCGAAATCAGGCATTCTACATCTTCTGTAAATCTCGATTCGGAGGTATTTTGGATCGTGTTTATAACACTCTCCAATATTTTCTGCGGTTTCTTCTTAAAATAAGCAAATAAGAAGAACTATTTCAATGTTCTATTCCCTTTATACAGGCATTTATAAAGACAGTTCTTCTTCAAGTTCTTCTAAACATTTTTAATCAGACTTCTTAAGAAGAACCCAGATCGATTTATGATCCGAGCCAATATTTTTTATGGTTCCGTCACACTTGGCCATATAGTAAAGCAAATTACTGATTTTTTTCCGTTTTTGTTCTTCGCTTAATACATCAGATAGCTTATCAATTAACAGCTTATCTATATCGCGGCGACTAGCAGTTTCAAATTTAATTAGAAACTCTATAATCATACTTTTATAATGGGCATCATCGAAAGCCCTGTTTTTAATGTAATCTGATTTGTTATCGGTAATTAAACTCCTCATCCGCATCTAAAATATTCTTTTACACAAGCTTTGTCTGCATATCCTTATAATTACCCCAGGGAATTATTTTATCATGCTGTAGCCTGCCCACCACTATCCCTGCATCGATACTGATCTCATTCGCAAACTGATTTATTGAATCTCTGGTGAATCTATTTTTGCTTATAAAGCTCCGGTATTTGCTTCCCGGGATAAGGCAGTCCGATGCGAACCGATCCGCCTCAACTTCCTCTTCAGATTTTTCCCCCGTTTCAATAAAGACATTTTTCTTGCTGTGTAACAAGATATGACCCAGTTCATGGAAAAAGCTAAACCAAAAAATATCAGCGTATTGATACCTAGTACTAAGCTGAAGCATGGCTTTTCCAGGATGCAACCATTTAGTGGCTCCATGCGCATAGGTTCTGGGCAGATGTGGGACAATAACCAAAGCAACTCCTAGCGTTGCGCAGAGCTCAGTTAACTGGGGCATAAAATTATCCCCCTCGTGCAGTGTCAGCTCTCTAAACGTAGGAATCGTCTCTTTTAATTTTTTTTCGTTAAAATCTTGAGTTATCACTTTCCCTGCTAATAACTCCCCCATTCTAATCCAGGCGGCCAACGCATAATGAGAACTTTTTTCTTTGTCGTGCTTCCTGAAAGCAACATCTAAAACATCAGGAATATACTCCAACGATGCAACGCCAAAAAACTGACGGAGATAAACAACCTTTTCCTTCGCTTTAGTTGTCGGATGCACGAAACCTCTGCGGGCCAATTCAGGATAAGAAATTAGCTTTGCTATCTTGACTTCATCATCAATATCCTTTTCGGCCTGCAACCTGGCTCTGGTTTCCTGGTAATCGGATTCCAGATTGTTCCAGAAACTAGCCGGAGTAACAAAAACGCTCTCCAATTTCAAGGCTGTTTCCGGAGTTATCGGTGCTTTTCCTTTAATTATTTCATTAATGGTCTTGGGTGTTAAACCTGTTCTTTTAGCTAGATCCACCTGGGTCATGTCAAGGGAATCTAAATATTCCTGCAACGTTTCCCCAGGGGGTATGGCAATATCAGGCATAAACCCATTTTTGGTCTGGTTAATCATGATAATTCGTCACCTCCCGTATCTTCACACACCTTACCTGCGCAGGGTCAACATTACCCAACGCATCCCCGTCTTCCGAGATAGCCAAAAATAGCAGGCGAAAAGGGTGGACCACATCAACTGCATAGATGCCTTTTTTATGAGGCTCCAGAAGATGGCACCTGGTAGGTGGAGCATGGTTTAAATCAGCTAAACACTCAGCACTCTGTATCTCATTGAGTCTCTTGATAATAGCACGAGCAATTCTATCTCCCCACTGTTTCTTGGCCAGTTCATAGTTTTCACAGGTTTTCTTAAGCTTGGCAGTTTTAAATTCGATATCCACGAAATCCTCCAATAAAAATGATGCAATAAATTTATTGAATCTACCAAACTAATTATACAATATTATATGCAACAATTCATATTTTTATTAACCTATTGGGTTAATTTTTATTATTTATTTTGATCTCGATAAGAAATGGTACTGAATATCCACGCAGCATTGAGAGAAACGATCCGGACCAAAAAGCAAAGTCTTTCACCGGTAGCAAAAGGCAGATGGTTTACTTCTAAACAACTAGGATAACCAATGATTTAGACATAGAGAATGGGTCACTAATATCTACCAATAATCTCCAAAATCGCACACTCGACGTAATACTTCTAAATAAAATATTCCTCGGGTAAGAAGCAGGCTGGAATCACAGTTGGTGTGCATCCCCCACCGCCACTACAGGCCATACCCTCCACTCCGTTCCAGGCATCGCCTTCCGCTCGATGGTCGAGGGATACCCTGACCTCAAGGTCTGGATGGTCAGCGCGTTCCTGCCTGGCTGCGCATCGTATTGCAGATGAGCAGCCTTCGGGTACCACTTATGTTCCGCTATTGCTTCACGATAAAGGTTGCGAGGCCTTCCACCCTGCGTCTTCCGTTCGGTGATCGGGACACCCTGCCCGCCGAAGATATACCGGCCCGGCTCGAATAGAGACGTTGCCGGGGGGGCAGCGTGTCCTCGGTGATATCCTTCACTGCACAAGCAACGAGGGAAGAACCGCCGTACTACTCCGCGTGCTACATTTCTTCCCGCTTTTCCCATGGGCCACGTAAAAAACGTTGCCAATTAGTTGGTACTTAGACTGGATATATCACCCGGTTTCTGGCAGCATCGTCTACTCTTTAATTGCACGCTCGTACCTGCAGGACTACCATTACACGCTGGAGGTGCTAATTTACCAATTCAAAAACTACAATGTCTCCTTTTTATTATCACACTTTATAGAAACAGCTTAAGAAAACCATTCATCACTGATTTGTTTACCAGTTCCTATTAGTTGATTAAACGCAAACCAACCACCTATCCGTTTATCTACCTTTAACACAAAATAAGAAAAAGTATCTTCAATCATCCTTATTTCCAAAACCACAAGGTTTTCATCATTACCTATACCAGCTATACTTCTTTTAATATTTACAATCTCGAAATGCTTGATTGGACTATTTAATGCTAACATCCATTGCATGGCATCTTCAACGTCATCAATTAAATCGTCTATGATATCATACATTTCTTCTTCGAGTGTTCTCTTATATAAAAGATAGAGTCCATCATTCAACAATTTATGTATTGTTGGATTTTTTGTTTGTATGGCTTTTGACCCTTTAGTGTGAAAATCGTGGTAAAGGTCATCTCTATTGTTTATGACCTGTATGTTTTTATAGAAATTTTCTATGAATACTTCAAATGCCATATAAGCGTTTAATGTTGCCATGTCATGAAACCCAGTTTCTAAAAATCTTCTAGATTCATCTAGTAATTTTTGCGATAAAGTAGAAGGACCATTTACTAGTTTAATAATGTCAGCGAACTTTTCTTTTGTAATTTCCCTTCTGTTGGTTCCTTCTGATTGATATATCATAATCCCAATTAAATTATGTATCTCCACATCATATGGTATACATAATTCACTACCATTAAAGATGTTAGAAGGGTACTCTGGATATGAATGAACAAAGGATTTATAAACATCGTTTATAAGAGTTCCGTGCTCTATCACCAATTTATCTACAGACATAAAAATATCCAACCGGTCATCGTTATTAAAGTCAATGGATAAATCCAAAACACTGTTTAGTGTAAATCCTAACCATCTTCCTTCAGGGCTTAAAGTAAGTTCTATGTTAAAACTGTCATTTTGAAAACATGGTGTAATGTCTTCAAAAAAATAAATATTGGTGAATAGATGAACGTTTATTATTACATTATATTCCATACACCTCTCCCTTCCCCTAAATAGAGTCCCGGTCAAAATTAATTTGTTAGCACCGACGACTAGAGATAGGGGATAGACCTCACGGTCGCATCATTTATGATTGCGCTTCAATTCTACCCGTCCAGTCCCCCTTATCCCTATCTAATACGCACCAGGCTTATTGCCTTAAGCATCTCATAAGTTCACATTCTTACAGGTCCATAACCCTAGAACCTAATTACAATTCTTTATTTACCCAACGGGGTTCTGGATCACAGCGAAAACATTGTAATTCTGTTATCCTCCCGTGAGGGATTTTGTTTTTTATTAACGATGTCCATGTGAACTCTGCAGCTTCTTCAAAGTATACTTCCTGAATAAAGGCTAGATAATATCTACATAAATTTGAGGTATCCTTTTTGATGTATTCCAATACCTTCTTTACGTCTTCGATAAAATGCTGATCACTAGTTGAATTTTTGAACTTAAACTCAATTATTGCATATACGTTATGGATGGAATCCCCTAGATAACCTTCTTCCGATTTCTCTCGATTTATTTCTACTACTGCTAAATCAGCTTTTTTCCCATGATGATGATATTCAGTGAAAATACGAACATTATTAGCTAAAAGAAAGTTATCACCTAATCGCTTTCGTAAATGATAGTAAAATGCGTTCTTTAAGGAATCTTCCATTAATAAATATTTGTTTTTATAATCTGCTCGAATATCTTCAATCCAGACTCTATTAATCACTTCGTCAATATAACGAGCTCTGCTGATCATAAAATCACATCCATGTTTTTCCTGTATTGTAACATACACATAATAAATAATGCTGGTTATAAATCTGTCTCATTTGTACTGTTGGTGCTTTTAATAAAAAAATACACAAAAAAATAGCTCTCAATTCCTTACAAAAAGGAAATGAGAGCTGTTTTCACCTACACGCTAAACTTCTCCATCGTCACATCCCCGGCAGTCAAATACTGATCCTGCACCCATTCATGAAACGGTTCGGGAAAAAAAGTATCAGCGGTTTCATCCTCCAGCGCTTCCCAGGCATCCTCCGGGGAATGATAATTACCCGTGAGTTCGTTGATCATGACGATGTCATTGTCCAGTTCAGCGTAGAGCGGAACGCATTTACCTTTTTCGATGTTGTTGGCAAACACCACTACGTTAACCTGGTCATGTTCGATGCGCACCTCACAGTTGGTGTTCCTTCTGATCCATTTAATGAACTTCTGCAGGGTCATTTTCTTGGGAATTTTTATTGCCATTTGTTCGGCCTCCTTATTGATGTTTATTTTTTCGAGCATGTTCAGGCCTGCGGCCAGAACGAACCATTTGGGCGCCGGGTCATCCGGCTGATGATTGCCGGTGATGATGCCGGCGGTTTTTGCTTTTGTCATGATGACCTGCTTCCAGTCTTCGACGGGAGTCTGCTCGTTATGCTCTTTCACTTGCTTTATGAATTCTTCCCACGGAAACAGATTCCCGGGGCAGAGGGTAGGGTTCAGATCACAGTGCCGGTTGAGTTCCAGTTTGCCGTACTGGTCCTCTAGGTAGTGAGTGAGCTTCACAAGAGAACACATTTGTCCATCAGCAGGGGTATACTGCGTAAAATCACCTGTTAAACAGATACCGATACTGTCATGATTAAACCCTTTCGTATGGGCACCGATCACTTCTGCTGCCCGCCCCAGTTCAATCTGGCCGTTTTGCCGGATAATAAAGTGGTACGCGTTTCCGCTCCAGCCTCTGTTCAGATGCCAGCGGTGGATGTCTAGGGCTGATACGTCTGGGCTGACAGAATGATGGATGACCAGGCGACGGGTTTCTTTTCGTTGAGTGGGTTTTCCGGAAAAGATCATTTGATAATCTATGAATTCCAATGCTGTTCCTTCCTTTATATAGAAGACTGGGTTATACATATTCATCGGGCGCCTTTCCGTTTCCTTTGTATGGCTCATGAGTCTGGGGACTTGGCTGCCAGTTGCTTGTATGAGGCATGGCGATAATAGCTTCCCGAAGGTCTCCGATGGCTTCGGTCAAATCATTGAGTTTGTTTTCTACCCTGATGAGGAGATAGACGGATACAGCAATCGGAAAGCCTACGTTTCCGATCATGTTTAAGAGGTCTTGCACGTCAAACCCTCCTTTCGTTAAAGTCTCGTTATGGTTGCATGGTTACAGGGTTACAGTAAAAGCGGACGGGACACGCCCGCCCGCACGATAATGCAGTGTGTTCTATACCAGGTTGAGCTCGGATTTTTCGGTAACGATTGTCCGTGCTGCAATTTTTCCGGTGATATTTCCGCCGGATCCCGTAAAGATGTTTTTGGCGACGATGTTATCCATTGCAGTCGCAACTTCCGCATCAGTTAAGGGATCCTTGGCATCATAAACACGGATGCGCTGGGTTTTTCCGAGTTCCGTGGCAAAGTCCATTTCTAGGGTTCTCTGGGTTGCCATATTCATAACCTCCTTTCGTTAGAATCTAACTGCCCTTCAATCGATTACTCGGACTCCAGTTCAACCGTGTCTTTGCGCTGAATCGCAAGGTTGGATTTGTCCTGCAAACCGATCAAGGACTGCGCGACTGCGTAAACGTCATCGTTTACAGCACTGGTCTTTACGTTTTTGTACGTGCGGTTTTTGACAAGCTGCTGACCGGATGCACCGGTTCCGTTGTCCATCTCCAGGACCAGATCGCTGGAAAGAGAAGTAGCCGTTACTGCCATGGTGTTACACCTCCTGTCTGTTGGTTTGGAAAGCCGCATCTGGCTTTCATGTGTAGTTTAACTGGAGGATGAGTTATTGGGAAAAACCTTGGATTTAGAAATGGCAGGTATTGTAGGTCGCGAAATGAATTCTATGTTTGATAAATTGGTATCTATTAAAAAAAAGAATGCTTTTGAGAGGACATTGGGAAAATCAGGTTGAATTTTATTATATGGGTAATATTTCTATAGATAAAGAAAGCAGATCTACTATGGAAACCATAGTGCGGTACAGATGAAAACAGCTGCAAGTGCCAGGCCGTTGTCATGTCTGCCAAAGCATTTGATTTCTAGTTCAACCATTGCCCGGAGGGCGCTTACGGTCATGCCAATATCAGCACCACGAAATAAATGTATACCCACATCGAATTGGAACCCCTTCGGAAAGCTATGGATAAATTCACTGATTACATGGAAATTGAGTCTTAGAAAATCTCCTGCCACCTTTCTAATGATTTTTGAACAAAATACAGAAAATAAAAAGCCCTTCCAACTACGGAAGGGCCTACGTTTCTTATGGAGCCGATGCGCGGATTCGAACCGCGGACCTGCTGATTACGAATCAGCTGCTCTACCCCTGAGCCACATCGGCATGTTTCATGTTTTCATTTGGCACTTATCAATTATATAGGGGAACGAGGAAAGAATCAAGTCTTGCTTTACAGAAAAGCCTTCTTTTACAAACCATTATGTTGAAACAATGCGTGTCAATCTACCCTGGCTCTACCATACTCCTGCACAAACCCATTTCATGTATACTATTCAGACGTTACTTTAGCATACGTCCTAACACCCATGAATAAAATGTATCACAAATGCAAACACTTGCATTTAGAAGCCTTTGGTCTTATTATTAAGATGATAAAAATCACAACTCACTGTATTAAATGACCCAATCAAGGAGGTAATCTATTTTTGAACTATGTTAATAAGCGACCATGCCTATGGGTGATAACCCTGCTATTTGCTTTTTGTCTAACGATTTTATCGGGCTGTGCTCAAACAGAAGCCCCTGCCAGTTCTTTAAACACAGGTGATTCAGAGAAACTGATGGTAGCCGTATCCATTGTCCCCCAGGAAACGTTCGTGCATGCCGTTGGCGGAGATCAGGTTGAGGTCGTAACGATGATTCCCAGGGGGAACAGTCCGGCAAATTTTGTACCCGGTCCGCAGTTATTGACTGCTTTTAGTGATGCTGCATTGTACTTTTCCATTGGTGTTCCAACAGAAGAAAACAACATCCTCCCAAAAATTGCAGACTTGAATGCAGATATGAAAGTGGTTGATCTGGCAACCCGGGTTGATGCCATTTACCCTGCGCGAGAATTTGCTCCGGGGACACGTGATCCGCATATGTGGCTTTCTCCGAAACGGGCAAAGGAAATGGTAAGGATTATCGCTGATGAGCTTTCTGCGCTTGATCCAGGCAATGGAAACCTTTATTCCCATAATGCTGAAACCTACATTGCCCAATTAGATGCGCTGGATCAGGAAATAAGCGCTTCGCTTAAGCCTCTGAAAACGCGTAAGTTCATTGTTTATCATCCCTCTTTGGGATATTTTGCAGATGATTATGGATTAGAGATGATTGCGCTGGAAAAGGAAGGTAAAGAGGCAAGTGCAAAGGATTTCCAACGGGTGATTAGTGATGCTCATAAGGAAGAGATTAAGGTCATCTTTTACCAGGCTGAAATAGACAGTAAGCAAGCGCAGGCGCTGGCAGATGAGTTAGATGGGGAAATAGAAATGATCGCCCCTCTCGCTCCTGATTACATAGAAAACCTTAAAAAAACAGCCCGCACGTTTGCCCGCGTGTTAGATTAAACTAGGAGGCCTTCTTAAATGAATGAACAGCAAGGAACACAGGCACTTCATATGGATTCCCTTGGAGTCCGTTATGGCAGCATCTGTGCTCTGCATGATATTAATCTTGAAATTGATGATGGTGATTTTCTCGGCATTATCGGTCCAAATGGAGGAGGCAAAAGCACCCTTCTAAAGGCTATCCTGGGTCTGGTGGAACCTTCACACGGGGAGATCAAAGTATTTGATCAAAACCCTCTGATCAGCCGTAAGGCAATTGGTTATGTCCCGCAGGCAGCCAGTATTGACAGACAGTTTCCCATCAGCGTAAGAGAAGCAGTCTTAATGGGACGCCTCTCGGGGCAGCGAAGTTTTTTCCATCGTTATAGTAAACAAGACAAAGAAATCGCACATTATTATATGAAGGAATTGGAGATTCTTGACCTGGCAGACCGCCAAATCGGTCAATTATCCGGCGGTCAATTCCAGCGGGTGTTAATTGCACGCGCACTTTCAGTAAAACCGCGGATGCTTTTACTGGATGAGCCCACGGCCAGTCTTGATGCTGCTTCGAGCAGCCACATTTATTCTCTTTTGCAGCAGTTGAATAAAGAGCTTACAATCATTCTTGTGACACACGATACCCTGGCGGTCAGCTCCTATGTAAAGAGTATCGCCTGTATCAACCACACCCTGTACTATCACGGTGAACCAAACCTGAACAACGATCTGGTCATGCAGCTCTACGGCTGTCCGGTTGATCTGATCGCCCACGGCGTTCCTCATCGGGTGCTGGGAGAACATGGAGGCAGTAATGTTTACAGCCCTTTTTGAGTATACTTTTTTACAACACGCGGTGGCTGGTGCTTTGCTGGCCAGCTTGGCCTGTGGAATCATCGGTACCATTATCGTGGGAAAAGGTTATCTGATGATGAGTGGGGGCATTGCACATACCGCATTTGGCGGGATCGGTCTGGGATATTTTCTGGGCATAGAACCCATCGTTGGTGCGTTGCTTTTCTCCACTGGTTCATCGGTCGCCATTGCTGCCATTAAAAGAAAAGCCTATGCCAATGCCGACGTACTTGTGGGTATGTTCTGGCCGCTGGGCATGGCGCTGGGCGTCATTTTTATCGCCCTGACTCCGGGTTATCCACCGCATATGACCTCGTATCTATTTGGTGACATCCTAACGGTTACCACCCAGGATCTGATGTTTATGGTCGCTCTTGATATTGTCGTATTGCTCTCCGTTCTGGGTTTCTATGATTTGATCAAAGCATACCTGTTTGACGAAGAATTCAGTACGGCATTAGGCTTACGTATGTGTTTTACTGAATATCTGGTGTTTATCCTTATAGCAATTACCGTGGTTTTGATGATCAGGGTGGTCGGTTTAATCCTTATCCTTGCGTTGCTCTGCGTACCTCCGACAATCGGTCGTATGATAACGTATGATTTAAGAAAAATTATGATTCTATCCATTATCCTGGGTACTTTATTTTGTATTGGCGGACTTTGGATCTCTTATATGCTGGGCGTAGCCTCCGGAGCCTCGATTGTTATTTTATCAGTTTCTTCTTATGCAATAGCGCTTTTGGTAAAACAATTAGTTACTCATATGAAACAACAATCAGACTCAAAGGCCGTTAACCAGTAAAATATTATTTTGAAATTATTTCCCCCTGGGACTATAATATTAATTAACTGATAGGAAGGAGAAAGTGCTGTGCACGAGACAGAATACCTTGAAAAACGTTTGATAGAAAAGGGCTATAAATTAACAAAAAATCGGCGTTTTCTCTTCCAGGCTCTCTTGCAAAGCTCGGACAAATGGACAAGTGCTCAACAGCTCTATGAAGCCGTTGCAGAGAAAAATCCTTCAGTAAATTTTTCTACGATTTACAGAAACCTTGATACTCTTACAGAGATCGGTGCTCTGTGTAAAATTTCCAAAAATGACGGGATTAATTATTACGCAATTAACCACTAGGATAAACAGCATCATCATCACTTAATCTGCAAATCCTGTGGACGTGTCATACCTCTGGCGTTTTGTCCCCTTAACAACCTGGAAGGTAAGGATCTCAATCATTTTTCGGAACTGGAATGCAAGTTTGAAGTTTATGGTTACTGCCCCTTGTGTCAGACTGTAAACCAATATAAATCTTAAAGAAATACCAAAGATAGGAGATATCTCATGTACACTTTTGGCCCTATTCCCTCACGTCGATTAGGACGAAGCCTGGGAATTAACAATATCCCCCCGAAAATCTGTTCATATACTTGCGTATACTGTCAGCAGGGACATTCTACGCATATGCAGATTGAGAGACAGCCTTTTTATGAACCAGAAGAAATCTACGCAGAAGTCAAAGAGGTCGTAGAGCGAGCTTCCGAGCAGGGCGAAGTCATTGATTATCTGTCCTTTGTTCCAGATGGAGAACCTACGCTGGATATTAATCTGGGTAAGGAAATTGAATTACTGCGTCCGCTGGGTTTGAAGATCGCGGTCATCACAAATGCTTCTCTGCTATGGCGTGAAGATGTACGAAGAGATCTGTCCAAAGCTGATTGGGTTTCTGTAAAAGTAGATGCAGTTGATGAAGCTGTCTGGCGCAAAACCGACCATCCAGTAAAGACCCTTTCCCTAGATAAAATCCTGGAAGGAATCCTTCTTTTCAGAGAAGAATTTAAAGGAAAGTTGTTTACTGAAACCATGCTCATTAGAAGTATAAATGATGAAAAAGATACTCTTGAGAAAAACGCTCAGTTTATTGAACGTGTAAATCCAGATACAGCATATCTCACAATTCCCACACGTCCGCCTGCTGACAACTGGGTACAGCCACCAGAAGAATACGCCATCAATCGTGCTTATCAGATTTACGCTGATCGTATCAAAAAGGTTGAATGTCTGCTGGGTTATGAAGGGAACAGCTTTTCTTCGACCGGCGACATCACAGAAGATTTGTTAAACATTACTTCCGTTCACCCCATGCGACAGGACGCTGTTGAGGAACTGCTCGGCAAAGCAGGGGAGTCATGGACAATCGTCGATGACCTGCTAACGCATGAAAAACTCGTAGAAATCCAATTTGATGGACGTCGTTTCTTCATGCGCAAGCTCCATGACAAATATAAACGTTAATTAGAAAATAGATTGAGTATAAGCGGAATCATAAGTTGGACAGTTGGAACGTTGAAGTGGGTTAATTAGAAAATAGGTTGAATTTAACGCGGACCTTTTTGGTGAGTCTCGGGGACGGATCTGTATGGTTGGTTAATAATAAAAGGGGACTGTTCTTGTAGATAAATTCACCTACAAGAACAGTCCCCTTTTTAAAACAATTTTCATTAAGAGACGGAGGGGATGTCCCAACGTTTGGCGATGCCCTGTGTGAGGCGATCGATTACGATGGCCAGAACAACAATGGCCCATCCTGCTTCAAAACCCTGTCCGACTTCCATTCGATTGGTGGCGATTAATACTTTTTCTCCCAGCCCACCGGCACCGATCATGCTGGCAATAACGACCATCGCCAGCGCCATCATGGTAGTCTGGTTTACTCCTGCCAGAATAGACGGCATCGCCAGCGGCAGTCTGACTTCCTTGAGCATCTGCCTGCGGGTAGCGCCAAATGCGGCTGCCGCTTCCTGCACAGCCTCTGATACCTGACGAATTCCTAGATTTGTCAGACGCACAACCGGCGGCAACGCGTATATAACGGTTGCCACTACGCCTGGCACCTTACCCAAACTGAAAAGCATCAGAGCCGGAATCAGGTATACAAAACTGGGCATGGTTTGCATAACATCAAGAATCGGCGTAACAATCGTACTAACCCGGTCAGATTCAGCCATGGCAATTCCTAGGGGAACGCCGATTACCAGAGAAACAAGAACCGACACAATGACAATGGAAAGGGTTTTCATCGATACTTCCCAGAGTCCAAATGAACCAATACTGATAAAAAGCAGCCCAAGCACAATGGTTTTCGCAATATTACGGCTCTGCCACCAGTACACACCGATAATCACACCGATCAGCAGCCACCAAGGAATATACGTAAGACCTGCTTCAATTTTTAATAACAAACTTAGAAGCAACACTGTAAACGCATCAAAAAATGGAGCCCATGCTATTTTCATCCATTCAACAAATTGATCTATATAGGGTGCTATGTGGAATTGTAAAAATTCAGGAAACACGCTTATTCACCTCCAACAGCGGCCTTTTTCAGTTTTGGTCGTTTATCATTAACAACATGAACCGTCGAAGATGTTTGGTTCCTGCCACCTTCCACCATCAGAGCCACCCGTCTTTCGTCATGCACAAAACGACGTACATACTCATCTGCCGGATTGCTTACAATCTCCTGTGGAGTTCCTATCTGTACGAATGAACCCTTTTGCATAACCGCCATGTGATCTCCCAAGAAAAAGGCTTCGTTGAGATCATGAGTAACAAAAACGATGGTTTTATGAAGGTCCTTCTGTAGCTTTACCAGTTCATCCTGCATTTCTCTTCGGATCAAAGGATCTAAACCGCTGAAAGGCTCATCCATAAGGAGCAAGTCTGTGTCCTGAATTAGTGCGCGCGCAATGCCTACCCGTTGCTGCATCCCGCCGGACAACTGGGACGGATAATGTTTTTCCCAGCCTTTAAGTCCCACCTGTTCAATGACTTCACATGCCTTGTTCCTTCGTTGTAAGCGCTCAATCCCTTTTAACTTCAGCCCAAAAGCCACGTTTTCCAGAACCGTCCTATGCGGCATCAGTCCATAGTGCTGAAAGACCATGGCGACTTTGTTACGGCGGAACTCAATGAGTTCCGCCTCGTTCATTCCCATAACATCTTCACCAGCAATGATCATTTTACCATCATCCGGATCCACCAATCTCGGAAGGCATCGGATCAAACTGGATTTCCCGCTTCCGGAGAGACCCATAATCACAAAGACTTCCCCCCGGTTAATGTCAAAAGATACATCACGCACTGCTGCAATCGCACCATGGTCCTCCGCCTTTTCCACTGCTTCCTGATCCATTACATCTATGGTGTGACTGGCACTGAAGACTTTCCATAGATTCGCGATCTGGACAATCAGAGTTTGTGGATTATCCATTTATTCCACCTCGCTTAAAGCCTGTTCAACACGTGATGCTACATCATCTGGAACCCATGCATTCCAAACATCAGGGTACTCCTGTAAAAACCAGATAGCAGCCTTTTCCGTATCACCATCATGTTCCTGCATGTAAGCAAGTGCCTTATTGGTCAGTGCAGTTGTTGTTTCATATTTTTTAACAAACTCAAATACTTCAGGTGCATTGTTTTCCAGATCCTTGTTCACCGCTTTTTGAATACGTGACGGCGGGTAAGCACAGGCTTTGTTATTATCCCAGATTTCCTTATCGTAAGCCGTTTCTTCCAGTAAGGTCATATCCATCTTACCCATCACCCAGGTCGGTTCCCAGTAATAACCCAGCCATGGTTCGCCCTTGTCATAGGCCGTAACCATTGAGGTCGCAAGGGCTGTCTGTGAACCAGATGCGAATAAATTATAAGTCTTATCCAGTCCATAGGCTACAAACTTTTCTTCATTAACTTCTGTGCAGGCCCAACCAGCCGGGCTCTGATAGAATCTGCCTTTAGTTGGTACCTCCTGATCCTTAAATACCTCCCAGTATTTCGGCAAATCACTTATGGATTTTAAATCCGGGGTTATCGGTTCAATGCCTCGTTCCGGATCACCCTTGATCATATAAGTGGGCACATACCATCCCTGAGTGGAATCCGGAAAATTTGAACCCATGTTAATAACTGATCCTTCATCAATGAGTTTATTCCAGGCATCCTCGTAATTATCCGCCCAGACTTCCATGAGCACATCAATGTCACCTGCTCCTATCCCCTGCAGGGTGGGAAGGGTTTCGCCGAACATATACTCAACTGGATAGCCATAGCCTTCTTCAAGGATAAAGCCCGCAATCCGGTTGTGTACCTGGATACTTGCCCAGCTGGCATCTGCCAATACAAGCTTTTCTTTGGCATTGTCTGCACTGTTATCGCCTGTCCCATTATTACCGTTTGAACAACCGCTCAAAACGAGGGAAATCCCCAGCATTAATGACAGGACCACCAGTAAACTCCTGTTTCTCAACCAACTTTGTTTATTCAATTTTCTCACAATGAATCCCCCTTGCTGGCAGGCAAAAGCTGTTCAGCAAAAGCTAAGGTCAGGCAATCCAAAGACTGTTACAGCAAAGCCCTTGGACAAAGAAATGAAATATACTACTCGGTGTGGTTTGCAGACTAGATTGTGTTACATCTAAACTTCAAAAATCAATTCGCCTTAGACCCGCTTCGCCTACGGGGTTAGCTGACGGACTCGGGCTCGGGTTGGCCCTATTTCTGTACCGCTGGTGGGTACTTGAAAATTCGCCCCAAAGAGTGGTTCCCCCGCGTCTCCACCTGGAGACTTCGGCCTGCCAAAAATTTTGTTAATAATTGGCTATAACTTTGTTTTATATCATACCTTAGATAGGTTTGTACAGTCAACCCGCCTTTTCCCTTGTTTTACCGTTTTCAGTATACCCCTGGTCTATATAAATGGTTCAAGCACCCCTTAATCAAACAATGTTTACCGGATGCTTCCTTTTCCTTCCGATCTCATAAAAAAATATTTTATAATGTTATCAACCCAGAAGGAAAAATACCTGTTAGAATATCAATATAACATGTGTTAATGGGCTTCTGAAAACAGTTACATGATCGCCTTTATCTAATTATTTTACTGGCAACCTCCGAAAATGAATTGTTATCTGATGCTAAAAATCCCAGAGACCAGAAGTATTCCAAAATCTATAGAAAATGAGGCTAATCAATGGCACGAATGCACCATTCTGAAAGCCAACTGTATACTCAATTCAGACGTAATCGTTTATATTTAATGCTATCCATTCTGTCTGTTTTTCTATCAGCAGGGCTTATCTATCATTATCACAGTCTTTTGGCAATCCCCATATGTGCATCATTTGTTGTACTGGGCACTTGGTTAAACCGTCGCCACAACATTCTGAAAAGCGGGGTACAAGGAGAAGAAAAAGCCAAAAATCTAACCCGTTATTTGCCCCAGGAATACCATGTTTTTAATAATATTCCGTTATCCTATCAAGGACAAAAAGGTGAAATCGACCTTTTAGTCGTTGGGAAAAACGGTATTTTTGCCATCGAGATTAAAAATCTAAAAGGCACTATTCACGGACTGGAAAGTGCGCCACAATGGCATCAAACTAAAATTAGCAAAAAGGGGAATGCGTATCAGCAATCTGTAATCAACCCAATTAAACAGGTTAAACGAGAAGTATACCTCCTGTCTCACAGCCTGGATAATTCAGGTTGGATTCAGGGTATGGTCTGGTTTACCCATAATGAAGTATCCCTGCGGGTAAAAAGTAAAAGTGTTCCGGTTTTTTCCTCGGGTGAAGCACTTGCTAATTACATCACCCGTTACAAAAACAGTCAAACCGTTAAGCCGGAAGCGCTAAACGACGTTATCAATCAGTTGAAAAAGCTTACAGCATAAGGGTGACAGGGGAAGGGTGACAGGGGACGGTTCTCTGTCACCTTGCTCTGTTTTTACGCTTTTTCAATAATTCGCCTGCCCAGGCCAGTTATCCTGCTCAGCTGTCTTATGGAAGCTCCATTATCTTTTAGTTCTCTTATTATTATGTCTCGCTCATTTTTGTCCATTTGCTGTAATATTTGTATGTTATCTGATTTGACCAGCTTTGTAATTAGCTTCCTGGCAACCTCATCTGATAACTGTTTTTTCCTCCTTTCTCCTCCATCTAGGCAGCTGTCTTCGTTTCCTTCCATTGTGAATTCTTCAAATATTTTGACTGCTTTGTTACGGTCGGGATTAAATATGCTTAGTATAAAATCTGTTTCTGTTAAAATGCCTTTTTGGTTAATATATTCTGTATAGCTACTCCACCTGTAATCTCCTGCTTCTTTCACCATCCCTGCCTTTACCGGGTTATGATGGATGTATCTTAATACTACCAGCAGGTATTTATCGTCTTCAACTCTCTCGCTTTTGAATCTGTCCTGGAATAAATGACCATACCTGTCGTATTTTAAATTGTACCAATAAACATAGCTTACTCCGATTCGTTTTATTGCCTGTGATATCGTTTCCTTGCCTTCTTTTATTAATAGATGAATGTGATTGCTCATCAAACAATATCCATAAACCTCATATTCACAAATAGCTCGATACTTAACCATTGTCTCAATAAATCTCATCTTATCTTCTGCATCGTGAAAGATATCTTGCCTGTTAATACCTCGTAGCATGATATGGTATATTCCAGTACTACTTGCTTTTCTAGCTTGTCGGGGCATAATATAACACCTCCATTCCTTAATATACCGCTTGGGGAACGAAGGTGTCAAAAGATAGGGTCGAGGGCAGGCGCGGTAAAGTGCAGACCTTGTGAGGCCTTGCCGTTTCTTCCCTTTCGGGTGAGTGTCCCCCTCAAGCGGGTCATCTTCCCGTTTCCAACCCCCGCCACATCAAACGCAGCATGCGGTTTTCCCGCACTACGCTTTCCTAATCGCTTCGCGTCAAGGTTTATGTGTC
>JAYEHK010000046.1:0-21068 GCA_034659475.1 Bacillota bacterium | reverse complement strand
TTTTTCGGTTGATTTGGATTTGCATTTAAATCATACCAATAAATCGGGGTTCATGCGGATTTTTTATGTCTTTTTCGACCTGTTTTAGCCTCTATTTTTGCTTGCTTTATGGGGTGCGAAACTTAAGCTATAAATACAGGATGGGACAACCCAAAGACGGGATATATTACATAGATGCTTTGCTGAATTTTTTAAAGGATTTCTAGTGTACTGTGACGAATTTGATGAAGAAAGACAAAATCATTTTGGTTACAATTATTTAAAGAAAGAAGATTATGTAAAGTCATGGATAGAAAAATGGTGTGCTGTAGTGGAAGTTTTATACAGCTGTTTTCCATAAATAAATAAAAATACTGATTGGAATAAAAAAAATAATTTACAAACCTGATAACAAACATTATTTGGGGGAGAAGCAATTAATGGTTTCGGATGAGCAACTTGTCAAAAAAAGTCTGCGGGGTGAGAGTCAGGCTTTTGATGAGCTGGTGGAAAAATATCAGCATAAGGTATATTCACTGGCATTTCGATATATGGGTAATGAAGAAGACGCATACGATGCAGCACAAGAAACATTTATTAAGGCCTATCGATCATTGCGTACCTTTAAAGGGGACGCTTCTTTTAGTACTTGGATTTACCGGATAACAACTAATGTATGCCTGGATGAAATACGAAGAAGGAAACGACGAATCTTGCCTTTGTCTCTGGATGAGCCACTGGCGACAACAGATGGGAATGAAGTTGAAAAGGAAATCCCTGACAACTCACCTACGGTGGACCTATTATATGAACAAAAGGAATTTTCTCAATACATACAAAGTCTTCTTGATGAAATGAAGCCTGAACATAAGACAGCTATTATTTTGAGAGATATTATGGACCTTAGTTATGAGGAAATTGCCGAAGTATTACATTGCTCAATTGGAACAGTCAAATCGAGATTGAGCAGGGCGCGAAACGTACTGAAAAAAAAGTTGGGGGACAGGGAACTTTTGCCTTAATGGCCTCGTCTAAAATAGCGAGGAGGCAATGAATATGAGATGTGAACAGATACAAGAGCTGTTATCTCCTTATCTGGATAAAATGACAAATCAACAAGAAAATAAGATGATCGAAGACCATCTGGATAACTGTTTTACGTGTAGTTACGAACTAGAGCAGATGCAACGTACCTGTGCTCTTTTACATAATATAGAAACTCATGAAGCGCCGGAAGGTTTTGTAAAAGATGTCCATCGCCGTGTTGCAAAAGAAAAACGTGAAATTTTTCATTCTGCCGAAGTATCCACTCCCAGGAAACCAGGCTGGATTGCAGCGAGTGTAGCGGGGGTTGCGCTGGCAGCAGGCATTTATTTGAGCAGTTTTCTGCCGGTTGGAGCAATGGTTGCGGCACTTCAGGATTGGGGAAACAGAGATCAAGATAAACCCAATGTTGCGATTGAGGAAATTATTAATCGGAACAAACAGCAGCTGGCCCAAGAAAATCAGGAACAACAAACGCAGACCAATACGCAGGTGGCTATCGTTGATAATGGTGAGGGTCAGGCAAATTCTGTTGGAAATGATAATCCTATTGGTAACGTCGCGAGCAACATCGAGCCTGAAACGACTCCAACAGTTGATCAACCAGCAGTGGTCGTTGATCCGAAAATGGCAGAGTCCTATACAACCAAAATCAGAGTAGAGGATATTGGGGACTCTGTGCAAAAGGTATACCAGATTGCCAGTGCAGATGGGACCGAAATGGTATTACGGCCTTCTAACAGTACCGTCATGGATGCAACAACCCAAAGCAAAGTGAAGGTTGTTTCGCTTCTTGTAGATGAGGCAGATGTCGATAAGGTCTTAGCCAGTTTAGGAGCTCTTGGCGCCAGTAATCCGGTTCAAAGCAGGGTAAACTATACCAGTCAATATACTGAGAATGTTGAGGCCATTGCGTCACTACAGCAAAGTATTCTGGTCCTCGAAGCGAAGGATGAAATCACTGTAGCAGAAGAAGCGCAGTTGACGGAATGGCAAAAACAGAGGACTGATCTGGAGGTTGCAAACCAGCAAATGGATGAAGCATCTAATCAGATTAAGATTGAGGTTCATCTGGTAGAACAGACACAACCCTAGATGATAAAACTGAAAAAATAGGAAATAATAAAATGGGCAGGGAAAGCATCCCTGCCCATTGAATTTTTATTACTATTATAAAAACCCATCGGGAGGAGCGACGGATTTGTGAGTGAAAAGAAAGTCATGTTAATTGATGGAAACAGCCTGTTGTATCGGGCGTTTTATGCTTTGCCTCTGCTTAATAATCAAGCGGGAGAATATACCAATGGGGTGTATGGCTTTTTAACCATGTTTAACCGAATAACGAATGAAATAGCACCGACGCATCTGCTGGTGGCCTTTGATAAAGATCGCAAGACCTTCCGAAGCGAGATTTATTCTGAGTATAAGGCGACTCGTTCGGCAACTCCGGACGAATTGAAGGGACAGTTCCAGATGCTTCGGGATGTGCTGAAGGCAATGAATGTTTGCTATATTGAGAAACAGGGGTATGAAGGTGATGATATTATTGGCACCTTCAGCAAACAGGCGGAAGAAGAAGGGTATGAATGTATTATCGTGACCGGGGACAAAGATTCTCTGCAGTTGGTTTCCGATCAAACCAGGGTATACCTGACACGTAAAGGAATTACTGAAATTGATGTTTATGACCCTACATTGATCAAAGAAAAATATGGTGTTGAACCATGGCAGATGATTGAAATCAAAGCTTTGATGGGGGATGCTTCTGATAATATTCCTGGTGTTCCGCGTTTCGGCGAAAAAAGTGCGGTCAAACTGATCAAACAATATAAAACCCTGGAAGGACTCTATGAAAATGTAGAGGGCTCATGTGGTCCCAAAAGCCAGCAGCTGTTAATCGAAAATCGGGAGCAGGCCTTCTTAAGTCGTGAACTGGCTACCATTGTCAGAGATATACCATTTGATGAAACTCTGGATAGCTTTGAACGGCAGCAGCCAAACAAAGAAGAACTGCGAAAAATGTATGCCCGTCTGGGATTTAAAAATTTCCTGAATGCATTGGCAGATGAATACATACCTGCTGAAACCAAGAAGGTGGAATCATCCATTCAAACCCATCTGCTGGACAATGTTGCAGACATGGTTTCTTTTATTGATCAACTGCAGCAGGAGGAGGGGATAGGCCTATATATTGAGGCGGATTATCACCATCCCATGTGGGCGCAGATCAAGAAAATTTATATTGAGTACAAGAATGAGATTTATGAACTGCCTGTAGAAGGGCAAAAAGACAAAAAACTGATCCTCTTTAAGACAATTCTGGAAGAGGAAAAACAATCTAAATTTCTGCATAATGCCAAATTTGCAGAGGTGCTACTGGCTCGTTATGGCATCCAGTTAAAAGGGGTTGCGGGTGATACATTGCTGCTCACCTATGTACTAGACCCTGCGTTTCAGGGAGAGGAGCTGGCGGCCGTTATTACGGAACAGCTGAAAGTGGATTGCAAAGAACAGCCTGCTTCATATCTGGCATCAGAGATTCGCCATGTCCACGATCTGATGTTAGAAAAAGCGACCCCGGAACTAACAAAACTCTTCGTTGATTTGGAATTGCCTCTGTCAGGCATTCTGGCGGACATGGAACAGGTCGGGGTGAAGGTGGAAAAGAAAATTCTGGCTGACATTGGGGAAGATCTTGGGGTGCGTTTGGAAAAGCATGAACAGGAAATCTATGCACTGGCGGGCAGCCAGTTTAATATTAATTCGCCCAAACAGTTGGGTAAGATTCTATTTGAGGATCTGGGTCTGCCGCCAGCCAAAAAAACCAAAACTGGGTATTCCACTGGACAGGAAGTGTTGGAAAAGCTCTATGATCAACATGAGATCATTCCCTTGATCATGCATTTTCGGCAGCTCAGCAAGCTTAAATCCACCTATGTGGATGCGCTGCAGGGTTTGATCCATCCGGAAACGGAAAAGATTCACACGATCTTCAAACAGGCCATGACAGCTACAGGCCGCCTGTCGTCTGTGGAACCGAACCTCCAAAACATTCCCGTAAAAATGGAGGAAGGCAGACGAATCCGTAAAGCATTTGTATCCTCTGGGAAGGACTGGCTTATTTTCTCGGCTGATTATTCACAGATTGACCTGCGGGCGCTGGCTCATATCAGTGGGGATGAAACTCTGATTCACACTTTCCAGGAAGGCATCGATATTCATACCCGCACTGCATCAGAGATTTTTAAAGTTCCGCTGGAACGTGTGGACAGTGATCTCAGGCGTCGGGCGAAGGCTGTGAACTTTGGAATTATTTACGGAATCAGTGATTTCGGACTGGCACGGGATACTGGGGTCAGCCGAAAGGAAGCAAAAACTTACATTGAACAATACTTGGATTCCTACCCGGGTGTACAAAAATACATGGATGACATCGTTAGGTTCGGTCAGGAAAATGGCTATGTCGAAACCGTGCTCAAGCGTCGGCGATATCTGCCTGATCTGAATGCGAAAAATAAAATGGTGCAATCCTTTGCGCGCAGAATGGCTCTGAACACACCTATTCAAGGCACCTCTGCTGACATTATTAAGATTGCCATGCTCAAGGTTGCGCGTGAACTATCAGCGCGGGAACTTAAATCCCGTATGCTCTTGCAGGTTCACGATGAACTCCTTCTCGAAGTCCTCAAATCAGAATTGGAGGAGGTTGCGTACCTGGTTAAAACCTGTATGGAAACAGCCTATACCCTCGAAGTTCCGCTGGAGGTCAGCATGAAACTCGGCACCAACTGGTACGATTTGCAAACCTGGGAATAGACAGGTAGATGGAGGGTTGAATAATGCCTGAATTGCCAGAGGTAGAAACCGTAAAAAGAACAATGGAAATGAATATTGGCTCGCGGGTCAAGCAGGTTGAGATTCTGCGCATGGATATCCTTCGGCAAAAGGAATTTGAGCCGGGAGAGTTGCAGGGACAGACACTTACCGCCATTCATCGGCGGGGAAAATTCCTGGTGCTTCATCTGGCGGGAGATCTTTTTGTTGTGGTACACATGGGCATGAGCGGGCGCTTCTATATGCTCTCTGAAGAAGCGGAGGTCAAGGAACCACACGTTCATTTTATTCTGTATCTGGACAGCCAGCGTAAACTCATCTATCAGGATGCCAGGCGGTTTGGAGGTATCTGGCTGAGTAAGGATACGACCAAACTATTTGCCCAGATGGGGGTAGAACCGTTATCAGACGATTTTACTGTGGAGTATCTGGTACGGGTGCTGCTGAACAGGAAAGTGGCGATAAAAACACTTCTGCTCAACCAGAAGATGATCTGTGGACTGGGTAATATTTATGCTGATGAGGCGCTTTTTGAAGCGGGCATCAAACCCAATCGTCCGGCTGGATCGTTAAAGAAACGCGAAATCACCAGGCTTCACCGAAGTATACAGGTGGTCCTGTCCCAAAGCATTGAGAGAAGAGGAACAACTTTTCGCGATTACCGGGATGGGTTTAATCTTGAAGGAGAGAATCAGCATTATCTGAAGGTCTATGGCAGACACGGATCTTCATGCCCCCGCTGTGGCAGTGAGCTGGAACGAGACCGAATCGGGGGAAGAAGCAGTCATTTTTGCCCGCATTGCCAACGGTAGTTAGTAAGAAAATAGACGTTGAAATAGACACGGATTACACGGATTTAACGGATTAACACGGATTTTTTGTAGTTAATAACGTTGAATAGACGCGGACTAACGCGGACTTTCTGGACTTACGCAGACCTTTTTTGGTAAGGGGTCAGGGGTGAGGAGTAAGGGCAATGCATTGCCATAGTGCCTGACTCCTAACTCCTAGCCCCTCACTCCTCACTAATTTTCAGCGGTGGTTGTGTCCTGTGGCCATGGAGGGTTAGTAAGAAAATACGAAGTAAAAACGCTGATTTTCGCTGTTCTTTTTATTAATATTATAAACAGCGTTCATCAGCGTAAATCAGCGAAAATCTGCGTTAAAATCGTACCCTTCCCCGGTTGCCCGCTAATTTTCATTAGGGTCACACCTTTCGTATGATATTCATATAGTGTTTATATAATTCATAACGATAGGGTGTGACTTTTTTGGAGTTTCTGGCTGTGCTCTTGTTTGCACTGGCAGTATCGGCAGACGGATTTATGGTTGGGCTGGCCTATGGTGTTAAGAACATTAAGATTCCCATGTTATCCTTGATTGTAATCTCGCTGGCGTCTGCGTTGGCTGTGACCGTTTCTATGATTTGCGGAAAAGCAATCAGTATTCTGCTGACTTCACAGCTTGCAACGCTGTTGGGGGCTGTGGTTCTCATTACGATTGGAATTATTTTTGTTATGCAGTACTGCCGTGAGAAAATCAACGCCATAGCATGTGACACCGAATCCCCTCTGATTTCTTTAAACGTAAAGCCGTTGGGAATCATTGTTCATATTCTAAAAGAACCTTCTTCGGCTGACTTCGATTGTTCCGGAGAAATAAGTGCCAGAGAAGCTTTTTTCCTAGGAATTGCGCTGGCTATGGATGCATTTGGGGCAGGGATTGGAATTGCCATGGCAGGTTTTCATATTTTGCTAACCGCTATCTGTGTGGGTGTGTTAAAATTTATACTAGTAAATGCCGGTCTGATGTTGGGGAAAGTTATTGAAGGGCAGCGTTTGAAAAGCTATTCAGCACTGGTGACCGGGTTTATTCTGGTGCTTATTGGCATCACTGAATTAATGTGAGAGTGGTGTTGAAGAATGAAAATATTAGGCCTGACCGGTGGAATCGCTTCCGGTAAAACAACCGTTTCCAGGACCCTGGAAAAACTGGGGGTTACGATTATTGACGCAGACGAAACAGCTCACCGAATCATTGAACCCCACAAACCGGCCTGGGAAGATATCATTCATGCTTTTGGAGAGGATTTATTAAACCCTGATCTTACAATCAATCGGGACAAACTTGGACAAATCGTTTTTGCTGACAAAGAATGCCTCGAGGAGCTGAATCAGATTACTCATCCCCGGGTCATGGAAAGCTTTAAAGATGATCTGCGCAGCATCAAGAAGACAACGCCTGGTGCAATTGTAGTGTTGGATGTTCCATTATTATATGAAATCCATATTGAACGAATCTGTGATGTTGTATGGGTGGTATGGGTTGACCGTGAAACACAGATCAAGCGGTTGATGTTTCGCAATGGCTATACTAGAGAAGAAGCGATCCGACGTATTGAATCGCAGATGTCGCTGGACGAAAAGGCCAGGCTTGCAGATCGAGTAATTGATAACCGGGGGAGCATGGAGGAAACAATACGCACAGCGACCAAATATTACAATGCTATTCTTGAAAAGGCATAAATATAATTTAGAAAGGATAGAAACGTCGTGGAGGGTTTTCATTGAGGAAAAAGGGTAAGAATCGCTTTTCAGTATTTTTGTGGCTATTTATTCTTCTTTTTCTGGCTATCGTTTTAGTTTTTCCGAGGTGGATAACTGTGTTTTACCCCCTGTCGCACAGGGATGTGGTTTTCTCAACCGCGAGCGAATATGAAATAAATCCTTATCTGGTCTTTGCCATTATACGTGCAGAAAGCAAGTATGAGACCAGTGCCGAATCTCCGGTAGGAGCAAAGGGGCTTATGCAGATCATGCCAGATACAGCGGAATGGATTGCTGAACAAATGGAATTAGATGAATTTAATCCTGAGGACCTGCATGATCCACAGGTGAATATTCGTATGGGTTGCTGGTATGTGAATAACCTTACGGAAGAGTTTAGCGGAAATACTGCGTTAACCATTGCGGCCTATAACGCAGGTCGGGGGAAAGTGAAGCAATGGCTCCTGGAGGGGAGTTGGGATGGAAATATACAGACCATGAAAGGAATTCCTTTTCCGGAAACCAGACAGTATGTCCGAAATGTTTTGAAAAATTATGAAGCCTATAAGGCAATTTATGAATAGTGTTATGAAAAATAGGAACTGCGTAAAGCAGTTCTTATTTTTTTGTCTCAAATTTGTGTGAACTATGTATTACACATGTACCATCTATGTTAACTCGTAGTACATAATGAAACAGAGATGGAACATATTTTTTGTAAATTTAAGGAAATTATTTTATTAATAGGTCGAGCATATCGTAAAAACACGATGAGTAAGGAGCGAGGGTGTATCAATAGAAGAATGACTATTTAACCTGCGTCAACTCAAGTGGTACGGAAGTTGCAATGGATAAAATTAGAATCTGTAAGCTGGGGGCCAATCAGTGTGACCTCACTTGAAAAATGATTCTTTTATATCCTTTGCTGCTTTGGGATTCTGCTATGCAACCGTTGGTTTTGTGGCAGAACATTAAAGGGGAGGTGTACCGAAGACGTATGGAAAAATCTATTGTTATCCAACCAGAAAAATGCACCGGGTGCCGTACCTGCGAACTTGTTTGCTCATTTCACCACACAGGCGAGTTTAATCCGGCACGTTCTCGAATCTCTGTGGTAAGTTTCGAAAAGGTGGGATTTTCATTTCCCGCGGTTTGTCAGCAGTGTACTGTTGCAGCCTGTATGCAGGTTTGTCCGGTAGGGGCCATAGTGAGAAACGATTTAACCGGGGCGATGGAGGTTAATCATGACATTTGTTTGCGCTGTAAAATGTGTATGATGGCCTGTCCTTTTGGGGCTACGATGTATGATGAAACAGCGAACATTATGATTAAATGTGATCTCTGTGGAGGGGACCCGGAATGTGTGAAGCTTTGTCCATCGGGTGCGATTACTTTTGAGGAGACCAATATTAACAACCTGTCCAAACGCAGGACGCTGGCAGGTAAGATGAGAGACCTGTTTGAGGAGGGAGCATAATATGAATGGATGGATGGGAAAAATCATTCGTGTAAATCTTTCAAACGGGAGAATAAACACCGAATATTTGAGAAAATCTGATATGGACCAATATATAGGGGCACGAGGACTGGGGACCAAGATCTTTTGCGATGAAGTGAATCCGGATGTAGACCCGCTGGGTGAGGATAATAAGGTTATTTTTATGACAGGGCCTTTGACAGGCACGCTCGCTACGTCCGGCGGAAGATATAATGTGATTACCAAGGGACCTCTGAATGGAACCATTGCAGCTTCCAATTCAGGGGGGAATTTTGGCCCGGAATTAAAATATGCGGGTTATGACGGGATCATCATTGAAGGACAGGCGAAAAAACCAGTCTATCTGTGGATTCATAACAAAGAAATTACACTTCGCAGTGCAGAGGAACTCTGGGGGAAGGATGTCGTGGCGACCACTGATTTTATCAAATCAGCCACAGGTGAAGAAACAAGGGTTGCCTGCATAGGACCTGCGGGAGAGAATCTGGTTAAGTATGCCTGTATTATGAATGACTATAACCGGGCTGCAGGAAGATCAGGCGTAGGGGCAGTGCTGGGAACGAAGAAGTTAAAAGCCATCGCTGTGCGGGGGACGGGGTCTGTTAAAGTAGCAGATCCGAAAGCCTTCATGGATAGCGTGCTGGATGCCCGGACCAAACTGAAAGAACACCCGGTTACCGGGGAAGGCTTGGCTGCCTTTGGGACCAATATTCTGGTCAATATCCTTAACGAACACGGGGGACTCCCGGTCAGAAACTTTAGTGAAGCGGCTGTTTATCCTAATGCCGAGCAGATCTCGGGGGAATATCAGACGGATAATTATCTGGTGCGCAACAAAGGGTGTATGGGCTGTTCCATCGGCTGCGGACGTGTGACGAAGATTAAAAACGGGAAATTCAAGAGCCAGGGAGAAGGACCTGAATATGAGGCCACCTGGGGCTTTGGGGCAAACCTGGATATTGATAATTTCGAGGCCATATGTAAGGCCAATTTTATGTGTAATGAAATGGGAATGGATCCAATTACTCTGGCTGGCACGCTATCCTGTGCGACTGAACTTCTGGAAAAAGGAATTATTCCGCGCGAGAAGACGGATATGACCTGGGGAAATAAGGAGGCACTGGTTGAGCTCACCCGTCAGGTTGCTTATCGAGAGGGGTTTGGCGATGAACTGGCCGAGGGGTCCTATCGTTTGGCGGAAAAATATGGGCATTCCGAGTATTCGATGACGGTCAAGAAGCAGGAACTTCCCGCCTATGATCCGCGCGGACAACAGGGTATAGGTCTGGAGTACGCGACCTCCAATCGAGGAGGATGTCATGTCCGTGGATATATGACTTCTCCGGAAGTACTGGGATTGCCTGAGAAAGTGGATCCCGATGTAACGGAGGGCAAACCTGCTTTGCTGAAGGTATTCCAGGATCTGACGGCACTCTGCGATTCGGCGGGGATTTGTCTGTTTACAACCTTTGCAATTGGTCTGCCTGAAATCGCAGGGCAGTTAAGAACGGCAACCGGGCTGGATCTGTCTGATGAGGAATATCTTCTGATCGGTGAACGCATCTGGAATATGGAAAGATTGTTTAATCTAGGGGCTGGATTTACTGAAGCTGATGATACATTACCCGAAAGGCTGTTGAATGAGCCGATGAAAGATGGTCCGCATAAAGGCAATGTCGTTCATTTGGATATCATGCTGCCGGAATACTATTCACTCCGTGGATGGGATGAAGCCGGTGTGCCTGGTGCTGAAAAACTGCAGGAACTGGGTCTGGCATAAGGTTTATGCCAGGCTGAAATTCAGGAAGGTATCCGTAGCGAGGTTCCTATTATAACGAGCGAAAGTAATGCTTGAATACGGAGCCCTTCCATTAATGGTTTAATAAATGGAGGGACTCCGTTTCGTGGTCCTTGATTTAGCAAGAAAATACGAAATGAAACGCTGATGACCGCTGATTAACGCTGTTCTTTTTTAAATTGTTAAACAGCGTTAATCTGCGAAAATCAGCGGTAATCAGCGTTAAAATCGTTCCCTCTGAGCTGCTCCTCTCCTATTTTCATGGGTGGTTGTGGCCTGCGGCCATGGAGGGTTAGTAAGTAAATAAGTTGGGTAATTTTGAAACACTTTTGTATCAAGGAGGCCTGAACCGGATGTATATTGACGAAAAAGAGTTATCAAAGAAAAACGAATACAAGAGAATCATCTACTCCTATCCAGGTGAACAGAGATATGTGTTGGTTATATTACAGGATCTGCAAAAGAATTTTAATTATATACCACGGTTGGGTTTGCAGATGGTGGCAGAACATGCAGGCGTGCCGGTCAGCAAGGTTTATTCCATGGCCTCGTTCTACAAGGCACTCAGTTTGTCGCCAAAAGGCAGGGTGGCGATCAAGGTGTGTGATGGAACTGCCTGTCACATCAAGAGCGGCCCTGTACTCGTGGATCAGGTCTATAAATATCTGCACATCAAACCGGGTGAAACCAGTGCAGATGGGGAGTTTTCTCTGGAGACTGTAAACTGTCTGGGGGCCTGTGCGCTGGCTCCGGTGATGGTTGTGAATGGAAAAGTCTATGGTAAGCTGACCCCTTCATCCATAGCTGGAATCATCAAAGAGTATGGGGGGGGAACTGATGAATCAAGCCTTAAAGAATAACGAAACTACACGTCAAATTATGGTTTGCTGTGGAACCGGCTGCATCGCGAACGGAAGCCGGGATGTATACCAGGCCTTATGTCACGAACTGGCCAACCATGATGGGATTGATGTGCAGCCTGTAATGAAGGCAACCGGGTGTAATGGGTGGTGTGAAAAGGGACCACTGGTGAAGATCATGCCGGATGATATTACTTACTGCGGGGTGAAGGTTAAAGATGCAGCCGAGATTGTGGATAAAACACTTGTCGGGGGAGAACTCATTAAACGGCTGCTTGTTCGGGATCCAGTCACAAAAAGTTACCTGAAATCACATCACGATACGCCGTTTTACAGCAAACAGCACAAGGTGGCATTACGGAACATTGGTGAAATTGACCCGGCGTCTATTAAGGATTACATAGACCGGGACGGCTATCAGGCGCTTATTAAGGTTTTGCAGAACATGTCCCCTGGTCAGGTAATTGATGAAGTGATTCAGTCAGGTCTGCGTGGAAGAGGGGGAGGCGGGTTTCCGACTGGAGTAAAATGGAAGAGCTGCGCTGATACCAATGCCTGTCCCCGGTATATTATCTGTAACGGTGATGAAGGAGATCCGGGTGCATTTATGGATCGCAGTATTATGGAAGGGGACCCACACACGGTTATTGAAGGGATGATTATCTGTGCCTATGGCGTTCAGGCGTCTAAGGGCTTTATATATGTAAGAGACGAATACGATCTGGCGGTTATCCATCTGTCCAGGGCAGTGGAGGATGCAAGAGACGGAGGATTTCTGGGGAAAAACATTCTTGGCAGTGGGCTTGAGTTTGACATTGAACTGGTGCGCGGTGGGGGTGCTTTTGTTTGCGGTGAGGAAACTGCATTAATGGCTTCCATAGAGGGCAACCTTGGAGAGCCACGCGATAAGTATGTATTCCCTACTGAAAAAGGATTATGGGGGAAACCAACGGTCATCAACAATGTTGAGACCTGGGCAAATGTGCCGGTTATTCTTGGCAAGGGTGCGCAGGATTTTGCATCTGTCGGTACGGCAGGCAGTAAAGGAACCAAGGTGTTTTCCCTGGTTGGGAAGGTGGTCAATACAGGATTAGTCGAGGTCCCGATGGGGACGTCTTTACGGGAAATTATCTATGACATCGGCGGGGGTGTGCTGGACGGAAGAAGCTTCAAGGCGGTTCAGACAGGGGGGCCCTCTGGAGGGTGTATTCCAGGCAGTATGCTGAATCTGGAGGTCGATTTTGATTCGTTAACCCGAGCCGGGTCTATGATGGGGTCCGGGGGATTGATCGTGATGGATGACCATACCTGTATGGTTGAAGTCGCTAGATATTATGTCAATTTCCTGGCGGGTGAATCCTGTGGAAAGTGTACCCCTTGCCGAGAAGGAATCAGAGCGTTGCTCGATATTCTTACCAGGATCTGCAATGGGGACGGACAGATAGAAGACCTGGATCTCATGGAACAAATCGGAGAAACCATGCAGGAAGCCTCTCTCTGTGCGCTGGGACGAACGGCCCCGAACCCGGTATTATCTACAATGCGTTATTTCCGAGATGAATATGAAGCGCATATTCTTGATAAGCACTGTCCGGCAGGTGTTTGCCCTGCCTTAACGGAGTTCTATATCGATGCAGATATCTGTAAAGGGTGTGGTTCATGTGCCAGAAATTGTCCGGTCGATGCGGTGAGTGGGAAGAAGAAAGAACCTCATGTTATTGATAACAGCAAATGTATCCGGTGTGGCGAATGCTATCGCCATTGCAAGTTCCAGGCGGTCAGGATAAGGTAGGAGGTGATCAGCATAGTGGAGATAAAAATTGATGGAAAAGAGGTCGAGGTGTGTCCAGGCGAGACAATACTGGAGGTGTGCAGGCGAGAAAACATACCCATTCCGACCCTGTGTTATCACGAAGCATTTGGCGGGCAGGGGGCTTGTAGGATGTGTATGGTGGAAGTGAAAGAAGGGGACTGTACTCGGATGGTTGCTTCCTGCACCTATCCTATCCACCAGGAAATCGAAGTGATCACCATGTCCGAAAAGATAAACCGGGTGCGGAGTACACTGGCGATGCTTCAGTACCGTCGAGCACCTAACAGTGAGTACATCAGACAACTCTATGACACCTATCATGTTGAACCGATGCCGCTTGCGCTGGTGGATCCGATGGAAAAATGTATCCTTTGTCGTCTCTGTGTGAATGCCTGTGAACAAATGGGGCGAAATGCCATCGCCATGGTTCGGCGGGGGATCGATAAAAAAGTCAGTACGCCTTTTGATGAAGCGGCGGATGACTGCATCGGGTGTATGGCCTGTGTGCAGGTCTGTCCAACGGGGGCCATTCAGGTGATGGAGGAAGCAGGAAAAAGGGTTATTTGGAACAAGAGCTTTGACCTGATTACCTGTGATCGATGTGGAAAGCCATTTGCGACAAGGGATGAAATTGCCTATATGGAGAAAAAGACAAATCTGTATGAGTATGAACATTTATGTGAAAGATGCCGCCCGAAGGCTATGGCCAAAAAGATGGAGGCGTTAAATAGGGATAATTCATAATAGAAATACAAAAAATAAATCATTTACACATCCTTATACGATTTAATAAACATAGCCAAAAATACAATGTATTGCTAAACTGTAAACAGGGTCTTGTTAGATCCTGTTTATTTTATTTTAATTAGAAAATAGGTTGTATATAAGCGGAATTATTAGTTGGAAAGTTGGTTAGTTGGACAGTTGGAACGTTGAAGTGGGTTAATTAGAAAATAGGATTTTTTGAACGCAGATTTTCGCTGATGTCCGTTGATTAACGCTGATAATTTTTTTAAATATAAAAAACAGCGTAAATCTGCGATAATCAGCGGTAATCAGCGTTAAAATCGTTCCCATCCTGGGTGCCTGCCCATTTTTATTGGTCGTTGTGTCGTGTGGGTATGAGGGGATAGTAAGAAGAATGTTTTGAGTGAGGGTAGTATCATCAGGTTTTTTGTTGTGTTTTTCTTTTGATAGCGGAAGCAGGGGGGGAGAGCGATGACCCGAAAAGCCAGCATCAATCTTCTGAGTAGTTTATTTCAGAGTATTCCCAAGGGACTGATTCTACTGGATGATCAGGGTAGTCTTCTGGAAATGAACCCTGAGGCTGAAAAAATTCTGGGAGGGCTATCCGGAAACGTAGATTATAATTCCATCTATCAAACGTTAAATAAATCACTCAATATTACAGATATGCTTGTGAACGGTAAGAAGTATACCGATGTTGAGATGGCATTTCAGACCGAAAAGGGATCGGTGCATTGTCTGGTGTCGGCTTTAGCGGTTTATGATCAGATAGGGGCGATCACCGGTGCTGTCATTGTTCTGGATTCCATGCGGAAAGTAAAAAATCAGGGGAACCATTACAAGCTGCAGTCTTATTTCACGTTTGATAAAATTATTGGCCAGAACAAAAAGTTTCTTGATACGATTCAGGTGGCCCGAATGGCTGCGGCGGGAACCAGCAATATCCTGCTGTTAGGCGAAAGCGGAACTGGGAAAGAAATCTTTGCCAAAGCCATTCATAATGAAAGTGAACGCCGAGACGGACCGTTTGTACCAGTAAACTGTGGTGCGATTCCCAGAGAATTGCTGAGCAGTGAACTGTTTGGATACGTAGATGGAGCGTTTACGGGAGCAAAACGAGGCGGTAAATCGGGCAAGTTCGAGCTTGCAGCCGGAGGGACGTTATTTTTAGATGAAATTGGGGAAATGCCGCTGGGTAAACAGGTATCTTTACTGAGGGCAATACAGGAAAAAGCAATTACCCGCATTGGTGACGATAAGGTCATCCCGGTGGATGTCAGAATTATTTGTGCCAGCAACAAAAACCTGAAAAAGGAAGTGGAAAAAGGAAACTTCCGACTGGATCTGTATTACCGACTAAACGTAATTTCAGTGCTGTTGCCGCCTCTAAGAGAACATAAAGATGATATTGAGCTTCTCTTTACACAGTTTATAAGAGAGATTAGTGATAGACCTGATTATCGTATTGAAGAGGTTGATCCCAGGGTGTTGGATTGTTTGCGAGACTATGATTGGCCAGGAAACATTCGAGAGCTGCAAAATGTTGTGGAGCGAATGGTGAGTATCGCCAATGCAAGCGTAATCACCCTGAAACATTTACCTGCCGAACTACTAACACAAAATCCTGAAGAGGAAGCTTATGATCCATTCCTGCCTGAAATCAAATCACTGATGGATGAACGGGAGAAAAGAAAACATTTATTTGCAGATGAAGAACGTAAACTAGTGCTGTCGCTGTTATTGAAATATGGGGGCAACATTAGTAAAGTATCACGCGAAATGGGTGTGTCCCGCAATACCATTTATCGCAAGATTAAACAATACCACATTACTGAATAGTATCTAAAACCTTCAGATGAAATAGCAATGAGTGCCTTTCCGATAAGAATATTTTTACAATGCCTGAGGAAATAAATGGAATGAATGGCGGATTTCCTTAATAGAATGTTTTTAGACAGATGGAAGCGAAGGAGGCGTAGCCATTGCGAAAACGGAATCAAAATCGATGGATCTTTAGTTTGTTTGTATTGATCATGCTGGGATTCGGTGTTTTTTCATTCCATCAATATAGACAGGCCGTATATACTGCCAGTCTAGATACCCGGCCACTCAATGTCGGCGTGGTTGGGGACATAACGACCCTGCATCCTGCACTCATGAGTCATCACAGTGAGCGAGTAATGGCCAGTGCTCTCTATGAGGGACTGCTGACCTATGATCAAGAATCCACGACCATCCAACCCTTTCTGGCTAAATCATGGAAATACGCGCCCGATGGGAAAAGTATGACCCTTTACCTAAAAGAGGCTGCATTTAGTAATGGCAAAAAGGTAACGGCATCACTGGTTAAGGCATCATGGGAAAAGAACTTTATGGTCACCAAAGAATGGTCAAATATCAGTATGTTTCTTCCCATTGTCGGAGCCGAAGAACGTCTGAACGGGAAAACGCAAGAGATTACAGGGATCAAAGCCATCAATGATAAGACCTTAAAAATTGAATTCAAAGAGCCACACGCTGCCTTTGCGTATGTTTTAACCAACGCGATGTTCTGGGTGATGGACGAAAGCGAGGGCACCGAACTGGGCGCAGGCACCGGACCGTACGTTTTACAGCAAAAAATGGACAATTCTATGATGCTCATTCGAAATGAGCAATATCATCGTGGCCTATCGAAACTGACTGCTATTCATGTTCAGAGTTTTCAGGGGGGGAGCGACGCGTTAAACGCCTATTATAGTGAAAAGCTTGATTATCTCGATGAAATTCCTTCCCAACAGATTACCAGCTTGGTGTCTGATCCGAAGTACAAACAGCAATTGATCGAAAAACCGATTATGGAGGTTTACTGGCTGGGATTTAACCTGAATCGCGAACCGTTTGTGAATAATTACATGCTGCGACGCGCGATTAACTATGCCATTGATCGTGAGACGATGATAAAGAAAATCCTGGGCGGTGGTTACCAGGCTGCCCGCGGTGTTATTCCGGAGGGAACCGTTGGCTTTAATCAACAGATCATGGGCTATCATTATAATAAAGAAAAGGCCGAAGACCTGCTGGCAGAAGCAGGGTATCCCGGTGGGCAGGGATTGAAGCCCCTCACCCTGACCTATAACAGTGGGGTTGGTCACCAGCAAATCGTTGCCGAAGTCGTCAGGCAGCTGGGCGAAATTGGTGTTGTGGTAGAGGTTCAGGAGGAAGAGTGGGATGTCTACAAAAAACACCTCAGCAACATGAGTGTAAGCTTTTTCCGGCTGGGATGGGTTGCTGATTATCCCGATGCGGATAACTATCTGTTCAGCCTATTTCATAGCTCCAAAGTGGGGGTCAGCAATCTGATGGGATATCGTAATCCTCAGGTGGATCGAATCCTCGATGCCTCACGCGCCGAATACCGCAGCCCCGAGGAAAGAATCAAACTCATGCAGCGCGCAGAGCAGATCATCATCGATGATGCCCCCTGTGTTTTCCTCTTCCAGAAGAAAGGCTGCAAACTTGTCAGCCAGAATGTCCGTAATCTCAACATCGATTGCATGGAAATGATCGACTGGTACCAGGTCGAACTCGCCAAACCAGACATCGATGTTTCCAAGCCTGGCAAGGCTCCTGAGAATAGTTCGGATGCCCAAAAGATTTAAAGGACTAAAATAAAGCCGACCCCAATTTTAAGGAATTGACACGTTTCCCGCGCTGTTGTATAATGTCCATTGTCGGGTAGAAATCTCTCTCATTATTATTTCTATATGAACAGTGAGTCAATCTAAAATGTCGGGGTGGTGGAACAGGCAGACACGTACGTTTGAGGGGCGTATGCTTTGCGGCGTAGGGGTTCAAGTCCCCTTCCCGACACCATATTAACTACCATCTATTGATAGAAAAGATTCTATAGGGAGATGGTTTTTGTTTTTCTTGAAAGTCTAGTAATAAAGCCGTTTCTGCGTTTTGGCGGAGCGGCTTTTATCGTTTTCTGGCGGGTTATTTTTGCGATGATAAGATTTGCCCACTGCATTTTAAGTAATTGAAGAATTATGATGAGCGTGGAATACTGGTGTTGTAGAAGAATAAAACTATCTTTGTCTATCTAATCAAATTTTGAGTATAATAATATCAAGGGGTGATATTTGTGAAAACGAAAGCTTCCACTGTTGTAAATAGCAGAGTAGCTTCCAGCGTGAAAGCATCAATGGATTTTGAAGGATTAAAGCCAAGCGCGTATGCTCAGAAAGTTGGGCAGTACTATCTTGAAGGTAAAATTAGCAGTCAGGATGCTATTGCAAAGATAAAGGCAAAGCATACTTCAAAATTTGGCCGATAGTATGGGAAGCGGCTTTTCGAAATATGATCGTGCAGAAACAGGTCAATCGGTATATTGCTATCCTGGAACTGATTTTTTAATTAACAAAGAAAACATCACAGATGCCAAAGCGTTGGATGAGTATGAAGCGGATGTAACAATTATTAGACAATATGAATTAGAAATTGAGCACATTGTTAAAGGCAAATTTGGAAGGACTCATTTAAAGAGGATACACAAATACATCTTTCAGGATATCTATCCATTCGCTGGTAAATATAGAGTTGAAAATATATCAAAAGGTTCTACAGACTTTTGCAAAAGCGAATTTATTGAAGATAATTTAGGAAAAATATTAAAAGAGTTGAAAAATGACGGGTATTTAAGAGGAATATCAGCAGAAGAGTTTGCTGGAAAAGCAGCCTATTACATGGCCGAAATTAATATGATACACCCATTTAGAGAAGGTAATGGCCGCAGCATTAGGGAGTTTATGCGGCAATTGGCATCGTATTCGGGGCATATTATAAATTGGTCATTGATTGATAAGGAAATTCTATTGAATGCAACAATTGCTGCTGTTTATAAAGACTATGGACAGTTGAGTGCTTGTGTTTTTAAGGTGATTGAAAACAAATAAATAGTCTGATATTGATAATATGAATGCATCTGCTAATAACAGGTGCTTTTTTTATGCCCATTTTTAGCCCAACTTTCCGATGAAAACCCCGCAAACCGGTGATGCACCGGGAATGCCATTTTTCAATCAGTCACTACTTTCTGTTCCACCAGGCACGAGGACGGTTCTTTTACCTGTTTTCATATTTTTTGATATAATGGAAATAAAAAGGATGTTTACATGGCAAGACAGCGGAGACAAATGAGTAATACGGGAATTTATCATGTCATGTTGCGGGGAAATTGCATACTTAACCTACATGTCATTTCTTTGCAGATACCATAAGATCCTTCCAAGATGAAAAAATGGTTAATTAGAAAATAGGAACCGAAAACGCTGATGATCGCTGATTACCGCTGATTTACGCTGTTCTTTTTTTATAATATATAAAACAGCGTTCATCTGCGGTAATCAGCGTAAATCTGTGTTAAAATCGTTCCCTTCCCCAGTTGCACGCTAATTTTCATTGGTGGTTGTGGCTCGCGGCCATGGGTGGTTAGTAAGAAAATAGGTTGAATTTAAGACTCACGCTGATATACTAGTAAGACAATAGGAATCGAAAACGCTGATGTTCGCAGATTACCGCTGATTTACACTGTTCTTTTTTTAAATTATTTTAAACAGCGATAATTAGCAGTAATCTGCGTGTATCAGCGTCCTAAACCACGACCTAAGGGAGTAAGCGTCATTTTGAAAGTGACCGAAGGGAACATCAGTTGCACCTGTAAGGTGTGGTATCCGCAGGATGCGTTAAAATTGTTCCCTTTCCCGGTTACACGCTAATTTTTATCGGTGGTTGTGTCCTGCGGACATGGTGGTTTCCCCTGCAAAAACCCCTAAAATTTCTTAGATTAGCAGGATAAATAGCTGTGAATGTCGAAACTATAAAGAGATAAACACAGATATTTAACTGTAAATAAAAATTTAGACGGTATTTTAAATATGTTTAGAAAAAATGATACCCCCTTACAGGATGACCTCTTCAAGCATTACCGGACAATGAAACCAAGTATTGCTAAAATGCTAGAAAAAAGTTGGGCTCCTGTCTTCTATGAAGAACCAATAAACCGGGACCTCAAGAAAAATGGTGTTCATATTGACGAGCTCAGCTTATTCATTGTTGAGCAGGATATGGTGGATAAATCCCAAGGAGCAATGGAAAGCCCCGGTAGAAGATTGACCGCTGACACGAGGCGATCCTAGTCTGTTCTGTGAGTTTATCGCCGAAAGGGTGTACGAGACACAAAAAGAGATCATGCGGCTGTTGCATATACCGGTTCCGAAGCTGGGATAGGAAAAGTGGTACCCCACTTGATAGTTCGCTATGGGTCCCTGTAATTTATGGCGGGGTACCAGTCCTCTGGCAACGGTTGGTTATAAGTGAGCTGAGAAAGTTAGGCGCCTGGTACGAGTTACTCCCTATACACATTCATCCAGAGAGGGCAAATCATCTTCCAGGTACTGCGGCTCTCCCAGGGCGTTGATTTGAATATTGCCGGCCTGCCCATACTGATACAGCTGATCCAGGAATTCCACTGCGGCACGGATTCGGGTTCTCAATAGATAGCCCTGGGTTTCGGTAGCCTTAAGCACTTCACGTACATCCAGCTGCGGCGACCATCCGTAGGCCCGACCATGAAACCCCTGCACTTGTTCCAGAACCCCCAGAATTTCATCCTGGCTCAAGGGCTTAAGCTGTGGCGCTGCTGTAATATGGTTGAGAATCTTTTCAATTGGTTCTCGTTCAGCGCGATCCACATAGACTGTAGCCATGTTTTCAAAATCATGCTTAGACTCCACTACATCCTCCACATAGGACGCCCCCAGAGCAAACATGGTGAAAGTCGATTCCAGTCTTGAATATTGCTCGGGGAAGAGAAAAGAAGCCATATTTTTATAAGCTTTAAGCCGGGCCTTTTTACCCAGTCGTCCCAGGAGCTCGGTTTCATCAAATAATATCACCCAGCCGTTAT
>JAYEHK010000045.1:0-21737 GCA_034659475.1 Bacillota bacterium | reverse complement strand
CCAACTGTCCAACTAACCAACTGTCCAACTAACCAACTATCCAACTAACCAACTGTCCAACTAACCAACTGTCCAACTAACCAACTATCCAACTAACCAACTGTCCAACTAACCAACTGTCCAACTAACCAACTGTCCAACTTTACGACGCATTATCTGTCTACTGCGAAGTTATAACAGAGAGGGAGGTGATGACAAAAGAGGCATACATGATGGGTGGGGGCATAAGATGTAGAAGCAAGGTTATGCGTTAGGGAGGATGAGGTATGTTATCGCCTAGTCTTGAGGACTATCTTGAGGAGATTTATAGGTTTTCTATGCATCACGATATTGTCAGGGTCAGCGACATCGCTGCTTGTCTGAACGTAACGCTGCCTTCTGTGAATAATGCCATACGAAAGCTGGGTGATGAAAATTACCTGATTTACAAACGATATAAGGAATTGGAACTCACCGAAAAGGGTAAAAAAACAGGAAAGTTTCTGGTAGAAAGAAATCACATTCTTCAGGAATTTCTCAGCATCATCAAAGCCCGCTGCGATATTCCAGCAGAGGCAGAAGCAATGGAGCATTATCTTTCCCTGCCTACCATTCGAACCATTGAAAGTTTGCTGGATTTTTTCAAGAAAAACGAACCGTGCCATAGCAGTTTTTTGCAATATTGTCAGGAACGGGATGAAAATAATATCGGCCTGAACCATTGGGATTCAATTGATTAATGCACCTTACTTTTGCTCATGTTATATAACTATATTTCAGCTTCTGGAACCGGAAATATGACACAAACCTTTGTACCCGTACTGCTGGATTCAATAGAAATATGCGCATTATGTCTGGAAGCAATGCTATAACTTACTGGCAGACCTAAACCAACCCCATCTTCCTTCGTCGTAAAAAATGGCGTTCCAATCTCATCCATGTCCTGCGGGGAAATCCCCTTACCATTATCCTGGACACATAGAACAACCTGATCTTGCTCCATAAAGGTTCTCAAGAACAGACTGCCGCCCGGTTCCATTGATTCCTGTGCATTTAGAGTAAGATTGAAAATCAACTGCCGAATCTCATTTTCATTCATCAATACCTCACTCACTTCATTGAGATCCACGATAAAATGCTGTCGGGTAATATCTGTCATGTGGGCCATCACATGTGTAGTTCCCCCCTCTGTCTGAAGACAATTCGTGGAAATGGACTGTCCTACCAATTCTTCGAAAGGATATCCATTCATTTCACAGGCACTTGCATTTACATCTGCTATTTTACCGTTAGATGCATCCAAAAGAATAAGTGCATCAGGTAACATTTCAAATAGATGGCGAAACCATAACTCCGTATTTAGCATTTCTGTTTCAAGCTGGTCAGAAAAATTAGCGTTCCCACATTTTCCACTATCATTCCACATCATTAATAAACCTCTTCCCTTATCTTTTTGGCTGAAAATGCATAAAATATATTTTGTTAAATATTTTAGTAATTATAGAATTTTAGCTTAAATCCTTTATTAATAAAAGAATGTAGTATTCGTTTCAATCCTATTCAACATAATTTTCAGGCAAAAACGAACTTTAAAAAGGAAAATGTTAATCTATATCGAAAACCAAGCAGAGATTAATTTTAAGTACAATTATTTAACCAATATCATAAAAGATAAAACACATTTCTTAAAATTTTGTGATCTTAGCCTGCTATTTTGAAAGGAGTTTGTACATGAAAGTCATTGATTTAAGAAGCGACACGGTAACCCTGCCCACCGACTTGATGCGTCAGGCAATGTTTGAAGCAAAGGTTGGTGATGATGTATACGGGGATGATCCAACCATGCGTGAATTGGAACAGTATGCAGCAAACCTGGTTGGCAAACAGGCCGCTCTCTTCGTTCCCAGCGGCACCTTTGGCAACCAACTCTCATTATTTACCCATTGTCAGCGGGGAGACGAAGTCATACTGGGAGATGATTGCCATATTGTGCAGCACGAGGTTGGCGCCTCTGCCGTTATTGCCGGCGTACAGCTTAGAACCTTACGCAGCAATTGCGGTGTACTTGATCCAAAGGATATCCGTGCTCATATAAGAGAAGAGGATCTGCACTTTCCCAGCACCGGGTTGGTTTGCCTGGAAAACGCTCATTCCAATGGCCGGGTCATCCCGCTTGAAAACATGAAGACAATTTATTCCCTGGCCAGGGAACACTATCTACCCGTTCATCTTGATGGTGCACGTCTGTTTAATGCCGCCGCCTATCTAAATGTCGATGCAAAGAAAATCACCCAGTATTGCGATTCGGTAATGTTTTGCTTATCCAAAGGTTTATGTGCACCTGTAGGTTCTATTCTGGCAGGAGACCAGGACTTTGTTGATAACGCAAGGAAAGGTCGTAAATTAATGGGTGGAGGACTCAGACAGGCTGGATTTTTAGCTGCTGCAGGACTGATTGCACTAAAAGACATGCGTTTGCGCTTAGATGACGATCATCAAAATGCCCTTCAGCTAGGAAAAGCACTTGCATCTATTCCTGGTGTTGAGATCTGCCTGGAAGACATACAAATTAACATGATATTCTTTAAGCTGCCCCTGGAAACAGATGCTTCCTATGTGGTAGAAGAACTACGGAATAATAACATTTTGGTCAATCCGCCTGAAGGAGACTTCATGCGTTTCGTAACCCATCATGGAATTGGATCCGGGGAAATCAATCAAGTCATCTCGGTTATGAAAAAAGCATTATCAAAAGAGAAATAAGTAGATAACAAGAAAAGATAACCTCACCAGGTCAAAGCTCTAATAGTGAATATTTAAAAAGAATGAAGGGGGATTTCTTATGTACGATCAAAGTAGTTTTGATATTAGCAAAACAGTAATGAATACACTTGATATTAATATTATTGAATATACAAAAGAGAAAGTCGTCGCTACAATGCCTGTCACACCCAAAACACACCAGCCTTTTGGCCTCATGCATGGAGGGGTTTCCGTTGTCATCGCAGAAACAGTCGCTTCGGCGGGTAGTTATCTATTTATTGATAAGAAGGAACAAAGAGCTGTGGGGCTGGAAATCAACGCCAACCATATCCGTAGCAAGAGTGACGGAGTGGTAACCGCTGTTGGCACACCCATCCATGTCGGAAGAAAGACAATCGTCTGGGATATCCGCATTTACGATGAGGCTGAAAAACTTATTTGTATTTCACGATGTACCATGGCCATAATCGACGCTAGCTAATAAATTAACGTAGATTCACACAGCGAAATAGGTGAGGAGTGAGGAGTAAAGGAACGATTTTAACGCAGATTAACGCTGATTACCGCTGATTTACGCTGTTTTTTTATATATTTTTATCAGCATCCTTAATAGCGACCATAGGGAGCATCAGTGGTACCCGTTAGGGTGCGTCTATTAAAAAGCTATTTTCTAATTAACCCACTTCAACGTTCCAACTGTCCAACTAACCAACTTTCCAACTAATAATTCCGCTTATACTCAACCTATTTTCTAATTAGCCCTGCAGTTTATTGCTATTTCTCCAAATGTTCATCTTCCGAGCTTCTTCCACAAGGTCATCCTGGAAACGGGGATGAGCAATCCTAATCAATGCTTCTGCCCTCTCCCAGGTAGATTTTCCTTTTAGATTTACAATTCCGTATTCAGTAACCAGATAATGGGCTATCGTACGAGGAACCGTAACAATACTACCAGGACTTAACGTAGGTCGAATGCGTGATAGCAGATTTCCTTCCCTGTCAGTGAAGGTTGATGACATGCAAATGATTCCTTTGCCTCCCTCGGACATAAATGCCCCGAGCATAAAATCCACCTGTCCCCCTGTTCCAGAAATATGCCTAAACCCGGATGATTCAGAGTTGATCTGTGAAAAAAGATCTACTTCAATAGCACCATTGATAGCAACTACTTTAGAATTTTGTGCAATGATTTGCGGAACGTTCACATGAGATACGGGAAAAGTTGCACATGCGGGATTTTGATCAATAAAATCATAAAGTTCCTGCGACCCCATGGCAAATCCATACACCATTTTCCCTCGATCAATGGTTTTGTTCATACCAGTAATACGACCAGCTTCATACATCTTCACATGGGCATCAGCAAGCATTTCTGTGTGTACACCCAAATCTTTAAGATCAGAATCTGTAATCAACTCCCCTACCATGTTGGGCAATGCTCCAATTCCCAACTGCAGACAAGCTCCATCCTCCATTTCCCCCATTAAAAGAGCCGCAATTCGTTTATCAATATCGTTTGGATGAAGCTGCGGAATAGTGAAGAGGTCCTGTTGATCCCCTTCCACAACTATATCTACTTCATGAATATGGACAGCTTCCTCTTGCCCGCCTAGCGCAGTGGGCATGTTATTATTCACTTCTACAATGACCTTTTTGGCCACATTCACAATCATATGCGCGTGCGCCGCAGAAGGTCCAAAATTCATATACCCATCCTCATTCATAGGACCCACCTGAATCATGACCACATCTATCATCTTATTATTAGCCAAAATATTGGGATATTCATGATAGAGAGCGGGAACATAATAATAATTACCCGTCTGTGCAAGCTTGCGATCATATCCTGAAGCATGCCAGTTATTATAAACAAAGTGTGCCCCCTCAGGATCAGATGAAATCGTATGGAGCGGGTATAGGACCACGCTAGTAGTAATGATGACCCCTTCCAATTCATCTCTGCGGGCTGCCAAGGCTCTATCCAGAGCCGGCGGAACCCCATTGTATGAATTATACTGCACCATATCGCCTGATTTTACAATTTTAACAGCATCTTTTGGAGAACAAAGCTTTTGTTGATACTCCTTATAGTAACTCATGAAAACACTCCCTGTTGCATTTGATTCTTTCTCCTTTTCCCTTGAAAGAAAGGCGAAAATAAATGTACTATATTAGTATATCATGTAACAACGTAATATATATTCAAATAATATTTACGCATGAAGATTATATGTTGCTGAATACACCTTTTGTACACCACTGCCTATCAATGGTAAGCCCAAAAAAATACCCGCCCAAGAGCGAGTATTAGGGAAAAGGGAAAGTTCGGAATTACTAAAGGGTTATCAGCGTTAAGCCATAAGCATGTTTAGAGAAGATAAACATCTGATACATTCAATTTTCACATCAAGTAAGATTAGTTAATGCACTTACATCCTAAAATTCTCAGAAGATCTTCTCTCCACAGACCTTACAGGTATGGTCATGCTTTTCCATGTATATCAACCTTCAGAATAAGGTAGGGCTGCTTGCACAATCACTACAACTTCTACTGGTATATAAACAGTCAGTTTTCCTAAAACATCTATTTCAATGAGTGCAGCCCTCATTGATTATTGTGAACAAATCATCCCATATTATTCGTCAAACAATTTTTGCCAATTCCAATCACCCTTTCTATACTCGCAGAACACATCCACCGATGAAAATAAGAGATGTGCAGCGCAAGGGAACGATTTTAACGCTGATTTTCGCAGATTAACGCTGTTTTATATATTTAAAAAATTATCAGCGTTCATCAGCGGACATCAGCGAAAATCTGCGTTTTCAATTCGTATTTTCGTACTAACCCGCCATGTCTGCAGGTTACAACCACCGATGAAAGTCAGGCGCTAAGCGCCAGGCATTGCCCTTACGCCTCACTCCTGACCCCTCACCTCTTACAAAAAATGGTCTGCGTAAATCATATAAATCAGCAAAATCTGCGTCTATTATAAAGCTATTTTCTAATTAACCTCAAAACTTTTCTTCCACTTTTTGAACATATTATACAAGTTTATTTCTTTGCTGTTGAAGCATTAGCAGCAGGAGCGGAACAACCAGATAAATGCTTGCGGTGGAGGCCAGCACGATCCCTGAATCATTCACTATCAATCCGACCAATGACCCGGCAATGATCCCTGCAAATCCTTTCACCAGATACGGACGTTTCTGCCTTAATTTCCTCATTGCACCAACCGGACGAACGAGCAAAATGATCAGTGCAAACAAGATCACAATGAACACACGACTCCATATCGTGTATTTTATTAGTTTAATATTCATGGCTGCTTTTCTTGAAATAATAATCCCCGCCTGCTGCCAACCACCATCTAAAATACTGGTTACCGCTCGGCCAATGTGAGACTGCAATTCTATCGGTCGATGAACATCATAAATACTCACCCCCGCAACAGCCAACATAATAATCAGTCCTATTCCTAAAAGCACGCCCGGCCTCATCCTGATATCTCCCAATAAAACCAGCGTAACCAGAAACGCAAAGGGCGCAGTAATAAAACCATCGGAATTGGCACCAATAGAAGGCCCAGCAATAACGTAACATTCCAAAAAGAAAATGCCCCCTATAACTGCAAGCATCCATGGCTTATTTGTTTTTTCATAAATCAAAGCAGCCGTAGCGATGGTACACCCCATCAAAATCCCCATAAACTCGTTTCCCACACCATAATATCGAGCCCCTGCCATCGGGTCATAGCCCAGCACTGAACTCTGAATCATTGAACTACCAGTGAACAAATCCAGATTGATACCCAACACAGTTAATAAGGCCAGCGCAACAAACGCCTTCAAACTGTTCCCTTTAAAACCAGCTAATAAGCCTACCGTTACAATAATCGTAAGCCCTACAGCGAGCAGGATATACAACCAATCGTATGGTAAGGGTATTTTCCCTAAAACCAAAAGAACCAGTGGTACCGCAGCCAAACCCACCAGAAAATATTCCAGTATACGTATCCATTTATGTATCATAAATATGGATATTAAACTAATGAGAATGACAACGATCAAAATAAATACATACCCCTTGATAAGTAGTGGTCTCAACCGATTCACACGGGCTGTAGAATCACTAATCATCTTTGCTTTTTCAAGTGTGTCCTCCTCACTGGCAATGGCTATTGGTGAACGTCCTATCATCATCTGACTAGGCGGTTTTATCCCAAAGAAATTCAAAATACCAGGTGCAATGTCCGTATTGGCAATGATATATTCCCGTCTCGTTGCACCAGATGTCAGATAACCATTCTCAACCCCACTTCCAATGGTTAAAATCGGCGTAAAGTAATTTTTGGAAGCAATCGCATTACGGGTAGTAGATGGTGCCAAAATCCATAATTGATCAGACGCCATGTCCATCTGTGTTAACACAAATTGCACAAAGGAATCAATCTTTTGCAATCTGATTTCTTTTTCCTGCGCCATTATTTCAGGCAAAGCAGTATCCGCTTCCTCCAAACGAGCTAGATCAGATAAATCAATGATAAAAAGATCTGCCTTATCTTCGTAAGCCTGTATTCCCTTTTTCAATGCATCATAATCAGTTTCCAGGCTGAGGTAGCTGGTCGGCACACTTATGTTCATATCAGAACCTACATTCCCTAGGGGAACGCCTCCTTTTTGATCCATGGCAATTGCAACCGCGTTTCGAGATAAAGAACTGACAAGATCCCCATTCCCAAGCACACAGACGTAATATCCATTTTGTGCAAGCAATTCCCCCATTGCTCCCGGCACAGTTGTTACATTCTCACTCTCAATACCAGCAACCATTTCAGGAATATTAACCATCAAGCAATCATATGCCTCTGATGAATAATGGCTCAAGCTTTGATATAATTCACCAGCAGTTTTTTTCCTCTCCTTAACAATCTCGTCCGTATTATAGGCCATAATGCCATTATTATAAGCCCTGTCCAAATTCCCGGCTCCAATCGTCAGACTAGTATCCAACGGGTTATGTCCCCGCAGGGTTCGGTTGCTTGCCAACCCTAGAGCTCCCTTATCAACCACTGAATGGATCGCTGGTGTTATAGCTGGATCAATATCTTCCAATTGGAGTTTATCCACAACGAGAAGATATCCCTTGCCATTTACATTCTCTTCTGCACTGGCAGATAACGGGAAAATACATACAAACAAAAGGACAATCAGTGCTTTAAAGAGTACTCTTTTTGTATTCATGAAACGAACAACCTCTTTCCAACAATATCTTGAAAAAATTTCATTAAGACTAGTATACACATAGCAATTCCTCAAGTCTAACTCTTCTGATCCTGATAAAAAGATAAAGACGAGTTTAATTTTTCTATTTTTTTACAAACTTGTTGCCTATTTACTTTTCACGTGATAAACTTAGGACATATATTTTATACGCTCCGAACCATTGAAACCTAACGTTTTAATACAATGGATTAATGGTCTATGGGTGCAGTGCGAAAACCCTGTGCCTCCCGTGCTTGGAAAGGAGTATCACAAAATTTGCTCGTAAATGGGCAGATGCTGTATGCTAATTTTTCATACGCATCTGCCCATTATTGTTTAATCCTCGAAAATATTTAATAACTATAAATCTCCGAGCAGCAACAACTAAAATCAACCGATCAGGGTCATGCTGCCTGTGGGTACAAAAGGAAACTTTTGCGCCTCCCGTGCTTGGAAAGGAGACAATAAAAATCCTTAAGATTAGGGTTTAGTTGTTGTGGCCTTTTCTAGAGGTCACTTTTTTGTGCATTTTTGAGGTGATTTATTTATCGTTATTTATTACTGCTTTTAAAAGCATTTATCAGTGAGGTGTGTAAATTGTATAATACCAAATTTTTAGGGAGATAGCTCTTCTCCCTTACTCCAGACTTCCCAATAAGACTATGGAATCTGCTTATCGAATGCTTTATATGCCTGCGGGTGAAAAAGCGACATCGCTTTTTACATACAATTCCTATTTTTCTCTACCCGCTTGTTTAGCGGGTCTTTTTTTAGACCATAGGTAGAACATGAATCCCTGAAAGGAGGTGCACGTTTCTCCTGCCGGAGAAGAGTTTTTAGACAAAAAAAACCAAAAAGGGAGGGAAATTTTTTGAGTACAGTTCTTTCAACAGGCTTAATACAGGTAACCAATGCCTGTAAAGCTTGTGACCACTGCACTTCCATTTGTCCCACTGGAGCCATTCACGGCAGGCTGGGACAGAAACATACGATCAATAGTCAAAAATGCATTAATTGCGGACAGTGTCTGATTAATTGTCCGTTTGGGGCAATTGTGGACCGTCCTACCCTTGACATCGTTAAACAAGCCCTGAATGATCCAGACAAATTTGTTGTCGTACAGGAGGCTCCCGCTGTCCGAGTTGCACTGGGAGAAGAATTCGGACTTGCTCCGGGTACCAATGTGAAAGGCAAAATGTACGCAGCCCTTCGCAAACTTGGTTTTGATCAGGTTTACGATACCGAGTTTTCCGCTGATCTCACCATTATGGAAGAAGGTACAGAACTGATTCACCGAATATTTAATGCCGTAGGGGTTGAGGGCTTCGAACACACTGGCCCCCTACCTCAATTTACGTCCTGTTGCCCTGCCTGGGTAAAATATGCAGAAGATAAGTTTCCGCATGTGTTACCTCATATCTCTTCTGCAAAATCACCCCAGCAGATGTTTGGTGCTGTTGCAAAAACTTATGCAGCACAGAAGTTAGCTGTTGATCCTGCTGACATGTTTGTAGTGTCTGTTATGCCCTGCACAGCCAAAAAATACGAATGTGACCGCCCAGAATTTATATCTTCTGGTTTTAAGGATGTAGATGTTGTTATTACCACAAGAGAACTCGCACAATTCATTAAAGATGTTGGGATTGACTTTTTATCATTACCTGATGAAAAAGCTGACCGCCTAGTGGGGAGTTCAACCGGAGCTGCTACAATTTTCGGAGTAACCGGAGGGGTTATGGAAGCAGCGCTGCGAACAGCTTATGAAATACTAAGCGAAGAAACGCTGGAAAAGGTTGAGTTTACAGCTGTCAGGGGGTTGCAACCTGTACGTGAAGCTTCCGTGAATATTCCTGTTAAGGCACTTGGGAAAACCGTTCCCGTTAATGTCTGTGTTGTAACCGGTTTAAAATACGTGGATGCCGTAATCGAAGACGTACTGGCCGGTCGAAGTAAATACCATTTTATTGAAGTAATGAATTGTCACGGGGGTTGTATCAATGGCGGAGGCCAACCCATCAGAAGAGACCTGTACTAATAAGGAGGAATGGATGTGAGTTTCTTTAAGGAAAAATCAGTTTTCACCAGAAGACAGTTTGTGAAAGGGTCAGGCATGCTCGTAGCTGCCGCCGTGTTAACAGGAGTATTTGCCAAGTTTGGTTTTGATGCATTTGCTGCTTCGGATGATTATATTGAAAAGAGAATTGCGGGAATGTATTCGTTGGATGAATCCATGGCCATTCGCAAATCACATGAAAATCCTGAAATCATTCAAATTTATAAAGAATACCTTTCTCCTGGAGAGGTAAAGCCGGTCAGTGAAAAAGCCCACCACCTCCTTCATACTCGTTATGGCAAAGATATCCCAGACTTAATGGAACACCTGAAACATGACCCAACCGAAGCTGCTTAATAAGGAGGAAATAAAATGAGTGATGTAACCGGAAAAGTTTTAAAACACGGTGAACAGACGCGAACCATGCACTGGGTGCATCTGGTATGCTTTATTATCCTTGGTCTTACTGGAATTGGTTTCTATTTTGACGTGATGGGAATTAGTAATCTATTTGGCGGGCCAGCCAACGCCTCACTGGTGCACAGATGGGCAGGTCTTGTTTTCACAGCTGGCCCCGCCATTTATATTCTACTAAATTTTGAGCGTTTTTCCAAATTTGCAGATACCATTTCAACATTCACTAAAGATGATGTTGGATGGCTTAAAACAATGGGTGGATATATTCCCTTTTTAAAAACAGAAGAAATCCCCCCACAAGATAAATATAATGCCGGGCAAAAACTACTGGGCGGGCTCATTATTGTCGGGTGCCTGTTAATGATATTAACCGGATTTCCCATGTGGCTATGGCGACATCTCGTACCGCCAGCATTCCTGGCAGTCTGTTATTCAGTGCATTTCTGGGTAGCAGTCATTCTGATTCTGGCCATAGCCGGACACTTTTTCTTGGCTGCTATCCATCCAAAATCCAGGGTAGAGTTCAGTTCTATGATGCTGGATGGATATATTGATGCCGAGATCAGTGCACACCATAATGAAAAATGGTTTGCAGAACTTGAGAAGTCTCAATAGTAAATCCTTACACATTAGCCATCAAATTCGCGTTATCTCCTTAAATGAGTTTGTTTTAAATCCCGTTCACATGAACGGGATTTTTTATTTAAAATCGTATCAATCGTTGTTTGTCATTCCCATTTGTTTGAGTCGATACGTGAGCGATCGCCTGGACATCCCCAGATAAATAGCTGTCTGCGTTTTATTCCCGCCGTGAATTTTCAGTGATTTTCTAATGATTTGATCGGTAAACTCCTGCAGATTTAACTGTTGTTCAGGTAGAACCAGATCTTCCGCTTCAGTAATAGACTGAAGTAGCTCATGGTTAGTATTCGCAGCTGCGTTACCTTCACTTTTTTTAAGGAAATGCAGATGTTCAGGTTTTAGTTCCTTATCATCAAAGGTTAACACCAATCGTTCCATAACATTTCTTAGCTGCCTGACATTTCCCGGCCAGGTATGAGCAAGGAGAATTCGAGCTGCCGCATCACTAATGGAAGAAAATTGTTTGTTTTTTGTTTTTGCCATAGACACTAAAAACATTCGGGCAAGGGGTATGATGTCCTCCGGTCGTTCTCGGAGGGCAGGGATGTGAATTCGAAAAGCCTCCAACCGATAAAATAAGTCCCTTCTGAAGGTACCTTCTAACATACTCTGTTCAAGATCAACATTAGTCGCGCAAATTAACCGAACATCAGCAGACTTCTTGCTAAGTCCACCTACCGGGTAGTATTCTTTCTCCTGAAGGACGCGCAGTAATTTAGCCTGAATGCTGACAGGAATCTCACCTATTTCGTCAAGAAATAGCGTTCCTCCTTTGGCAATATCTAGTTTCCCTTTTTGTCCACCAGGACGTCCTCCGGTAAAAGAACCTCCTTCGTACCCAAATAGCTCACTTTCAAATATTGTAGGTGTAATTGCCGCACAATTGATATCCACAAAAGGGATGTTGTTGCTTTTATAATCATTGTGAATAAAACGAGCAACCACTTCTTTCCCCGTCCCTGTTTCTCCTTCAATAAGTACTGGAACCGTTCGGTCTGCCTGTACAATCCTGGCCTGTTCCATAACCTGTGCCATGGCATCAGAAAACACGCCTACCCCCTCGGCATGGATGGTCTCATTTGTTTCGTAAATAATGCGAGTAATAACCCTTCGGGATAGACTCGTCTGGCTCGGAACCGACAACAATTTCTCGTCTTCCTTCTTTGCGGGAAACATCACCCGCATGACTTTTCCTGAATGAAGCTCATCACCGGTAATAATAAAAGCCTTGCTGATCCACTCTGTACCATCTAGAAATTTAACCTGACCTTCCTGTACCTGACCACTGGCAATGCTATTATATGTTGAAGATTCCAAACGGGCCTGATCTGACTCCGTGAACAAATGATGGCAATATGTACCAATTAGCATCTTGCTGGAAGTCCCGGTCAGATCAAGAAAAGCCTGGTTGGCCCATGAAATTCGCCCCTCATCATCATGATAAACCACAGGTTCCCGTACATTCTCAAGAATAATGTTTTTTTCCCGATCTGCTCTGCCCAGGATGTTACGCATGCTATTATATTCAGTAATGTCAATGCCAATACAAAGCATCCCCTGTGTTTTTCCGTCTTCTGCTCGCAGGTGTACAGAATTCCAGTTAACAAATCGCACCCCTCTATCCCGTGTAAGCACCTGATTTGATCCACTGTAATTGTTTGTTTGCTTATCAATAATTTCTCGCAACGTTGTTCCTACTAAAAACGTCATTTCCGCAGGAATGAAGTTTTGAACATAGTCCTGACCAATCACTTCTTCCTGCTTCCATCCCACCAGATTAAAAAAGACATCATTTCCATATTGTAATTTGAGGTCATGGTCCATAACAATCATTAAGATTTTTAAATTTGTTGCCATGATCGCAACAGATTCTTCATCCATAGCCTTGAACATCTGGGCCAAATTCTGAAGCGTTCCTTCGTGTTGATCAACCATATCCATCCCCCCTGAAAAAAACTCTGCTACATGACATTAAACTACGACTATATTGTACCATTTAAGTTTTCATATCTAAAAAAAGGGGATCAGGAATAAAACCCCGACCCCCACAGTTGGATGAACATATTTGTAATGGTTACTAAATATTTAAGGATGTCTTATAAGCAGTATGCATTGCGTCATAGATTTTACCGGCTTTTACACAATCGCCAACCCGGTATGTTTCCATACCCGTCTCCTTAAGTTCCTGATAGAGTGTGGAAACAGGTGCCAGTCCAACTGCGACCAGAACCATATCTGCTTGAAGTTCAAGAGTTCCCTTTCTTCCACTAACGATAACACCAGAGTCCGTAACCTCTGTCATCTTACTAGAAGTATAGATCTTCATATCTGTCTTCGCAATACGATCACTATAGGCTAATTTGTCCGTTACAGCAACATCAGTCATAATTTCATCCTGCATTTCAACAACGCTCACTTTTGATCCCTGTTCAGCAAAATCAAGGGCAGTTTCAGTTCCAATTAACCCACCCCCAATAACAACCAGTTCTTTGCCGGGTTTCACTTTTCCAGACAATACATCCAAGGCATTCACAACCAGTGCTTTATCCGCACCCGGCACTTTTAAATCTATGGGTTCAGCGCCTACTGCCACAACCACAGCATCAAATCCGCCTTTTTGCAGCATTTCTTTGTCTGCTGCCGCTTCGACAACTTTAATATCAAGCTTTTCAACCTGATGAATCAGATACTGCATAAGGGGCCGAATATCTGCTTTAAATTCAGGAACGGAAGCCTCATGTAAATAACCACCCAGTTTCCGTTTTTCAAATAAAGTGACCTCATGTCCACGCAAGGCACATACTCTTGCTGTTTCCATACCTGCTGGCCCACCACCAACAACCGCAACTTTTTTCTTGGTATCAGCAGCTTTAATCACTAATTCTTCTTCTCTGCCTATGGTCGGATTTAACGCACAGGTAACATTCTTATACAGGAAGAATGTTCTTTCCAAGCATCCCTCATTACAGCGAATACAAGGACGAATATCCTCAGGATGATCAGCCTCTGCCTTTTTCGGCCAGTATTGATCTGCCCATAAAGGCCGACCCAAACCGACGAAATCACCTTTTCCGCTGGCAATAATGTCCTCTGCATACTGTGGCAGAGTAATAGATCCAGACGCAATGACCGGAATAGAGATTTCCTTCTTAATTCGCTCTGCTGCCCACGTATTGTAGCAAACAGGCAAGGCCATAGGAGTTACCTGATGGATCATCATATGATGATCGCCACCTGAAACATGAATCGCATCCAAACCGATTTGCTCCATTTTCTTACACATTTCTATGGTATCTTCAATGGTTAGTCCGTCCGGTTCATAATCGGTTCCACTCAAGCGTACGGTAAGCGGGAAATCATAGCCAATTTTGGAGCGAATATTATTAACAATTTGCACCAGAATCCGCATCCGATTTTCGAGACATCCACCATATAAATCATTACGTTTGTTCGTATGAGGAGAAAGGAAATTGGTGATCAGGTATCCATGAGCCCCATGAATCTCGATCAATTCAAATCCGGCTGAAACAGCACGTACAGCAGCATCGCCAAAGTCTTCTACAAGCTGTTCGATTTCTTCAATGGTCATGGCATCAGGTACGGTTCCATATGCTTCATAAATCTTAGGCCAAGGAATCTGCGAAGCAGATTTCATTGGCTTTGTGCCCAGGAATTTTTGTCTCCCGCAGTGTTCAATCTGAATCCCAGCTACAGCTCCATTATCCTTAATGACATCTGCCAACCATCCCAGACCCGGTATATGTTCTGTATTACTAATACCCAGCTGACAGTGAGCCGATTTAGAAGCTATGTTATCAACAAAGGCATATTCTACGATAACCAATCCTGTTCCACCTTTGGCGAGTTCGCGATAATGCCGTATCAGCCTTTCACTGACTGACCCATCCATGTTACTAAGTCCAGTGGATTGTGGTGCTTTTACAACACGATTTTTGATTTCTAAATTACCAATTTTGGCAGGCGAAAATAGATTCGGAAACATTTTACTCATATCTAGCTAATCCCCCTATTTACTTATAATTTCTTGTTCAAATCATTCTACATAACTAGTGGCAAAAAACACTTTCGTTCTTTTAACACGATAGATTAAGTAATATGCGCATTTTTTCACTTACCGACCGGCAACAATAGATAATGCAAACATTGTGCCTTTATATCAGATAATCGTCATTTTCTTCGAAATTGAAAGAAAAGACGATAAATTTAACCATAAAGAGTGTTATGCCAAATTACAAATAGCCAATTGCAAGTCAGTCCGCTTCATTTTCGTACCACATAATTGTTCATTGATACACAATTGAATAACGACGCAAAATAGCACCCGCTTTTACAGAGGGTGCTTTGTCAAATTATTGTATTTTTCCATAGGTCTAAAATCATATTCTTTAAAACTATTGGCAGTGAAATCCAAAACATATATAATTGTTTTATACTTGCTTAAATTAATTGATCAAGCACCTACAACTTCTGCAAACATGAGGATATTATATAATGAGACGCGTAAGCACAAAACTACTTCAATCCAATATGACTCTGGCAAGAAATATCCACAACAGTGATGGACGTATTCTTCTCGGTGTAGGAACAAATCTCAGTGAACGCTATATTCGTCGATTACAGGAGCTGAATATCCACTCTGTATACATTCAAGAAGAAAAACTAGGGCCAGTGGATATACCTGAAATTGTTTCTGAAAAAAAAAGAGCACAGGCTGTTAAGACCATTAAGGAAAGTTTTCAGAACCTGGAGAATAATCGGCAAATCAACACCGCACAGATTAAAAATACTGTAAATACGCTCGTTGATGACATAATGAGCAGCCGTGATGTCCTCATTGGCTTGGCAGAAATTAATGCTTTTGATGATATTACCTTCCAGCATTCAGTAAATGTCTGCGTTTTAGCTTTGATAATCGGCCTTACCCTTTCTTACAATGAAATGCAATTACAGGAACTAGGGGTTGGCGCTTTATTGCATGATATTGGCAAAACCGATATTGATCATTCTATTTTAAACAAAAAGGGAAAGCTAAATGATGAAGAATTCACCATAATGCGAAATCATCCATCTTACGGTTTCGAAACGTTACGCCATTATTCGGATATCTCCCTTCTTTCAGCCCATATTGCTTTCCAGCACCATGAACGCTGGGATGGGAAAGGATATCCCCGTAAATTATCACTGAATGATATCCACGAATACGCTCGAGTTGTTGCCGTTGCTGACGTTTACGATGCCTTGATGAGCGATCGGCCTTACCACGAACCGTTTACGTTTGAACAGGCAAATGAAATCCTTAAAAATATGTCAGGTACTCATCTGCAACCCCGCATGGTAGATGCTTTGATTGCTAATGTTGCCGTTTATCCGCCTGGAAGTATTGTAGAACTCAATACGTCAACACTTGCACTGGTACTTGAAGTAAAAAAAGATTCACCCTCTCGACCACGGGTACGCATCATATATGACCTAAAAACAATGGATTTGGGATCTTTTCATGAGATTGACCTAAACCTTTTCTCAACGATTCACATCATTCGATCTTTATCAGAAATTGAAATCCAGCAACTTCTCAAACAAAATGCATTCGAAGAATTACATCCATCAATCACAAAAGATCTACTATAATAAAAGTTTTAGTTTTCTATCCTTTTTAGTGCGTTCAGCACCACCGCCAGAACAAACCATTTAGGCGCTGGTTCATCAGCTTGGTGTGCAGAAGTAATGAGCCCGGCTTCAGTTGCTTGTTGCATGATTTCTTCTTTCCATCCAACAACTAAAGGTTCTGCCTCATTGGCATTCAAATCTTCAAAGAGTCTTTTCCATGGGAAATTCGGTCCAGGACAGTTGACTCTATTCACCCCATCAATACGATAATGTCCAATGATTGTATCTTCTGTTACGGCAATATGCCACTTCTGAATCAGTTTTTTATGGAGCCACAGACTTGCCTGATACTGCTCCTCTGTCAAGGCATCGCCTGCAAGTCCTTCATGTTCAATTGTCAATGTGTAACGATTTGGGTTGGTTCCGTCATACAAAGGCCAGTTTGGTTTATTAACTACCCCATTAGCCCATGCTGTGTCTTCATCTTTTACCATTTGAAAGATTAACCCTGTTTTAGTCACCAGATAATGAGCACTCGCTTTCGCAGTTGGATTCTGCATCCAATGCAACGTCCCTGGATATAATCCAGTCGTAATATGATCAACAATGACAATCGGTTTACGCCCTTTTCTGCCATTACTAAAGTTAGGGGTTCCTGCCCATTCCACAATGAAATCTCTCAAAATGCATCACCTCACTACTTGTATATGCATTTTATTTATTTTGGTTCACTTCGTCATTTCTAAAAAAACAAAAAAACCCCGGCGATAAGTAGGTACGCCCCAAACAATAAGCCAATAGAATCCGCTGCTGTCTGAATAAATTCCTTTTTCGTAAATCCGTCAAACATATCGTCACCTCTTTAAACCACAAGAACAAACGTTCTTTTTGGTCGTCATAAAAGGCATATTTAACATAGCAAGTACTTCTGGTTGAATGCCTGTCCCCTCATCAATCACTTCCATAATAACCTTGTTTCCTTCCGAGGCAGTCCGTATGGTCAAACATTTTCCTGCTTCCATGGAATCCAGACCATTCCTTGCCAGGTTAAGCAACATTTGACGAATTTCCTTTTCATTGAGCATTATTCGGGGAATATCTTCAGCTAGATGAAAAACAATCATTTTGTCTGTTAGAATCGCGTCAGCCGATAACAAGTGGCCTAACGCCTGGATGATATCGTTTAGGTTATGTTGCTCTAGTGTCACATGCTCATTTTTTGCCAGAGAAAGATACTCACTAATTATCTCATTGCAACGATCAAGTTCTTCTAACATGAGTGAGAATTTCTCCTCGTCTTCCTCATATTCTTTCTTCTGACTTAACAGTTGAAGCATTCCCCGAATGGTTGTTAAGGGGTTACGGATTTCATGTGTAATACTAGCAGCCATTTGCCCAATAATATTGAGCCGATCAATACGCTCAATTTCTAGTTTAAGCTGCTTTAATTCAGTGATATTTTTGAATGATTCGATCGCCCCTGCAATATTCCCCTCCTCATCATTCAAAGGGGTTGCTTTGCTCCATAGCGTTGCCCCATTTTCATGAAGACATGGTGCAAAATTCTCCATGATAAGCGCATCGTTAATTTTTGTAATCACATACTCTTCATTTGGCCTTTTTTCTAACTGCGGGTCGAGAAGGTAATTGGCTAATATCGGTCTGCACTCACCATAAAAAGGAAACGCATAAGCATAATCCCCCTTGTACATCATATCCTCGGCTTTAATGCCCGTCATTTCTTCCATGGCGTGGTTCCATGCAATTACCTTGCCTTCTTTGTTTAGAACCAGCGTAGCATCAGGCAAAAAGCTAATAATTTCTTCCATTTGCCTGCGAGATCTAAATAACGTGTTTTCAAAGCGGAGTCGTATATCTGAAACCAGACCAGTAAACCAACCGATCAAAATAATAAGACAAAGAATCATACAGGTAGTAATGAAAGCAGCATTCGGTCTGTCGTACCGAGTACTTATACATAAATGGTGTAATAAAATAGCACTTAATATAAGCATGCACATAATATGAAAAATAACCAGTTGATCAAAAATTTTTTGCTTTCCTATTTGCCGCACCAATTGTTCTCCCCATCCTTCTTAACCCGTCAGCATCAATTCGTGATTAATGCTTTTATATTTACCTGTTTTGCGCTGTCAGAAACATCAAATTGACAGCACTAACCTGTGAAACCTCAATCAGTATTCGCATTTGATCGTTCAGCGTTTCCACTTTCAGGCATATCTATTATGAGGAAATGTTACTACTCAGCCATTGACAAAATAATAACTCAAGTTTCTCAGTTGACGGATTATGCGGCATAAAGTTGGTTAGTTGGTCAGTTGGAAAGAATAGACACGGATTAACACGGCTGAGTAGTAACGAGGAAATATACCAGTGATTTCATAAGCTCTTGTGCAACATCCCTATTATTTTATATTATACCAAATATAGTCAAATCAATATACTTATTCATCCCTCCTTCTACAATACTCATTCCTCACTTTGCTGCGATTAAACATCGTCTATCATTTCATTGACGCAGTGTTATTCCAATATTATCCACATCTCATATTGTCTCCTCTATTTCATCATAATGACCCGTATTTCATTTCATTGAATTCATCATAAAACTCCCCCCACCTCAACATAAAAAAGGTAAAATAGTAAGAGCAATCTTTTTTTTGAAAGGAGCTCTTATTGGTGAACATTGGAATTGACATTGATAACACCATAACCAACACCCGAGAAATGATCTATAAATATGCACAAACCTTCAGCACAGCAAATAAACTTGCTATTCAAACAGATATGAATGAATATCTCATTGAAAAATCGCTGGGATGGTCGCAACAAACGGCTCACCAGTTTCTTGCCCAGTATTTACCCCTGATTTATCGAGATGTCTCTCCAAAGAATGATGCGATACAGGTCATCAAGCAACTGCATCAGGACCATAAAATTGTATTAATTACTGCACGAAATCAACGGGATAGCAAGGTAAAAGCGATCACCCAGGAATGGCTTGAGCAACACGAGCTGCCCTATCACAAACTAGTGATGAACAATACCGAGAATGTGCATCATTTCAGCAAATTGGAAGCTTGTCTGGAATATGAGATCGACGTGATGATTGAAGACCATCCCGATGTATGCCTTGAATTATCTCAAACCCTGCCCGTTTTAATTTTTGATCAACCCTATAATCAGCATGTGCAATCAGAAGGCATTACTCGAGTAAACACTTGGAGGGAAATCAAAACGCTTATTGGTGACATAATCCAAAAAGATTCGTAAAAAGTTAGAATAATTCCACCTTGATGTATAGTCAAAGCTGACGTAAAACTAAGGGAGCGATTCAATGAACCAATCGATATTCGATACAGGTCAACACGTTTTCTTTACGACCAATTCTCCTATTCATCGTGATGTTTATGAAGTTACCATTAAGCAAATGTATCCTGATCATATTGATCTCGATCTATGTTTTCATAATGGAAGCCTATTATTGCCTCCAGTGGGAACAGAAATATCATGGTTGGGGGTAGAATACGAGCACCAATACTTGCATTCCAAGGTTATTGAAAAAAATTTAAGTGAAAAGCTGTGGAGTGTCAGTCTTCCTGTTTCTACTGCCAATCCTCTTATGAAAACAAGGGTCCTTGCAGTAGGCAGTGGCAAAGGGGGCGTAGGGAAGACAACGTTTTCTATTAATCTTGCGCTAGCCCTGGCCCACCTGGGTAAACAGGTGCTTCTATTAGATGTAGATATAGGTATGGCTAATATTGAGGTCTTGTTGAGTTTACACAATAGTCAAAATCTAGCCGACGTTATTCAGGGACATTGCAGGCTTTGCGATGTGATCATGGATGGGCCTGGCGGCATTAAGGTGATCCCAGGTTCAAGTGGCATTCCCGCTTTCACGCACCTGACTCCGCTTCAATTCAACCGTATTATCTCTGGTTTTTCCGAGCTGGAAAATGAGTTTGACTTTCTCCTTCTTGATACGGGGGCAGGGCTTTCGGATCTGGTTCTTCATTTTCTGGAAGTAGCGGACGATTTTTTGTTACTGACCAATCCAGAACCCCATGCTCTGTTGGATGCCTATGCATTGACAAAAGTACTCTGGCAAAGAAATGCCGATCTTAAAGTAAATCTAATCGTCAATCGTTGTGACAATGAAAAGGAAGCCAAACAATGCAAAGATAGTTTCGTCAAAGCGCTCCAACAATTTATGAAAATTGATCCAATTGTCTTAGGGTGGCTCCCCTACGATTCGCTTGTGCCCCGTTCCAACAAACAACAGGTCCCTCTTTTCCTATTAGATCGTCGAGCAGAATACTCCAGATATATCGCCACCATCGCATTACGCGTGATCGGCAAGGAACAAACGGCATCGCCGCCTTCCGGCATGAAATCCTTCTGGCATCGACTGAAAAAGGGCCTTTCAACCATCGGTTAAAATTTTTATCGATAATTTACTTCTTATTGTAGCAAACTTAATTAGAATGCACATTTCTTATCCATTTGTCTATTAAATAAGAGGTGATACTTTTTATATGAACAGACCGCTTTCCCCACAAAAGGAAAACCGTATACGTGTTTATACCCAACACCAAGCCTTTGAACAAGTATACCAGCAATTGCTGCAAGATCCTTCTCCCTGTGCCTCTCAACGAGAAGCCCCGTTGCAGCACCATCACTGTCCTGATAAACTGATTCAATTCAAGGATGCCCGCGCCTATTTTTCATGGGGTGTAGAATTATACAAACACGGACAGCAATTATTGCACGCACTGGGCGAAGTCACCCGCGGCACGTACAAGGCCCAGAATAAACTGGAATTAAAGGCTTTGCTTCAGAATATTGAACGACAAATTACCGGCGGCAGAAACAACACATTGTTTTTCCGAAAGAAACGGCATCCAGCGACAGAATAACATCGGAGCGACAGGCAATGAACGGGAAAACAACGCAATCTGGTCGCCTAAGC
>JAYEHK010000044.1:0-5030 GCA_034659475.1 Bacillota bacterium | reverse complement strand
CAAACAGCTTGATTGTCGCAACGCCTGGCAGGGAAAAAGTCTGATCTCCTTTGGTTCTCAATGTTCCTGACAGGCAACCGCTGGGGGCTCTTAATCGGCCCTTCCATAAAAACTTGATAATCGAGTGTCATAAGAAAGTCCAGAGCATTAATGATTTCAAATCGATGATCAGAAAAGTCGGCGGTCAGGAGCCCTATGTCGGACATTTCGATTCCAGAACATCTTGGTGAATCAATTCCCGTTATAGATGTTCAATAAATTTTGATTGATTTTGGGGCATCCTTCATAATGCTTCAAAAGTAGTTTACATTTTTTGTGTTTGATTTTTACATTTTTCGTGCCTTTTGTGTGTTTCGTGGTTAAAAAAAATAAAAAGTGTAAAGTACTTATGAAGGATGCCGATTTTGGATCAATGTCATCCCCCTGCATAACTCAATAATCTGTATGTTATCCCAATAGTATATTTCTTAACATCCTATAAATTGCTTGTCAGCTCAAATTTTTTCTGATATATGAAAACTGAAATGATACTTAAAATTAAAATGATATTTTTGGAGTTATGCAGAAAAAAAAACTGCATAATTACTTGTTGGCATTCATACATAGAAACGTACAGCAAATGAGAAGCAGGTAAAATGGATAGAAAAAGATACCTAAAGAAAATTTTAAAAGATTTTGAGAAATGGTGGATTAATGATCTACATAGTTCAGATATGGATTTCTATCAGAATACCATTACGTCTTCTCATTTATCCTCTATATCCGATAAAGAGTTTATTGATTTCTTTTACAATTTTATAAGTGAAGGCGGATGAATTCAATCAGGTGGAGACCGAACAAAAAATAAATTTCTAAATACAGTGAAAAGGGATATAAATGGATTTAGAACATTCGTGTTAAAACCATTTCAAGCTAAATTCTCTTTGAAAGATTGGTTCAAAGAAATTGAGGATTTCCCAGGCTTTGGTGTCGGAATAGCTACAATTTTTCTTAATCGGGTTGATTACAAAAAATACCCGGTTATGAATAATAAAACATTAAAAGCATGGAGTAATCTTGGATATAAATTTTCCTCGACAAAAAAATGGACTAATTATCAGTTGGTTAAACAGTATCAAGACAGCTTATTAAGGGGTTTTTCAATACTTCAAAACTACTTTAAGGCAGATGCGTTAAATCATTTTGTTGTCGCCGTTTATCAAGGCCAGGAATTAATATCAGCCTACATACAAATAGAGAATTTTGATAACGAATTGGAACAACATGAAATAGAAAACAGTGATGCAATTGAATCAGAAGAAGTAGAAAAAGAAGAAGTATTAAAAAAGATCATTGAATGCGAAAATGACAGTTCAGAAAAGGTCACAATCAATGGAAAGACCTATAAAAGACATAATTATTTAATGGTGCAGATAAAGAAATATAGGGACTATAAATGTCAGTTCTGCTCAACTACAATTCTTAAGGCCAACGGAGGATGCTATATTGAAGCTTGTCATATAAAGCCTAAAGCTGAAGGAGGCAAAGATAGGATTGATAACATATTAGTTCTGTGTCCAAACTGTCATAAGCTTTTTGATTATGGGCTGCGAACAAATGAGAAAAAATCAAAAAACTTGTATACAGTTACCATAAATGAAAAGAGATACAGAGCATCACTGAAATAATGCCAACAAAACGCTGGAGAGGGACCAGGCTTACTGCGCGGCCTTTTCAGAAGTATTTGGTTCAGGAAAATTTTACTTTTTATCGGAGTCGTTGGGTTTAAAAGCCTGGCCTCTCAGCTCCCCGTTAGCCGCCGCGCATATAGCAACAAAGTAACTCTTGTCAAAAGCATTCCAGGAAAAACATTGACATCGAAACGCATCTCCAACATAATCGCCTTATTGATGATGTAAGAAAGGATCTGATCGTATATTTTATACTGTAGCACTCCCGATTACCCCTGAAAACGGGAAAGGGGAAAAGGAAAGAGATTTCATGATGATACAAGCATGGACGTATAACCAATTGATAAAAGTTCGCCAATACCGTCCTGAACTGGTTGATCAAGTGATTGAGGAGTTGTTGAATCGACAGGCAGAACTGCGTTGGTTGGTCGTGGTTGGAGCGTATGTAGATGAAGAGATCAACCTGGGAAAAGCGGCTGAGTTACTCGGAATGCACCGCCTTGACCTTCAGGAACAATTTCGATAACAGGGAATTCCTCTTCGTCTTGGCGTTGAGACCATAGAAGAAGCAAAAGCTGAAATGGCGGCAATTCACCAATGGAACAAGACAACGACACAACGTGGAGTTACTCATGATTCTAATTGACAATACGGTGCTGTCAAATTTTGCCCTGGTGCAACGCTCTGAGTATATCCAAACCGCGTTTGTTGAGGAGGTTGGCACAACAGAAAACGTCTTTGCCGAATTGACAAAGGGGGGTGACTCTAGGACGGTTGCCGGTATGTCAGTGGGAATGGCTGGAAAAGGTCCGAATGACTGAGGAAGAAATCATCCAACATACACAGCTGCGGAGGCAATTAGGTGCAGGAGAAGCATCCTGTCTTGCGGTAGCATCTCTGCGAAAATGGAAGGTGGCGACTGATGACAAAGATGCTCGAAAATGGGCGATTCGACTTCATATCCCCCATACTGGAACTTTTGGTATTCTGGGAATGCTCATCACACAGCACCAAATAACACTTACTGAAGGGAATGACTGGTTGCGATGCATGATTGAAGCCGGGTCATTCACCAATGGTGACGCTTGACACGCTTGTTCTTCGTTCATAGATGTGATGCAATATGTGAATTACAGGAGTTTTAGCGGGTTTTGCGGCTAAATAAAAATTGACACCAATAATAGGGTGACCTATCTGCAAACAAACAAGAATACTGATTGACTATGTTAAGGAGGTACAATGATAGCGATTTTGGAAGAAGCCTTCAAAAGAGCGTCCGAATTTTCCGAAGATGAGCAGAAAGTATTGGCACAGTATTGGATTGATCAGATGAAAGCATCTGATTATATTGAAATTATCAAAGATGAGATGAAATGGAAAAAATCTTTTTCGGAGTCCCAGGATGTTCTCGGAATGATGGCGGACAAAGCCCTTAAAGAAACAGCAGAAGGAAAAGCGGAACAGATCGGATGGGACGAATTATGATTACAGCTCTTAAAAAATCTGGAAACAAACAGTTTGCACATGGTGACTTAGACGCGGCTTTACGGTCTTATACAGCCGCATTGGCGTGTGATGAACTGCATGAAGGCATAGAGAAGGCAAAATTATTATCTAATATTGCCAACGTGCATTTGAAGATTGGATCCCCTGTTGCCGCCTTGAAGGCTGCAGAAGCCTCAGTGGCAGAGGATGCGACATGGTGGCGTGGATATCAACGTGCTGGAGACTCTCTTGTTAAACTTTTTTGTTTCTGGGAAGCTGCCCGTTTTTATGCACGGGCGGCAGACCTTGCACCAAGCACAATTCTCAGAAACTCCGTAATTGCTTGTGAGAAAAAGTGTTCAGAACGTTTGTTTGATGACCCCAGGCCGAACATGCGCGTTATGGAACTGCTATTTAAGGGTATTCAGAAACCATTGCCAGCAGACACTTACCGACTTCGCTTGAAAGAAGCATGGCAAGGAACAGGTCTCCTGGAGCTTGTTAGCAGGTCGCCGCAACGCAACATTCTGCACAGTACTCTCTTGCAAGCAATGCGCATAACGCATCCTGGGATTGCACTATATTTTGAAGGAGGTGTGCCAGTCTTTACGCCGCGTGAGTTGGGATGCTTCTATTCTCCTCACTTAGTCAATATGCCAACAGACTTGCGAGAATTGTCAGCGTACACACCACTGGGCTATTGTTTTGAAGTCTGCTGTGGATTTCTGGCTGCACTGCAGGCCGTTGATGAACAAAGCAAATGGGTGGCGTACGTGGTTGGATGTGATAGAACTATGCATGGTTTTCTGTATTCACCAGTTCGCAAAGCCGCTTTCGATCCCTTACAGCTTGGCAAAGATCCAGGTATGGTAGATGATCGCTGGGCCTTTTGTCAAACTCTGGTTCCATGGAGTTGTTTTGATTCGCCTGAAAGTTTGATGGAGTGGATTGGGGAATATCGAGCTGGTGATAAGCTCATACCAAGAAAATTCCATGTGGATGTACCCGGCGGTAAACCGAAGCCAGATGCGGCTTGTGAGCTATGCCAACATCAAATGCCGTTTGTCGTAAAAACTGGATATTTAATGCCCTGGAAGAATACACAAAAGCCTGTCCACAACCCCACCTAAAACCAATACCCGTGGTGGCACAGAAAGCCCAGGTGGTTGTACTCACCGCCCATAACACCAGACAGATTCTGGGCCCATAACGCCAGACAGATTCTGGCCGCTGAAAACACCATTGGTCAGATCATACGCATCGGCGGCGACAGCTTTGAAGTCATCGGCATTGTTCAGAACGAAACCGGACAGACCGGCACCATCCAGATCCCGGACAGGGAAATTGACGGATATATTCCCATCACAACGGCCAGATTCCATTTTGGAGATGTCACCATGAAGCTGACCTCGGGATCAAGACTCAGGGAAAAGGTTGAGCTTCACCAGATCATTGTTCAGGCAGATATACTGAACTATGTCGATCCTACAGCAAAGGCCGTCAGCCGGATGCTGTCCTTGTTTCACAAAAAAAAGGACTACCAGTTCAATGTCCCTCTGGCCCTGCTGAAACAGGCAGAAGCCACAAAGCGCACATTCAACATTGTGCTGGGCTCCATTGCTGGCATCAGTCTGCTGGTGGGCGGCATCGGCATCGGCATCATGAACATCATGCTGGCCTAGGTCACTGAACGGATCAGGGAAATCGGCATACACCTGGCCATTGGCGCCAGGCGCGGACAGATCATAGTTCAGTTTCTCATCGAAGCCGTGGTCCTCTCCACCGTGGGAGGTATGATCGGTCTTCTGGTCGGTCTGATTATTCCAGGGCTGATTACCTGGTTTGCAGGTATGCCCACTGTAATGACCTTGAGCG
>JAYEHK010000043.1:0-21939 GCA_034659475.1 Bacillota bacterium | reverse complement strand
CGGCCAAAGGGGGCAGACTGTAAATCTGTTGTCGACGACTTCGAAGGTTCGAATCCTTCTCCCTCCACCATTTTCATCGCGGGATGGAGCAGTTGGTAGCTCGTCGGGCTCATAACCCGAAGGTTGCCGGTTCGAGTCCGGCTCCCGCAACCAATTTCGTGAACGAAGTGAACATCAGTAGTGCCCGAAGGGTGCAACCAATTTCGTGAACGAAGTGAACATCAGTAGTCCTCGAAGAGGGCAACCATATCATGGCGGCGTAGCTCAGTTGGCTAGAGCATACGGTTCATACCCGTAGTGTCAAAGGTTCGAATCCCTTCGCCGCTACCATATAAAATTAAACGGAGTAAGATTAATTCTTCTCCGTTTTTTATTTTATCATCATTTTTGGTATTCACCTGCTAAGACGAATATCAGCGATACCCAAAGAATTCGTATATTAAAAGTAAATTTTCTAATTAACCCACTTCAACGTTCCAACTGTCCAACTAACCAACTTTCCAACTATTAATTCCGCTTGTACTCAACCTGTTTTCTAATAAACACAAAAAAACAGGGCGTTAACCCTGTTAATTACTTATGGTGCGGTAGAAGGGACTTGAACCCCCATGGAGTTGCCCCCACACGGACCTGAACCGTGCGCGTCTGCCAATTCCGCCACTACCGCATTTTTGAGACCTTACTTGCCTCAGCAAGGATAATTATAGTACATACCAGCGATCGTTGTCAACACCATTTCTTCTTTCATCACGCATATCTTCGAGGTTTAATGAAAACAATCTACATAAGCAGTGACAACAATACTGGCACCAATAGTACCGTAAAAAATCCTGACAGTCCTATTGCCAGGCCACTCATAGTCCCCTATACATCAAAGCCGAACCTGATTACGGTCCGGCTTTTTGAATTTATCTTCTTATGAAAATCTAACTTTGAACATCTTTCCCGGTTAATCTGCGCTGAAAGTAGATAAATACAGGCAACGGAATGACGATCCAGCCCAGACTCTTAATCAAGCTGTTTTTGGCTCGATTTACCTGTCTTTCCGTTTCCGCTAGGACCATCGCATCATATCTTACTTTTAGTTCTTCTTCGGACAGTTTTGTGACTTCAGGCACCTCATTGTCTGAATAAGGCTTGTCTTGACCCCACTGTTTGTATTCTTCAAAGGTTTGATGATACGGAGTCGGCGCAACAATATCTGCACCAGCCATAAATACACCTACACTACCACCAATGGTCATCATCAGCGTTGCAAATAGCACCAGATATATATAGACATTTTTAATCACAGTTTCTCCTCCTTTTTTTGGATCATTTCTAACACCGGCTGCTATTAAACCCAGTAATGCAAAAATGACTAATAGCACAATGATTGATATAGCCGACACAATCATAACTCGCTCCTATCCTTATTATTTCTCCTATTCGTTGCTGTATTTCCTGTTATCTATTTAATCTAAGCAATGCCTCCCAACATTAATCTATATCAGTCATTCTACATATCCTCATAAATATCTGCCTGCAATTAAATATATTGTAACATATTGTTTTCTTCTTTCGAAAAATGTAAAGTAATATATATGTAGTCCTTAATTGTATTAGTGTGGTATATTATTAGGGATTTTAGACCATTTTTTTGATAAGCCACACCTATTTGATATCTATTCGAGGTACTGTTTTATGTTTATAGAGATTTCTTTAGACAACTTATCCGTCGATCATACTCTTGCTTGGAATATTTTTAATAAACAGCATCAATTATTGGTTCGAAAAGGTACCGTCATCACTGATCAGTTGTTGCAAGCCCTTACAAAAAGAGGGCTCAACACAGTGTATATCTTTAAAGAGGATTACGCTGTCTACAACCAAACAGAAACTGACCAGGGTTCACCTGCCGAGCAATCGGAGCGTAACCATGTTGTTGATCTGTACAAACAAGCACTTATTGAATTACAGCGTTCACAGATGCGAGCACGCTACAAAAAACAACAAGCAAATCAACTCTATAACAGCCTTTTAGCATTGTTAGAAGAGGTTTTTAGCCATGAAAATGAATTAGAACATTTTTTCACCTTTAAGGAAGCTAATCCTGATCACAGTTATAGAACGCATGCTCTACACACAGCAATCTTAGCGGCATCTATCGCAAAATGGCTGGAATTGGATAATTACTCTATTATCGAAATAGCCATTACCGGAAGCCTTCATGATATTGGTCAGGTAGAGATACCAGATACAATATTAAAAAAGAAAAAAGCACTCACTCCCGATGAATGGCAAATCATACAAAAACACCCCCGTACGGGTGCAGGCCTTTTGCTTACAACATCCTGGATAACACCTCAAATCTTATCCGGCATCCTGAAACATCACGAAAGACTGGACGGAAGCGGCTATCCGGAAGGTTGTTCAGATGACGCTATCCCTTTGTATTCTCGTATTGTAGCCGTGGCCGGCGCTTATGATAATGCCACCAGTAATCATCCCTATAAAAAAGCGAACACCATATTTGAGGCTGCGGCTAACTTAAGAGATCTATCGTACGGACAACTGGATCAACATATTACTCAAAAGCTTTATGACCATATTCTAGCGTTTTTCTCTGGTAAAACAGCCGTATTAAGTAATGGAGAACACGGAACCATTGTACAACTTGGTGCTGAACCCCAGCGAACACTAATTAAAACAGAGAAAGAATTTTACGATCTTACCCACAAAAGTGCACCGTACGTAATCAAAGTCCGCTGAGTTTTCTTGTAGATCATTTCCATATCATAAGTAACAATTCCCTGATCTGCCCCAGTCTTTTTTTCTTTTTAAAACAAAAACCGATAACGAATGGCAGATATAGCAATACGATTATTATCAGTATCCTGGCTTTTTAAGATATGAAAAAAAGAAGCACAGGGCCAGTAGTAGGGATTTAACAGATCCCTTGCCAATTGGACAAGTGCGTAGGCAGACTCAGAATTAATCTTGCGCAGCAAATTAAAATTAATACTGCCCTGTTTTATGCTTTTTCCCACAATGGGATGATCTTCAGCAAGCGAACTGAGGATATAAAGGGACGCAATAAAACACTTTTCCGGAGAGTCCGAATCCAAAACAGCTTTTTTATAAAAAGATCTGAACAATTCTTTGTGGCGGGCATTTTTAAAATACATCAAACCCCTCCCCAACCAATCGTATTCATTTATCTTATTATAAAGCAAAAAAGAATACCCTTTGAAGGACTTTTATGTTATTTGAAAGATAACAACTCTATTGCGGCTTTGCTATGACGTCACTAATAGTCTTTTCCTGCTTCTGGTTTTCAATATAAATACTCTGGCTGGGAAAGGCCATCGAGACCCCTTCTTCGTCCAATATATCCATGATGCGAAGGTTCACATCCTGACGTACATTCAGGAATTCGTTCCATACAGTAGTATTGGTAAAACAATAGATAAAAATGTCCATGCTGCTATCATTGAATTTCTCAAAATTAACCATTATCAATTCATTATGAATATCCGGATGTTCTATAAGCATTTCCCTAATGCGCCTAACACATGTTTCCATCTGTAATCTACTCGTCGAATAGGTCACGCCAATGGTAAAGGTTAGCCTTCTCTTCCCCATCCTCGTCCAGTTCATAATGGACTCATTCGCCAGGGTTGAATTAGGGACTGTAACCAGCGCATGCGCAAAGGTTCTGAACTTTGTACTGCGGAAACTGATATCCTCAACCGTTCCTTCAACCGACGCAGTATAAACCCAGTCCCCAATGGAAAACGGTTTTTCCATAATAATGACGATACCGCCAAAAATATTAGCCAATACATCTTTCGCCGCCAGGGCAAACGCCAATCCCCCAAGTCCCAGACCGGCGATAAAGCCATTTACATCATAGTCCCATTCGTTCGCAACCAAGACAACCGCAAGGGCTATGATGATAAATCGAAAAACCTTGGAGAAAAACGGAACTAATATGGCATCAACATTCATCTTACTTTTTAATTCCTCGGAAACAAAAGAATGACTTCCAGCCAGTTCATATAACCCCCAAAAGATGAGTATAACCATGGCCGACCGCATCACTTCTGACAGCAATAAATCCTGGCCCGGATTGAGCGGCAGGTATCGCAGTGCAAAATAGAATCCCAGTACGACAAAAAGAACGCGAACAGGGATTTGAAAGGCCGTCATAATGTTATCATCCAGATCAGTTTTACTCTTTTGTGTAAAGCGCAGCATAAAGGCAAATATGTATCGGGTAAACAGTTTGCGAAGCAACAGAAAAATCCCCAGAATCACAATGGCGCCTATAACACTCATAAGCCAATCATTTTCGAGATGATAACTCTGTATCCTTTCATAGATTGTAACCAGGTCTTGAACCATATAGATATATTCCTCCTCATTAATTCCATTTTCTATTCTGCCGGATTCCAGTAAATTGTACCACGATCCTTTTGCGAAACAAAGCGCTAAAATTCCGCAGGAACACAGCTATAGAACAGTTTGCAAATATAAAAATAATTAATTAGAAAATAGGAACCGAATTTAACGCAGACTACCGCGGACTATATTGGACTTACGCAGATCCTTTTTTATAAGGGGTCAGGGGTGAGAGGTAAGGAGTAAGGGCAAGGTCTGGCTCCTACCGCCTAACGCCTAACCTATTTTCATCGGTGTTTGTGGCTCGCGGCCATGAAAGATTCGTACGAAAATAGTATCAAGGGGATGAAGGCTTAAGGTTAGCGCAGGGGGGTAAAGGCGATAGAGAAAGATAAAAAATTAACTCCCATTGCCCAAGCACCCAGAGCATCACCTATCCAACTCATACGCAAAATATGAGACCGGACGCAAGCGTTCTTAAGCCTTCAGCCCCTGGCATCACATTACACCTAAACCTTCCACCTATTTTCATCGGTGGTTGCGTGTGCTCATTGAGTATAAACTGTGGCCATGGGGGGTTAATTAGAAAATAGGCAAAAAAAGAGGACTGTTAACAGTCCTCTTTTTTAATGGTGTTATTTTTCTTTTTCTTCTCGTTCCAGTTTCGCTTTGGCAATGATTTTCTCTGCATCCTGAGCAGGAACATCTTCATAATGATCTATTTCCATTTTGAATTTTCCACGCCCCTGGGTAATAGATTTAAGATCGATCGTATATCTGGACATTTCTCCTAATGGAACCTGCGCTTTTACCATCTGTTTGTTTCCAACCGGTTCCATTCCAAGCACGCGGCCTCTTCTGCTATTAAGATCTCCGATGATATCCCCCATGTAATTATCGGGAATTACGACTTCTACGTTTACAATAGGTTCAAGCAAAACCGGCTTAGCTGATTCAATCCCCTTCTTAAAGGCCAGTTTGGCAGCCATTTTAAAGGCCATTTCAGAGGAGTCTACAGCATGATAGGAACCATCATACAGGGTTGCTTTTACATTCGAAACCGGATATCCGGCAAGAACGCCCTCTTCCATAGCTTCGTTGAGTCCTTTTTCTACCGCAGGGAAGAAATTTCTTGGTACAGAGCCACCAAATACATGTTCTTCGAAAATAAAATCGCCCTCTTCAGTGGGTTCGAATTTTATCCATACATGACCGTATTGCCCATGTCCACCACTTTGTTTTTTATGTTTTCCTTCAACTTCAACGGACCCTCTAATGGTTTCACGATAAGGAATACGCATTTCTTTGCTGATAACCTCTACGCCAAATTTCCGGGTAAGTTTTTCGATTATGAAATCCAAATGAGCATCACCCATAGCCGTCATAATCGTCTGACGCGTTTCAGTATTTTTGGCCACGGTGATCGTTGGATCCTCTTCTCTGATTCTCTGAAGAGCACCACTCAGTTTGTCCTCATCACCTTTACTTTTCGGCTCAATTGCAACGCTAAAAGTAGGCAGAGGGAACTCAATCGGATCAAACTGTGCTGTATTTCCTTTGGTGGTTAACGTATCACAGGTTGCAGTTACAGCAAGTTTGGCTACAGCAGCAATATCCCCTGGATACAATTCAGGAACAGCCACCTGGTCTTTTCCGGTCATAACCAAAACCTGTGTAATCTTTTCGTCTTTTTCCTTGGTGCTATTATAGACTACAGAATCAGCTTTCAATTTTCCTGTAAATACACGGAACATCGTCAATCTTCCGATATATGGATCAGCTATGGTTTTGAAAACCTGTGCACTAAACGGCGCATCTGCAATATCTTTATCTTGAACCAGCTTATTCCGATAAGGCATAGGCGAACAATCAATGATGAAATCCATCAACGGTTGAACCCCCATGTTTTTCGCTGCAGAACCACAGAACACAAATACAGTTGAACCGGTAAATGCCGCTTCTTTGATTCCTGCAATTACTTCAGTATCGGTCAGTTCTTCTCCCTCAAGATACTTGGCAAGCAGATCGTCATCGGCTTCTGCAGCTGCTTCCATTAATTCCATTTTGTACGCTTCTACCTCGTCCATCATGTCTGCAGGGATCTCTTCCTCGCTCATTATGCCAGTACCCGCTTCAAAAACATAAGCTTTCATTTTGATGAGATCTACTACGCCTCTGAAACTATCTTCTGCCCCGATAGGAAGCTGTACCGGAACAATATTATCGGAGAATGTGTTTTTCATGGCAGCCAATATTTTATCAAAATCAGCATTTTCACGATCCATTTTATTAATAAATGCTATCTTCGGAATATCAGGATTTTCATCCCAGACAACCTGCGTCTGAACTTCCACGCCACTTGCGTTTGCTGATAACATCAGCAGCATACTGTCAACTACACGTAATGCACCACAGACCTCAAAATAGAAATCGGCATATCCAGGTGTATCTAACACGTTAATTTTACTTTCCTTATATTCACAGGGAACCAGGGAAGTGCTAATGGTAATTTTCTTTTTGGTTTCTTCCGGAAGATAATCAGCTACAGTATTGCCATCATCTACTTTTCCCAGACGTTTGATAGCACCTGTATTATAAATCATCGCTTCCGCTAATGAGGTCTTTCCCGTTCCGCCATGACCTACAAGAGCAATATTTCTTATTCTGTCACTTGGGTATACCTTCATTACTAATACCTCCTCAAAAATTCTATAGCTGTAGAAAATGGTACTATACTTTGCACAAAGTATCAAAATATTTTTCTTTTTGTACCCCGATTTTTCACAAGCTAAATCTTATTCACCAGCAATTAACATGGTTCTTTTTCTCAAAAAGTAGTCTCCCTGCAATATTTTAAAAATAAACTCTGATTACGGCAACAAATTCTGAAGATGCTGACCCTCTTTTTTATACTTTTCAATGAGCTTATAATCCGTTAAATCCAAATGAATGGGAGTAATGCTGATAAACCCATCCTCCACCAGTTTCACATCACTCTCCTGATCCTGTTCTTCCTTCATCACGCCGCCCCCCATCCAGTAATAGGAGTTTCCTCTGGGGTCTTTGCGTTCTTCAAACAGATTCTCATAATTGCGATTTCCCAATTTCGTTACCTGCACACCTTTTATCTTATTTCCTGGTAAAGCAGGTATATTAACATTTAATAGCGTGGTTTTTGATATCCCCTGTTCCATTGAATATTGAACAACCTGACGTGTAAACCGAGCCGCAAAGTTAAAATCAGCTTTTTCACCGAAATCATTCAGGGACACTGCGATGGCAGGAACGCCCATGATTACGCCTTCCGCCGCCGCTGACACCGTGCCGGAATATAAAACATCGGTTCCAAGATTAGCTCCATGGTTAATCCCGGAGACAACTAAATCAACAGGTTTCCCTACTAATCGAACCAGGGCAAGCTTCACACAATCAACCGGTGTTCCACTAACAATCCATGCCTTGAGCGCACCTGGAACGGTGGTTGACATTACACGTATCGGGTCAAACACAGTAATCGAATGCCCAGTTCCACTTTGCTGCCTTTCCGGTGCAGCCAGAATAACCTCCCCCAATGAACTCAATTCGCTGGCAAGGGCCTGTATTCCTCTGGCGTAAACGCCATCGTCATTCGTTAATAGAATCCTCACTCAAAAGACACCTCTCGTTGCAATAAGTTAACTTCTTTTATTGGCCAGTAAATTACAAAGGCCTTTCCTTTAATATGATCCTGCTTCAGCCAGGCGTTCCACATATGGCTGTCAAAACTATGGTTTCGATTATCCCCAAGGACAAGAAGACTGTCCTGCGGAACAACAACGGGTCCATAATCATAATTAAGCTCTTCCGGTATATAAGGTTCATTCAGAGGACGGTCATTTATGTATACGCGGCCATTTTTCATTTCAACGGTTTCGCCTGGTAAACCAATAACTCTCTTGATGTAATCTTCTTCAGCATTAAGCTCATCCGGTGGGCGAAAAACTACTACTTCTCCGCGTTCAGGTTCTTTGAATCGATAAATAAATTTGTTCACCATTACGCGATCCTGTAGTTGAAGAGTAGGCAACATAGACCCGGTAGGAATAATCCGCCCTTCAATCACAAACGAACGTAAGATCATTGCCAGAACAAATGCAATTAAAATAATACTAACGGTTTCTTTGAGAAACTCTTTAATCTGTGTTCCCATATAACCCTTCACACCAGCTTTCTCTAGACTTCATAAACGGTGATTACCATTCCATTTTTCTCTTTATCTTTCGCTATTCCAAACATAAGATCTTTCTCTTTCAGCGTTTTATTTAAAAAGTCTACCACCCTTACCAAATCATCATTGGGTGAAAAACTCTTCCATGCCAGCAATTCCAGTTTCCCCTTATTTTCGTCCACTCTGGTCGTTCTCCTTTCCACATCTTTTTATTGTAAATAAAATATCCATTTATTACAAGACAGCCTCTTTTGGGTTTTTGATGACATCTATCATCTAATGATAAATATCAACTGTCCGGTTAACACACCAAACCCCACCTTATCAATAATATCACTTCTTTTTGCACTTAGCACTGATGACGTTGAATTTGCAGATAAATATTTTAAAATGTAATACTTCCTAAACCCTACATTTTCAATACTTCTCCTGTCCTAAATAGATACAGATAACTTTCATGTACGGGTATACCCACAATGGTTTCCAGCGCTTTTTTGTAAGTGGCTAACTGCACATCATAGCGATTCTTTATTGTCTCTATTCCTCCCTGCCAGTATGCATCTGTCTTATAGTCAACCAGTATCAATCCCTGATCTTCCTGAAAATAGAGATCTATCACCCCTTGAATCAACAACTGTTCCTCTGATACCACCTCATGAGCAAATACTTCTGCCGCCGACATCAACAGGTTAAATGGAACCTCCCGATAGATTTCATCGGCCTTTAATGCCCTCTGTCCCAGAGATGTCCCGAAGAACTGCGTAATCTGCTGAACATTGATCGCCTCGAATTCAAGCGGTGTAAGGATTTCATTCTCAACCATTTCCTCCAGTTGCTTATGGATCAATGGTTCCGAAATGCGCGTAAAATCCAGATGCTGCATCACCAGATGGGTAAGGGTTCCCACTTCTGCAGGTGAAAAGCCCTCGGTTGTTTTCATAAACTTAGGCGTTTTTTTCAGCTCTGGCAATGAATATTGCATGACATCCATTTGCTTGCTTTTAAGTTTTTTAAGTTCTGTCACTGACACTTTAGATGGAATATAGTCAGCTCCCTTGTACGGATACTCCCAGTTAAGTTTTTCGAAAAGATTCTCACGTTCAGGAGAAAAACCGGGGTTAGTAAAATCATTAAGAAACTTTTCATATTCTTCCCTGTTCTGAATGGTTTTTTGCCTATGAGTTGCTATATCAGCACGTTGAAAGATTTGCACTTTCCACCTGGATTGATCCACATTGAAAATGGTTTCCTCTATGGTCGTTTCAGCCAAATTTCTTATAGAAGTGCCATCCGGATGGCGCATGATTACAGGACCAATCCAGTCCAGATAAGATTGCCCTTTAGACAATGCGAAGGGACTCAGAGGGCGGCTCCATTTTCTCACAGATGCGGACAAATCACGTACAGATCCTATCATTATCAGCCTTTGTTCTGCCCGGGTGGCAGCCACATACAGAATTCGCATCTCCTCTGAAAGACTTTCCATGCGAATCTTGTGCTTCATGGCAAACCGTGGAAGGGTTTCGTTGGTTTTTCGCAGTGACGGGTTAATATAGCGTGGTCCCAATCCCAGGTCTTTATGGATAAGCAAGCTTCCGCCTGCATCTCGGAGGTTGAATTTCTTCCCCATTCCCCCGAGCATAACCACCGGAAATTCAAGCCCTTTGCTTTTATGAATACTCATGATGCGAACAACGTTATCGTTTTCCCCCAGTACCTTCGCCATCCCCATATCGCTGCTGGATTTTTGAATGTTATCAATAAATTTGATGAAATTGAACAAACCTTTAAGCGAGGTCGATTGAAACTGCCTGGCTCGTTCCAAAAAGAGCCGCAGGTTAGCCTGTCTTTGCTCACCACCAGGCATTGCACCCACATAATAATAATAACCGGTTTCTTCAAATATCCGCTGAATCAATTCCTCAACCGAAAGATGAGTTGCATCTTCCTTCCATTGAGAAAGTGTGTCTGCAAAAGCAGTGAGCTGCACAGCCAGGTCATCGTCCTTCTGTTTGCGATAAGCTTCTATAGCCCCAAACAATCCACCCTGGGTTTGATTTATTCTGATTTCCATCAGCGCTTCAATGGAAAAATTAAACAACGGAGACCGCATCACACTTAACAAAGGGATATCCTGCTGCCTGTTATCGATGACCTGCAGCAGATTCATAAACACCTGGACCTCCAGTGCATCAAAAAAGCCAGAATCCACATCCGCATAAACAGGGATTCCTTCTTCTGTAAACTGATCCACAAAAACAGGCGCCGCACTGCGCGTTGCACGCATCAGGAGGACAATATCCCGATACTCTATTTTTCGATTGGCTTTGATATCCGCATCGTAGATCTCCTGACCAACGAGATCTTTAATAATATCCGCACAGAGGCTAGCCTCCATCTCGGTGTTACCCATGTCCTCCAATTCTTCTGAAATCTCCTCTGTTTTTCTGTTTTCCAGAAGATACAGGCCAATCTCCGGGTTGCCATCGGGCCCTTCCTTAATCCCCGGATTCAATGCAACGTCATCATTATATGCAAGTTCGCCAAGCTCCACAGACATCATATTCCGGAACAGATGGTTAACCCCTGCCAGGATCTCTTTACGACTCCTGAAGTTTTGGTTAAGATCAATGCGATAACCCTCATGGGTTGCTTGTTTGCCGTAGCGATAATATTTATCAATAAAGAGACTCGGGTCAGCCTGACGGAAACGGTATATACTCTGTTTTACATCGCCTACCAGGAACAGATTATGTTCTCGTTTTATGAGGTTAATAATGGCTTCCTGTACCCCGTTGCTATCCTGATATTCATCCACAAATATGTATGCAAACTTCTGCCTGTATTCCTGGGCTGCTTCCGGATAACTTAAAATTGTCAGAACATAATGCTCCATATCATTAAAATCAACAATCCCCTTTTGGTTCTTTTTTTCCTGATAGCGCAGAGAAAACCGCTCCACAACCTGATACAGATATTCCATGTAGGGATGAAGAGACTGCATATCCTGTTGGTATTCCAGTAAGGTTTTTGTGCCGAAAAACTGTTTTACTTCTGTAATGGTTTTTTTACCTTCATCCCGCAGTGCCCGACATTCATTCTTTAATTCCTCCTGCACCTCTTCAGACTTAATGCGTTTAAGATTGCTATGCTTCACACTGGCGATTGCCGGTAACATCATTGTCAGGCCCTGATTTAGCGCGTGCAATAAATCGTCCACAATCTGCAAATCGTTCTGCAGCGCAGGTTCATAATCCAGTGGTCCCCCATCAAGCAAGCTTAGATCCATCGCCAGTTGGAACAAGTCGCGTGCACCGTTTAGCTGCAACCTGATCTGGTCTTCTACGCTTCGAACCCAGGCACAACCGGCAAATTCCTCCTCAGAACGGGCAGCAAAAGTATCTATGCTCTCTTGCAGCCAATCCCAGGGGGACGGTTGACTCTGCATAAATGAATACAGGCGAAGAATCATCTCCTGAAAGGATTGATCATCTTTGCTGTCACCAAACATCTCCACCAATTCAAGAAACAGATCATCTCCCTGTTCGTAGAAAAATTCAAAGGTTTCCTCCAAGGCTTCCTTTTTTAGCAGTTCACTCTCTACGGTATCTGCAACCTTACAACGGGGATCAACATTGATCAGATAAAAATATCGGCGTACCACTTCAATACAAAAGGCATGCAGCGTACTAATGGACGCCCGATTAAGCAGGTTCAGCTGTTTCCTCAATGCTTCTTCATTGCCCAATCCCCTGCCTAATTCATCCACAATAGCAGCGGCAATTCTCTGACGCATTTCACCGGCAGCTGCATTGGTAAAGGTTACGATCAGCAAACGATCCAGATCAATCCCATCTTCCACAACGATTCGTTTGATTCGTTCTACCAGAACGGCCGTCTTGCCCGATCCGGCCGCTGCTGCAACCAGCACATTATGATCTCTGCACGTTATCGCATCTAATTGTTCAGGAGTCCACTGTTTCATTTTTGATCCCCTCCCTCCTTTAGTTTTTCAATGACTTCATCATCACGAAGGTATCGAAGGTTACGGTATTCATTTCCTTCTAACTGTCGATCAAACTGACAGATCGATTGATACTTACAGTACTGGCAGGCGGTAAACTGTCCGTATTTGACCGGATGAATGTCAATACACCCCCCGAGGATTTCCTGTCCGTTAAATGCCAGCAAGTGGTTCACATGCTGCAGCAGCATAAGAAAATCTTCCTCTGATAATACGGAGGAACGCACATCAAAGCTGCCATCTTTTTTCAGGCTAACAGGGATTACCTCCGAATGCTGTTCAATCTCCCGGTCCATGCCTTTTACGACTTTCAGATCTTCTACAACAAGACCAGTCATTTTCAGCTTTTTTTGAATCTCCCGTTCAATGGCTTCGATAACATCCCCCTCGGATTCCACAAAGGGATCATCAATACGAAAATAGAATACGCCCCCGGGTTTAAGATTCTTTCCGTCAGCCTTTCCATCCATCGATAAAACAGCCAGTAAATAGACCATTAGCTGTAGACTCATTCCATGATAAACATCCGATAATTTGAGGTTTTTCACCCCTGATTTATAATCAATTATTTTAATGTAGCTGTTTTCCCCTTCATCCATACGATCTACCCTATCAATCCGCCCCTCCAGTAAGACCTTATCACCATTGGCCAGTTCTACTGCGACAGGAGGAAGGTCTGCATGAACCCCAAAGGCCATCTCTATACCAACCGGTTCAAATTCACCCTTTTTGATGTGCTGGGTCAGCGTCCATGCCGCTCTCCGGCTGATCCTTCCCAGTCGCCTCGCAAGGTACTGGTAACGGTAACTGCTGTTTAAGACACCATTGCCATGTTCCCGTGTCACTGTTTCCATGACCTCATCCATGAGTTGATCGCTCTGTTCTCTCTCCAGGTCACGCCATTCCCATTCATTCTCAGCTACCCGGTCTGCGAACTGCTGTAAACTTCTATGAAAAATGTCTCCAATATCAGGATTCGCAAGATCATACGTTTTTCTTTCACCCGGTCTAAGACCATACTGAATAAAATGAGAAAAAGGACATTGAACGAAGCGTTCAAGACGCGATACACTGGACCGAATGGGCCACGAATAAAGCCCTTTTGCATGTAATTGCCCCAGGCTTTCGACTTGATTCTGATGAAACAGTGCTTGAATGACCGCCTTTCTCTTTTGATCCCACGCCTCCTGCTGAAAATACCAATCGTACACATCCCACCAGAAGTCAAAAATCTCCCTTCCATCCAACTTCATGCGGAGGTTTTCAAGCAAATATTTGAAGGTACTCTCCGGCTTTGAAACGGTCGACAGTTGATTTTCTCTGGTAGCAATCAGATCATCTGAAAAAACCACACCGGGAAAAATGGTTCGAAAACGTTCCATTAATAATGAAGGTCGCAATGCCCGTCCTTCTGTATCCGATGTGGCACTGGAAAGACTGCTCCTTTGACTGGGGCTGGCCAGCGCATTATAAATCAAGAATTTTTCTTCAATTATTTTTAAATCTTCATCAATCCCAAAATCCAGGCCACTATTTCTTAACGTTTCTTTTTCTTCACTGCCCAGAATATCTTCGTTGATCATACGGGAAGGCAATACACCATCATTTACGCCAATGACGTACAGCGCTTTTATGCCTGCACTCTTGGAACGCTGAATACTTCCCACCAGAACCTGATCAACCGTCGTAGGAATAATCCCCATTTCATACGATTGAAAGCCTGCTTCAAGGATTCTGCGAAAGTCTTTTACCGCTGCCTCCTGGTCGCCCATAATCTCAACTAACTGATCCAGAGTATCCAGAATGATGTTCCAGATCTGGGCATTTTCCAATACCTGATCGTACATGTCACGGCTGCGAAACCGTTCAATCCAAGCCTCCAGTTTTTGAGGAACCTGAAGCTCCTGAAGAAACGCAAATAGGACTCGCACCTGATCGCCCAGTAAGGTCTGTTTTTTCAGGTTCTTTTCCAACTTCAGCAATGGCTCTGCTACCTTCAGTCGATAGACTTCGCAGCACGTTTTTTCTTCCTCTTCGCCGCGATTGAATTCCTCTTTCCATCGGTTGCCGCGAATGCCATAGTGAAGCACATAGTTTTCAAGGGTTTCATATTCCTCGATTTCCAGATCACTAAATCCCGTTTTTATATAGGCAAACATATCGTCATACTGATAATTGCGTTCCACAATATCCAGAGCAGCCAGTATGAACCTAATCATGGGGTTGTCCATAACAGATCTTTTTTGATCCAAAAAAATCGGGATATCATAATCGCGAAAAACACGCTTGATAATTGGCCCATAGGTTCCTAAATCATTACAAACAACAGCGATATCACGCCAGCGATAATCTTCGTTATCACGAACAAGCGAAACAATGTCAGCCGCAGTATGCTCTACCTCGGTATAGATATTCATACCGGCAAATAGCCTGAGATTCTTCACTTCCTGCTTGTACTGCCGAAACGGATAGGCATAAAGTTCGCTCTCCAGATGCACCATATCAGGGCTTTTATACTGGTTGGCAGGACGCGCGTCAATGGTTATGTTTTCTTCTTTCACCCCACTTTCCCTGACCATCCTTTGTACCCTTTGAAAGCTATCATAGCTCACCTGGAAAAGATCACGATCTCTGCTGCCCGGTTCAACCGGCACGGTAAAACTGATGGTTGTTTCCTCGGCAAGCAGCATGATTTCCCGTATTACTCGTAGACTCTGGGATGAAAAAGTAGTGAAACCATCAATATAGACCCGTGCCCCCCTGACCAGGGAGGAGCAAGGAAGCTTTTTGATAAAAAGATTCATTCGATCTTCCGTATCAATATAACGCCCTGCCAGATACCCCTCTAATTGCTCGTAAAGAAATCCTATATCATGGATCTTCTGACCCAGTATGGAATTTTCATCACATAATTTTTGGGTATCCACAAAGGATGAAGCCGAGATATCATTCTGCTTCAATTCCTTGATCATGTCTCCCAATTTGATGACAAAGCCCTCCTGCCGGGCCGTTTTCTTAAATATGGTCAGGTCATCAATGTGTTCCTCAATAAGCTTCCTTAAAACCATATTCCTGCCCTGTTCATTCAGAAGGGTTCTGGTCATTCCTCCCGCTTCATTCAGGACTCGATTACTAAGGCTGGTAATACTGAGCACCTCGACCTGTATCATCCCTGGTTGATCTATATTTCTAAGCAAATCTCTTTCCGCCTGCAGGGTATACTGCTCTGGCACAAGAAGCAATATCTTTTGCTGATTATCTTTTTCCAACTGATCCTTAATCTCACTAAAAATATGAGTGCTTTTCCCTTTTCCTGCCCTTCCCAGGACATATCGGACGAGCATCATGATCCCCCCTCATAAAGCTGCTCCAAAAATTCGATAACGGCAGCTTCATTTTATTATAACCCCACTCTATTTTAACGCAAATTACCCCTTTTTAGGAAAGGATGGAACAGTTCTTTTCAGGGAAACCTTCCCCATACTCACCTTGTTTTTTATGGATTTCTCTGGTAGATTATCTAGTAGCAAGCAAAGGAGAGATGATCGTGAAAACAGCTATCGTTTTGTTGGTAATCGGCATCGTAATGGTACTCTGCACTTATACCCATTATCTTAGGATCTCCAAAGGTCTTACAGCTGTTCGTGAGGAAGATCTTGTCAGCTATTATCTCAATCTGGCCGGTGAAATGGTTCCCCTCCCTTTATGGAGTGGTTTGATTGGAATCGTGCTGCTTCTAATCGGCATTATTATGTTACTCATTCACCTGCCCTGGACAATTTAAACACAAAAACGGTTTTTTTCTTACACTTTGAGGCCAAGTTAGTAAGAAAAAAGCCGTTTCTGTTTTGTAAGAAAATAGATTTTTAATAGACGCGGACGACGCGGACCTATTGGACTTACGCAGACCTTTTTTGTAAGGGGTGAGGAGTGAGTGCAATGCCTGGCGCATAGTCCCTGACTCCTAACGCCTCAGCCCTCACTCCTCACTTATTTTCATCGGCGGTTGTATACTGCAAACATGAGTGGTTAATTAGAAAATACGAGCTGAAAACGCTGATTTACGCTGATGTTCGCTGATGAACGCTGTTTTTTTGTAAATATTAAAACAGCGTTCATCAGCAACAACCAGCGGTAATCAGCGTTAAAATCGTCCCCAGCCTTTGTTACACCTGTTACACCGGGACGTTCTTCTTGTAACAGACCTTTTTGGTGAGTCTCGGGGACTGGTCTGCTGACTCGTTTTAGGAAAAACAATTGTATTCCCCCACTAGCAATTGCAAAAATGAGTCTGAGGACCTGTACAGTGACTCGCCCTCACCCACATCGGTGGTTACATGTGCTCATTAAGTGAGACAGGGGGCCGACACGCCCAATAGTGAAAGCTGCTTTTATTTTGCTCGCCTGTGCCATTCATTCCAAAATGCTATGTACCCATTCTTATCAATCTCATCGTTCGGCATTATTTTAGGAGAACAGGACAAATAAAATGCCTCAATTTGGTTCGTGAATTCTAATACAGCTTTCTTGTATTCGGAAATATAGATTAGTACTTCGTTACCTGATTAAGTAATTAATTTCACTTCATTGCCTTCATGAATAACAGACCAGTCTATTCCATTTGGGCAACCAACTATGTCCACTGTATCTAAAGTCTTATTCGCATACATGTTAAAGCCGCAACAAGGTAACATTTGATTTTCCTCACCAATAATGTGATCTTCTGTTAGCGTCTTTAGTAAATACAATGCAGTTGAACTCACTGTCGCACTGTATTGGAAACATTCTGATCCTATAGCCGTCTCAACATCTCCATGAAGGCATAAATCCTCCGGATCGTCTGCAATGCCGTTTATCCAGTATAGCTTTTTGATAGTAATATCAAACACCGTATCTCCTCTTCCCGTATGTAATACTACAATTATAAGAAACTTGCAGATTTTATTAAACTCCAATGAAATAACTTACTGTAAAAATTGCTATTAAAATTTTAAAACTGCTCAGGGAAAATTTATTATGCAACTCTCGAACACTAGTTAAAGCCAGACTATCTTTTGCTATAATTATATAAAAATGGTAAGGGGAATAATTTATGAATAAATTTGAATACAAATGTGTTCAAATCTGGGGAACCGGAGAAAGAACTACGAAAATCCTAAATACTTACGGTGACCAAGGGTGGGAATTAGTTACTGTTGTTTGGATATGGCATTATTTTAAAAGACCACTCGAATAGTTAGAACTGCCAATGGGGCAGTTCTCGTGGCAGGATCTAAATACCATTTACCAGCTACAAGAACCGCCCCATTGGACATTAGGGAGATGTTTTTCAATCAATAACAGGACTCACATCAATAACCTTCCATGTTCCTTGATGATATATTAAAAAGATTTTCTGTCTGGCTTTAACTTCGGAATCGTAAGAAACTCCAGCCTTATACTCGATATTATATGAGTATACATTCTCAAATCCACTAGAATTACTTTCATAGACCATATAATCATCGGTACGTCCTATATTCCAGTATTTATGTTGCAATTTTTGCCATGGAAATGTGGCGCGAAGATCCGCTAAAACTAATTGTTCAGCCTTCTCTTCATTATTTTCTTGTACCAATTTTGTGAATTTGTCCGCCGTAATCTCGGCTGCAAAATCAAGGTCATCTGGCTTTCTATCGAAAAAGCTGAAATTATTGGACTCCCAAATGGGGTGAACCTGAATTATTTTTGAAATACCTGTGGTGTTATCTTTAATACTAATTTCAATATTTTTGGTTTCTAAAGGTATTAGGTTCTTTTCTTGTTTGCGAAATTTCAATATATTTGTTTCGAGGGAGTGACCCTCGCTGGTACTACTGTGAGTTCTTTCTGCATGCGTATGATAAATTTCATATTTTTTACTAAATTCATGTAATTTATCAAATATATCTGATTCCTCGCTAGCGTTAAATTCTTCCAGTTCCTCTTCGGCATTGAGCCCTTCTTTAAGTCTTAGTCCTTTTATTGAAATATAACCCATTTCATCATATTTAATATAGGGTTTACTATAGACATAATATGTATTCAAAACAGGTGCTGCAACTTTCAGTGGCAAATTCAACGAACAAACTAAATTGAAAAATGAATGCTCTCCCAAACGGTACGAACGCCTGTTATCGTTTCGTTCAAAATTTTCCCAACAAAGTTCGGTTATATAAATGGATTCATCCCCAAAATTCACTTTTTCATAAACAGGACAGGTTTTAATTGTTATGTAGTGCTGCCGATAAAAATATGCACTAATACCTAAAAAGAGTATTAATAACACAGCAAGGATAGATACTATTCTTCTTCTTTTCACACATAGCCTTCCTTTCAGTAGATAACAGCATCTTATTTTATTGAAAAATTACTATCATTTTTCAAACTGACTCATCTCCATAATAGTTGACTTCCATAAAGAAATTCCAATTCCTGCCTATATATCCCACGGAGCAAATAGAGAGGGGCGTGGAGCGCAAGAACGCCCCGGCGCCTGACATCAACTTATCATTAATGAGTATCATCAAATTGTGCTTCGCTATCCTCTTCAAGTTTTCTTACTCTTTTCTTATACAATGACACAGAAACAGTTAGTGTGATAAGTGCTAAAGCAAAAGTTCCAATAAAAATGAATACCCCAGTGGCAATCGAACCAAACAATTTCTGAAATTTCAAATATGAGGAGATAAAAAACACCGAACCGCATATGCTACCTGCTACCAAACTGACAATAATATTTGTTTTTCCGTTTGGTTGCAAGTGCCTGTCCCATATACCGTTTTTCATGCATGACACACCCATGTATGCAGCAAGACACATGAAAATTATCCATTCACCAACAATATTGCGGAATAAATTTTCCCCGCCGATTACCACTTGCATTAAAATCGTCGCCAGTAATCCCCAAAAAGCAAACCAAGCACCATTACGCTCAATTTTTAAAAGCTTTTGTTCTTGCATCTCATCCAAATTGTTTTCTCTGTTATTTATCATTTTCTTCCTCCCAAAATAAATCATCAAGTTTTTTCTCTAATGCTCTACAGATTGCTCTACATAATTTAATTGTGGGATTATATTCTCCTTGTTCAATGGCGTTCATTGTTTGTCGAGAAATTCCGACTTTTTCAGCAAGCTGTTTTTGCGTCATATCAAATTGTGCACGAGCAACTTTTATGGGAATATTTCGCCCCATACAATCACCTCCATGTGCATATATTATCACTAACATTACATAATGTAAATTATATACGACATATATATTTATATATATGTCTTTATTTTTTAAAGCTAATAGAAATCAGAGTACCATAGGGACGGCAGACTGTGTGAAAAATATCAGTAAAATTGATTGATACTAATTAAAATGGCTCGAGGATATATTAGTCTGGGCCAACACAGGGACGTTCTTTTTGTTGGCTAAAAGTTTAACAAAAGTTCTATTTCATCACGCTCCATTTGCCGTAGGGAATATTTTCCATTATTAGTATAATGAATGTGTTCGCAATATCTTCTGAAATTCATTTCTAAACAGATGCTATAAAATAATAGTTATAATCATTTTCTTAGGATGCAGAAGAGAAGTTATGTAATCTATATCATAGGCCAACAAAAAGAGCGTACCTCTGTTGGCTCTGAGCAAAATAGACTTTGTAGCCTTAACATCAAGCGATTCAATCATCTTTGATGAATTGATATTACGTTGGCTTGTTTCACTGCCAATCACCGATTTAATACTGTCTAAATACCGTTTACTGTTACTACCGATGTCACTAAGAATAGACTCGGTATTTTTTGAAGCGTTCCCAATTATTGCGGTTTTCGCATTCAATTGACGATGGAATAACATGATCAATCATCATCAATATTTCGTAGACCTTAGAAAAATTAAGATAATAGATATTAAAGCACTGTAACGAACAGCTTTCTTGGTTATTCATAATAATACCCTCCGGACAACTTCTCATTCTTAGCTTTATGTATATTCCTGGCCAAACTGCGCCTCTTCCGCATCGGTATATGCACCTTTATTCCCATTGGAATCATCAATATTTACTTTTAATATAATCAGCAACGTCATCAATTTCAGGAAAAAGCGTAGCTTTATTAATAGAAAAGGCATTTAACTCATCAAGAATTTGCTGTTTATTTTCAACGATAATTATTTGTCGTTTTCCATTGGTGTCATTGTATCGTAATTCATTAACATCTAGATGCCTATAATCCTTTGATAAGCCACATAATATAAAAGCTCCATCCTGTTTCAATATTCTATTATTATTTTTAAGTGGTAATACAATTAGGCTGTGCAGTAGATCCTCTTTTATAATTTGATCCTTAAATGCAGGCTTTTCAGTTTTCACCTCATGTAATAAACGTCCTACTTTTTTATTAAACTCTTCTTGGGTCAATCTGTTGTCAATAGCATATTTATATATCTCTTGTTGTTTTTCATATTCAAACATAGGTAGACTTGCCAATATCGATACAGTATCACTTTGGGGATATTTCATGTTATGATTCCCAATAGAAAAAACTACAATTTCCCCATAAGAATCATGATGATTTTCACAAGCAAAATATAATGCTACCAACGGATTCGTTGTAATGTCCAATAACCTTGTAGGTAATCCATAATGTTGCATTTCTACAAGATATTCAAGATGGGAATTCATTTTTTCAAAACTTTCAGGAGAATTAATAAGCAGTTCATTATACATAGTTCGTTCGTTAAAGAGCCAGTTTTGTTTACGCATTAATGAAGGAACTAAAATATAATTTGCTTCTGCATGTCCTCGATAAAATATCGTTCTTTCTAATGGAGAAATCCCTTTAATACATTTCCAATATTTTTCAGTAGAAGATACAAAATTCAGTTCTACTTGAGAATGCAAATAAGCAATCCCTTTGGAAATATGTATTTCACCTGACAATTGATATTTCTCCATCAACAACTGCATCAATTCCTTGGTTGCTTCTAATCGAGCATCAACATTTGGGAATGACTTATAGATCCAATTGATTAAAGCTTGTGCTTCTATTAGCTTCATGTCATCAGTTTTTCCATAATTCTGCATAACTTGAGACTCAAAAAAATCATTTAAAGTCTCGGCTAATTTTTTTGTTTTCGAATAACCATTCTTATATAACTTTATAAATGGAGAGTCGTTGTTTTTTAACATTTGCAGCATGGACTCTTTATTTATTTTACCGGATATATAAATATCCATATCACAATATCCATCAGAAATTAATTTATCTCCACATACAAGATAGAATGCTTTTTCCACAAATGGATTCGTGTATA
>JAYEHK010000042.1:1882-5099 GCA_034659475.1 Bacillota bacterium | reverse complement strand
AAAAACAGCTTCATAAGCACTTTCAAGTCCGTCATAAGGACCCACATAGGTATAACAGGCTGCCTTCACCGCAGTCGCCAGAGATTCAAAAACCCCTCCATTAATCATAGTAACCCCCCTGGCATTACCAATACATTAGTTCTTACCGGCATAGAAGCCGTCTCTGTAAAAGTGGAAGTAGACATACAAAACGGGCTGCCGGGGTTTGAGAAGGTGGGTTATAAAAACACCAAATTATATTAAGGGTTCCCCAACTAGTGTAAATTGCTTTCTAGCGCCCATTCCAACTTCTCTATCTATCATTAAATTGCAAGTATGATTCCACTGCGGAAAGTAATATAGGTGAGTTTGAATGTATAAATATTGGGGGTTTTTGCAGTGGAATCATAGTATCAATAATAATCTTTCGTATATCAAAAGAGATCAGGCCTGAAATATTTTTACGTCAGGCTTGATCCCTTTAATATCGCTTAAAAAGAAGGTCTGGTGTTATTAGGAGTTCTATTTTTGGCCCCAGTTATTCTCCCCATAACTGTACTCACTTTTATTCATCCAAGCTTCACCCCGTTCTGTTGTATGTTTTCACGTAAACTCTCCAAAACATCGGTGCTACAAGCGATACTCACTTCAATATCACCTGCGATCATCTGCGCTTCATGGAGTGCTGTAAAATAATCTTCGCCAAGGCCCTCAACATAAAGGTCAATATCTGAATAAGAATCAAACTTACCACCCACCAAAGAACCATACAGAACTACGCTTAATACGCAATATTTCTCCTTTAACATCTTTGCGATATCTTCAGCTGCTTTTAATGCTGTATTTCTCCTAACTTCTATATTTTGCTTTTTCTTTTGCTCTATTACCAAGTGATTTTTGCGGATTTCCTCAATCATTTAAGCAGCACCTCACCTTCTATGCTTCTGCAATCTATAATAAACTATTTCATCCTTTGTTTCCATTTAATTGCCAAACCCCCAGGAAAATAATGGTGACTTTTTCGTCATGCTTTACAGCCTAAATCAAAATTAACTTAGATGATCACCGTTGTCAAAAAAACTTTCCGCTGACATACCCCAGCCAAAAATTTCACCATGCCCTGATGGCCTACAGTGAAGTCAAACATATCGGTCAGGATCTAACGCCTGTTGCCAATGATAGTTTTGTTTACAACTTCATCGGGTTAAACAAATAGAAATGAGGTCATTTTAAACCGCACTTCGATGTCGAACTGGATGAACAGGGAATGGAAATGATGTTCTGGGCAGTCAAACTCGATCCCTCTGCATTGGTCTATCCGCTTCCCGATGATACCATCAGAAGCATCCTGAAACCCTGTTTTCAATAGATGTTAAGACCATAATAAGCAGTTAACCGGGTGACATAAGCATTTATGCCACCCGGGTTTTATTGATTTCGCCGATATCGTTATCCATTTACGCCCTCCATTGTTACTTCTGTTTATACTCTTCCTCTTCCGGATTTACGAATGTCTTGCAGGTAATACCTCTGATCTGCCAGTTGGAACTTTCCTTTGCATTACTGAACCTGAACCCGCAATACTGTTTTTAGCTTTTTCTGTTCGGTCTTGCGAGAGTCTGAAAGATATATTTCCCGATGTTTAGGTGAGCTTCTCCGATACCCATTCTCCTTGCAAAACTGATCCATGATTGCGAAGCTTGCTGGTTCGCTGTCATAGCTTCCCAAATGAAGCATTTGGCAGCATAAGCCCTCCGACACTGTGCCATACTCTACTTTATCAAGATAAATATTCGGCTTTTTCTTTTTTGTTTCAGAGATAAATTGTTCAAATAAATCAGCAGTCAAAAAATCTGGCTGACGAATCATGATCTTGTATTTATAGTTATTTTTATCCGTAGCAAGCAAGGTCTTGTCGACTAAATCCCATTCACCTTCCAGTGGAAATACAGTGTAATCGTAATAACCATTTGGAACATGATCACTTTTATAGGACATCTTCACCGCATAACTCAAACTGTAAAGCGCGGCAATGGCAAGAGCAAATTCTTCGTTATTGGGATCGCCTGTACCTTCTATCATAATAAAATCTATAGCGGGCACAGTAACGATAACCGGGGTTTTCTTGGGCAGATATAAGTCTTTAAAATCCTTTTTGTAATCTACTTTATCCATTACAAACCTCCCTTAATTCAAAGCTCAGACTGATACCGCCACCTTTACCCTTATTTGTGTAAATCGGTATTCCTGCAGCTGAAAGTGTATCGATATCACGATAAATAGTCCGCTGTGAAACTTCCAAATGCTCAGATAATTCTCTGGCGGTTACCATCTTTTTATCAAGTAAAATATATACGATTTCGAAAAGTCTATTAATCTGCACAATCCATCACCCATAATTATTTTACCCCAAAAACATGACAACGTAATGTCATATTAATTATTTCCCCAGGTGCCAGTTAAGCTAAAAGCAGGCTGTAGCCCAACTAGCGTGTTGTAATCCATTAATATGAGCGTCATAGGTTTGCTACTGAGTTTACCTCCTTTGTGTTTTTAATATTTTCGCTTTCAAAATTAAACCCTTTCCATCTGACGTGTTAGTTTTCTCCACCGTTCTGGAATTACAATATGGTTGCTATTCCGTGATTTATAGTCCCTTTGTCCCAGCTCCTTTCTATACCCTTCCAGACAGCAACTGGTGCAAATAGCTTTTTAACGCCCATTACAGCATCTTTATTCAGTATTAAATTACATGGTATTACCCCGGTTTAAGCCACTTCCTTTTTTGATCGCCATTTTCGATTATGTCAGCCTCCACCTTAGTGGCATTTTCAAAAGCATTGGACATGGCATTGTATTCAACCAAGTAGTTTCTGTGTCTAAAGCATCGGGTTCATGGGTTAAACAAGGACTGTTACTATAAAAACAGCAGACCGCTTCTAACTATTTTTGTTTAAAAATGCAGGATTTCACAAAATCAAATAGAAATCTTACCCTAAAGAGAAGAAAGCAGGAAATACCATGCTTGCCATTACCAATACATTAGTTCTTACCGGAATTGACGCGGTTCCCGTGAAGGTGGAAGTAGACATTCAGAGCGGACTGCCGGCCTTTGAGAAGGTGGGTCATAAAAGCTAAAGACATATTAATGTTAACTTATCCTTAATGGCCTAATAGGTAATTCAGTTATTACTTCTACTGCTGCCATTAGTCCCTGAACAGGAACCAACGAACTTTT
>JAYEHK010000042.1:0-1782 GCA_034659475.1 Bacillota bacterium | reverse complement strand
TCTTCAGACAAACAACTTAAAAAAGTTTCGTTCATACACACCATGGTTTATTCTCCTTTTGTCCAGCTGTTTTCTATGGTCTGCCAGACCTCATTTTAACCATAAAAAAACGGTAAACACACAAGCAATGTAATAACTCGTAATTTTACCGCTCCACAGCTAATTAAGTTTAGAGAAAAACGGTCGTTTGATTATACCTTTTCTCTTAGTCGTTCATATTCAGGAATAGAAATATCAACATCCTTAAGTATTTTTCTTATAAGTCCTCTGCCCAGATCTTCATTATGGCAGGGGACCACCGTAACTCTTCCGTCTGGATGAGCAAAGAATATATGACTTCCCTTTTGTCGAATTAGAACAAAGCCCAATAACATAAGTATCTTAACCATTTCTTTATCACTGATAATGGTAAGCTTACTCATATCTGCACCTCAACTTGTTGAACACCAACAAATTGATTAATATATACTTCTTCCTGTCCAACCTCCAGACAGAGCTCTATCGCTTCTTTGATTCTTGTCAACAATTCATCCATCGTCTTTGCCTGACTATGGCATCCCTTTAAAACGGGTACAGAAGCAACCAACATTCCATCCTCATCTTTTTCAATTAAGACAGTAAAATTATGTTTTTTCACAAACCTGCCTCCATTCTTGACCTTGACCGATATTGGGCAGCAGCACCCACGACAATCGTAATTGTCTTAATGATATTGTAACATATTCCCATTATACGCAACATTCCCTGTTCTATTCCGATTCTACCACTAACCCTGAAATCAAAATGGTTGTTTTAGATATTTCGGAAGCAAGAGGGACATTCTTTTTGCTTCCTTTTATCATGCTTTAAATATGATGTTCTGGCTGATTCCTGTTACGCGAGCGATTTGACGTTGTGTTACACCTTCACTCTTTTTGATTTTTCGCAGTATTTCCTGCCGTTTTGTTTTTTCCAATTCCAATAGTTTTCCTATGGGCTCACCATTCATCATGGCTTCTATCTCATCTTTAACTTCGCCATCAGTTTTATGCAACTTGATTTGATCTTCCAGACACTGGTCCTCGTTCTCCACCTGCATAAACTCTCTAAATCCTTTAATGGCTTCCTCTCTCTTTTCATGAATCATTCCTAGAATAAATTCTGGTGCAGTCAATCTGGAAGGATTCTCCCTGCTGCTATAATAGTCATGAATACTACTCCAGCGGTAGTCTTCAACTGCACTTACCATTTTTGCTTTAACCGGATTGTTGTGGATATATCTAACCACTGTCAACAGGTACGCGTCATCTTCCACGCATTCACTTCCATATCGTCCCTGGAATACGTGGCCGCTTCTATCGTATTTTTGATTATACCACCATGCGTAGCTGGACCCGATCCTGCTCATATTTCACGAAATCTTGTCGCTCTTTTCTCTTATCAATAGATGAACATGGTTGCTCATTAAGCAATAACCATATACCTCAAATTGCTCTTCTGATTTCTTCTGTGACAGGGTTTCCAGGAACCGATGATAATCATCCTCATCATAGAAAATAATCTGTCGCTTAATTCCTCTTAAAACAACACGGTAAATGCCACTTTCACTCTGTACTCTAGCTTTTCGCGCCATTTCATTATGCTTCTTTTTTTGTCATTGCAACAAAAAATAGTGGTGGAAGCAAAAAGTAGGGTCGAAGGCAGGCGCGGTAAAGTGTCAGACCTTGTGAGGCCATGCTATTTCTCCCCTTTCAGGTGAGTGTCCCCCTCAAGCGGGTCATCTTCCCGTTTCCAGCCCCCGCC
>JAYEHK010000041.1:0-5206 GCA_034659475.1 Bacillota bacterium | reverse complement strand
CATAGGTGGTTGATTAAAGGATGGGATGTATTGGGAACTTATCGAACAAAATCTCAGGGCGTAAATAAACTCGGAGATATGGGAGCTAAGCTTGTATACTGTGATTTGGGGCAAACTGATTCGTTGAGTCAGGCTTGTGATGAATTGCGAAGACTTTGCTCGCAGTGGGATGTGCTTATTTTATGTCCCGGCACACAGGAACCGATTAATCTCTTTTCGGATTGTAATTTTGAGGAATGGGAAAAATCTATAAAAGTTAATTTTAGCAGTCAGTTGCGAATAGTTCACGAATTGTTGCCTATTCGTAATATGACCAACAGTTTGGGGCCTATTGTCTTATTTTTTGCAGGGGGTGGAACTAATAATGCAACGATAAACTACTCTGCCTATACAATATCAAAAATCGGATTAATAAAAATGACTGAGTTGTTGGATGCAGAGATTACTGATACCAGATTCGCTATTGTCGGTCCCGGATGGGTCAAGACCAAGATACATAAGTCGACACTCAGTGCAGGATCGAAAGCCGGAGACAACTACGATAAAACCAGGAATATGCTTGTAAGTAAGAAATGTACTCCAATGGAAGATGTCCTTGACTGCTGCGACTGGATCATTGATTCTCCAAAGGAAATTATTAGTGGGCGTAATTTTAGCACTGTTTTTGACCTCTGGGGCTCTGATGCTTTAGCATTGAAACTCATCGAAGATTCTAATATGTACAAACTCAGACGAAGTGGGAATAACATTCTAACAAGAAAGTGAGCATTAAACCATGAATCAATCAAGCATTCTAAATCAACTTCTGACTACACTGCCCTCTGTAAAAGAGCATCATGCATCAGGATGTGACCTTTATCGCCTGTTAAAGGACATCGCAAGGAGGGAAGTGGAAGTCCTTTACCCAAACACAGGAACTGACAAGATCCACATACAACCATTCGGTGAACTGATATTCCCCTACCACAAAATGGGGACAGTTGACTCTCTTAATCTGTTTGATCTGGACGAACTAATTATTTTCAGTTTTTACTGGAAGAATCGCAACAGATATAAGAAGGTTCTTGATATAGGAGCCAACCTTGGCTTGCACTCTATACTGATTAAAAAATGTGGATATGAAGTATCCTGCTATGAACCAGACCCTACACACTTTAATGTTCTGGAAAAAAACTTCAACTTAAATAATATAACAGATATTAATAAATTCAACAAAGCAGTTTCGAGTAAATCGGGAGAAATGGAGTTCGTGCGTGTTCTGGGTAACACGACCGGAAGTCACTTGGCAGGTTCAAAGGCTAATCCTTACGGCGAACTTGAAAAGTTTTTCGTGGAAGTCGTTGAAATAAGGTCGCTGCTCAAGGATGTTGATTTGGTCAAAATGGATGTCGAAGGGCATGAAAAAGAGGTTCTATTATGTACTAAGACGGATGACTGGACAAATACCGATGCTCTCATAGAAATCGAAAACACAAATAATGCTCAGGCGATATATAAACATTTTAGGGGTATGGAACTCAGACTTTTTGCCCAGAAGATTAATTGGAAAGAGGTTAAAAAAGTTGAAGATATGCCAACAAGCTATCGAGAAGGAACACTTTTTGTTAGCTGCAAGAAAGAAATGCCTTGGTGAACGAGGAGGCCACTGTGTTCCCCCAAATTAGGACAATATGCTAAGCTCTAATTAATTTTTTCACCAATTTAAGGATAAGGAGTAGAGAAGTGTTAAACAAAGATTTGCGAAAAAAAATCGTTAACATGGTAATAACTGGCCGTGACGGACACATTCCGAGTGCTTTTTCGATTGTTGATATAATTGAAATTTTATATAGGGATTATCTCAAATATGATACTATGAGGCCCAACAAGGACGAACGAGACTATTTTATCCTGAGCAAAGGGCATGGCTGTCTGGCCCTATATGTCGTTTTAGAGAGATATGGATTTTTGACGCCAGAAGATATTAACCTTTTTTGTAAGCCGAACGGCATTCTAGGTGAACACCCCGACCATACTAAAGTTCCCGGTGTGGAAGCTTCAACAGGCTCTCTTGGACACGGGCTTCCTTTTGCAGTCGGTATAGCATTAGGATTAAAGATAAGAAAAATGCAAAATAAGGTGTATGTTCTTGTCGGTGATGGCGAATGTCATGAGGGAACAATTTGGGAAGCCGCCAACGTGGCCAATAATCAACAACTAGGGAATCTTTGTGTGCTGGTTGACAGGAATAGTTCTGCGGTTCAATTAATGCCAAGGGATGATTTGTTGGCTAAGTGGCAGGCATTTGGTTGGAACGCTGTTGTAGCGGATGGTCATTCGGAAGAAGGTTTGAAAGAGGTCTTGAGTGGTGCAGAATTATGTTTAAATGGATCTCCAACCATTATAATCTGCAAAACAGTTAAAGGTAAAGGAGTGCCGCTGATCGAAGGTCATGGCCCGTGGCACCACAGAATTCCTAATGATGAAGAATACAAAACAATTATGGAGGCATTGTCATGAGTAGTAAATCTATACGACAACAATTTTCTGACACAATGCTTGATGTAGGCAAGGAAGATCCTAACTTGGCCGTTCTCGTCGGTGATATAAGTCATTTCATTTTGCAGCCATTTGCGCAAGCATGCCCGGGACGTTATTACAATGTTGGTATTTGCGAGCCGACTATTTTAAGCATGGCGGCAGGCATGTCCAAAATCGGATTTCATACTGTTGTTCATACAATTGCGCCATTTCTAATCGAACGTGGCTTTGAGCAGATAAAACTCGATTTTTGTTATCAAAAGATTTCTGGGAATATTATAACAGTAGGGTCGGTTTTTGACTATTCCAATCTTGGATGCACACATCATTGTTATGGCGATTTTGCCCTTTTGAAAACATTGCCAGGGGCTCAAATCGTATATCCGGCCAGTGCCGAGGAATTTGATGTACTTTTCAGAGAAACGTACAAAAACGAATACCTGACAGTATTTCGCTTGCCTGGAACTCAACATGGGCAGAAGTCCGGGACGGACAAGATTTGTTTCGGCAAGGGCATAACTGTGCGGGAGGGCTCAAACTTAACTATCGTTGCAACAGGGCCACATTTGAAGACAGCATTAGATGCTGTTGAAGATCTTGTTTCAGTGAGCTGGGACCCGGAAATTATTTATCTGCACACTATCAGACCGATAGATGCTGAACTCTTGCTCGAAAGCCTGCGTAAAACCAAACGTGTATGTGTTATTGAAGAACATATGCGGAGCGGAGGCTTGGGTGACGATGTACTCAGGCTTGCACACGGCGTTGGTGGACTTGAGTTTATTTCACTTTCCATCCCTGATGAGTTTGTCACAACATATGGAAGCTATGAGGACCATTGCAGACACGTCGGTTTGACCTCTGAAAATCTAATTAACAAAATCGTGGGGACTTTTATTTCCCCATGCGGCCATTGAATTAGAAGAACATGAGCAAGAGATCATTCCCGGGCAGGTTTATTAGTGGTGCGTCTCGTGTCCCTAATATTCAAACTTCACATGCCATTTTGCTTTTGGGTGATAAATATGTCCTACAACTACGGGACAACAAACCAACTATTGCAGCTCCGGGGCAGTGGGCCCTCTTTGGCGGAATGAAGCGGATGGGTGAAACTCCACCGGAGGCAACATCACGAGAAATCCAGGAAGAACTCTCAATTCAGCCGGCAGGGTTTCATTACTTATGGTTTACCGACTATTTTGCTGCTTTCGAGGACGAAGTTATACGCACATGGTTTTACTTCTCTGATGTTGCTTCTGTATGGTCTGAACACAAATTGCTGGAAGGGCAATCTGCTGGGATTTTTTATTTTAAGGAAATTTTTAATTTACAAATGCCAGCGGTTATGCGGGAAACAATTGAACGTTTTCATCAGCAGGCAAAGATAAAGGACATTATATGAAAACTAAAGCAGCAGTCTTGTATGAAACAAAGAAACCGTTACAGATTGAAGAACTTACTATACCCGAGCTCCAATCTGGCCAGGTCTTAGTCAAAATTGCATATAGTGGCATATGCCGTTCACAATTAAACGAAATCCAAGGATTGAAGGGAAAAGATAATTATCTTCCCCACACACTGGGTCATGAAGGTTCAGGAATTGTTGAGGAAATTGGGGATAGTGTTTCAAAGGTGAAACTCGGTGATCACGTTGTACTCACCTGGATTAAAGGCGAAGGTGCTGATATGCCATTCACTTTGTATAAAAAGGCCGACGGCTCAACTGTTAACTCGGGTGCTATCTCCACGTTTATGACCAAAGCGGTTGTTTCTGAAAATCGCTTGGTAAAGATACCTCCGGAAATGCCGTTGCGTGAGGCTGCTCTTTTGGGATGCGCCATTCCCACAGGTGCAGGAATTGTTTTAAACACTCTCAAGGCACAGTCTGGAAACAGCTTTGCCATATTTGGCGTTGGTGGTATTGGTCTTAGCGCAGTGCTGGCTAGCAGCCTGATGAACGATACGATTATTATTGCGGTTGATATATTTGATTGCAAGCTTAAGCTTGCTCGTGATGTCGGTGCAACACACTTGATCAACGCTGGCAAGGAAGATCCGCTGGCAGCCATTTTAAAAATAACAGATGGACGAGGTGTAGACTATGCCATCGAAGCCGCCGGACTGTGTGGAACTATGGAGAAGGCGTTCCGGGCTGTGCGTGATAATGGTGGACGGTGCGTACTGGCCGGCAATTTGTCGCAAGGAGAGAAGATTTCATTTGATCCATTTGATTTGATTAAAGGCAAGCAGATCATCGGCACATGGGGAGGGGAAACTAATCCGGATGAAGATATAAGTAAGTACATTAAATGGTATATGTCCGGTAAGATGAAGCTATCAAAATTGATAACTAATGAGTATCAACTTGAAAACATTAACGAGGCTTTTGATGATTTGGGCCGGGGGAAAGCGGGACGGTCACTGATTAAAATGAAACCATAGTATTTAAACTGCAATGGCCACCAGGTATGGTAGGCAAGCCCTTCCAAAAACTATTTTGCACTTAAGGAGAACCTAATGATTGTACCTACATTAGCGAGATTGAGGCAGACGATTGCTATGTCACCTGAAAACCTTATTGGATTGTTACTGGTTATAACGGATTTGGGGGCGGATACCTAACCTTACTTTGTCGCTTTAAAAAAAATGTTCTTTTTCCAATTAGTTATATCGACAGGCACTACAC
>JAYEHK010000040.1:0-5238 GCA_034659475.1 Bacillota bacterium | reverse complement strand
ATGCAGCGTTACCACCCAATTATCTAGATACGCAGAGTTCCAATATTGTTGGGGTCAGACACCGCTTGTCCCATTCTACACCCTATTCAGTTTTCCAACTAACCAACTAACCAACTGACCAACTAACCAACTAACCAACTAACCAACTAACCAACTAACCAACTGACCAACTTTACGTCGCATAATCTGTCTATTGCGACACAGATGTTTGTAGCATTTGGCACGGAAAAAACATTTTGTCATAAAACACTGGTCTGTCTGCATAAATATAATAGAACAATAATATGCCCGCAGAGGGGATGGAGAATAATTAGGGGTATAAACCCATAGTTTAAAAGGAGGCAGAGTTATGGCGGAACATTTGGTATCTATGTCTAACCGAGAAAAAATGGAATTAACCGGTGTGAAGAATGTGCTTACCTTTGATGAAGAAGAAATAATGTTGGAAACCAATATGGGCTTTCTATCCATTCAGGGTGAAGATCTTCACATCACCAGGCTAAGTTTGGACGACGGACAGGTCGCTGTGGAAGGCAGTGTAAATCTGGTTGGGTATAAACCACAGGGAGCAGACATTAAAGCAAAAGGGAAAAATATACTAAACAGATTGTTTAAATAGGGGGGATTTGATTGGAGGGACTGCTGTTCCAGGTAGAATCCTTTCTGCTTACATTCTTGCTAGGCATATTAGCTGGATGTATGTTTCATTTTTATCAGTTGTTTCTTCGCAATCTCAAGCTGCGAAGAATTTCGTTGTATTTTCTCGATTTCTTTTGGTGGATCGCCATGGTGTGTGTAATATCTGTGGGAATCCTGTTGATAAATCAGGGGGAAGTCCGAATTTATGTCTTTATAGCGCTGGTTTTAGGGGTAATTACGTACTTCAGATGGGGTAGTAGTTATACGAGTCAAATGCTGCAAAAGGTGGCTTTTTCCACAGTTTGGTTGTTGCAAAAGGGATACAGAGTGACCATTTTTGCTTTGCGAAAAATAAAACAGGGGGGGAGTAAACTTATCCACAGGCCTCCCCCAGAACCGCCTCCTCCATCTGATCTTGATGCCTAAAACAAATTTTGTAGGTAAGCAGGAATTTGAGATGTCCTTGAAGAATGCTTAAAGGAAATTTTGTCCACAATTTGTGGATAATATGTGGATAAAGAGTTGTGAATATGCATATAGAAATCAGGGGAGCTGAAAAACTTAGTTTTAGAGAACGACAGGTAGTGGTGTTAAAGGAGATGGGTAAAACAACCGAGGAAATTACCCGTAATCTTAAGATCAGTGCCTCTACAGTGGCGACTTTATTTAATCGTGCCCGTGCCAAGGGATATGAGGTCGTTATTGTGCTCCCTGGTGACAGTCTGGGAATATTGGGCGGGGAGGATGAAGATCTTGCGGAAGAGTAATATTTTTCGGTTGTTTATAACCGGAATCCTGTGTATCATTCTGGTTGTTGCCATCGTACCCAGAAGCAAGACCATCTGGGAATTATCCCAGCGTAAGAACGAATTGGAAAAGGAGAAAGCCTGTTTAGAGCAGATAAACAGAGAGAAACAAATGCAGTTGGACAAGCTTGATTCCCCGGAGGCCATTGAAAGGATTGCTCGTGAACAACTGGGAATGGTGAAAGAAGGAGAACGTGTTATTATGCAAGTTATTCCACAGAAGTGATGTGAAGTGGTTGACTAGTACACCTGCACCATATAAAATAGAAATAGTATAATTTGAGGGGGATCTTAACCTTTATGCCAACAGAACAGACAAATATTGAGCCTGGTGAAATTGTTGAAGGGAAAGTTCAAGGAATTACGAATTTTGGTGCTTTTATTGAACTCCCTGGTGGACTGGTAGGGCTGGTTCATATCTCGGAAATCGCTGATACCTATGTAAAGGATGTTAAAGACTTTATCAAGGAAGGTGACAGTGTAACAGTTAAAGTGCTGAACATTGCGGGGAAAAAGATTGGGCTATCGATTAAACAAGCAGCACCGCCCAAACCAAAACCCAGGATGGAGCGGCCGGTAGGGAGGCCTCCGGTACGAAGTAATCCGAATTTTAGAGATTCAAGGAATGCAGGACCAAAAAGAAATGAAGCTCCGGTCAGTCTGGATGATAAAATTGCCAAGTTCTTGAAAGAAAGCGACGAAAGAATGCAACCCCTTAAGAATAAAGCAGAAACCAGAAAACGCGGCAAAAGCAGTCGACCAGAATAGAAAAAAGCACTTCTTATCTAGAAGTGCTTTTTTTTCTAACCACCCATGGCCGCTAGCCACAACCACCCATGAAAATAGAAGAGGTGTAGCGCAGAGGGAACGATTTTAACGCAGATTACCGCTGATACACGCTGTTTAAAATATTAATAAAAAGAACAGCGTAAATCAGCGGTAATCAGCGAACATCAGCGTTTTCGGTTCCTGTTTTCTTACTAACCTTTCATAAAGGAGGCTTCAAATGCGTAAAGCAGCGATTGATATAGGTACTAATTCCTGTCGTCTTTTGATTGCAGAGGTAATTAGTGATGAAATCCATGTTCTTCATCGAGCATTAAAAACGACTCGAATTGGAGAAGGGATCAGTCAAAGCGGAAAACTGAATGCGGTTGCTATGGAAAGAACCATCGATTGTATGGTCGATTTTGACCATACAATGCAGCAATATGGTGTTCAGCAGTATCAGGCAGTGGCTACTTCAGCGGTGCGCGAAGCAGATAATAGGGATTCTTTTATTACCATGATGGAGGATAGAACCCATCTTAAAGTACACATAATTGAAGGCGAAGAAGAGGCCCGTTTAAGCTATCTGGGGGTAACGGGAAGTCTAGAACTGGAGAGAGATCCATTGGTAGTGGATATTGGGGGCGGTAGTACAGAATTTATTGCACAGAAAGGAAAATTTGTGTTATCGCTTCCTTTGGGTGCCGTCAAAGGTACAGAACAAGGTTGGGGGAGGGAAGAAATCAGAGATCGATTAACCCCTATTGCTCAACGTAAGGAATTTTTTTCGTCTTTCCCGGTTGTAGGTGTGGGCGGCACGGCCACTACACTGGTCGCAGTAAAATTAGGGCTCGAGATCTATGATCCTCAAAAAGTACATGGTTCCAGATTGCATAAGACGGAGATAGAGGATCTTTACCATTTACTTGATAAGACTCCTCTTTCCATTAGAAAAAGACTTCCGGGGCTTCAGCCTGAACGTGCTGATATTATCCCCAGCGGTGCATTGATTTTACTTACGATTATGGAAGTGCTTGAAAAGGAAGAAATGTTCGTGAGCGAAAACGATTTGATGCAGGCCTTGCTACTGGAACCCGCCATTTCTGTTTGACATACTCAATGAGCACACAGCAACCACCGATGAAACTTATCGTGTAACCGGGGAAGGGAACGATTTTAACGCTGATACACGCTGATTACCGCAGATTAACGCTGTTTAAAATATTAAAAAAAGAACAGCGAACATCAGCGTAAATCTGCGTTTTCCGTTCCTATTTTCTTACTAAGTAAAATAAAATTGTGCCCAAAAAGGCTCTCTATCAGGAGAGTCTTTTTTTTTGCGCCTTAAATAGGGTTCGTTAAAGTTTTGCTAAAGCTTTACATGGAGATATATTTTAAAAAATCATTTCTTGGAATCAGTCATTGACCGAGGCGATATAAGGTTTTGGCGAGATCGCCGAGATCTGACTGTGCTACAAGTAAATTCATATCTTTTCCCTATCCTGAAGTTCCTTTTGAATATTGTTCACTAATTGTTTAAGGGGCGGATGATGATTCATGATAACACCTCCAAAAATTAAAAGTTATTATGTGTATTACTAATTATTATATTTGCATTGCCCCGCAGGTATTTTGTATTTTATGGAGAATTATCCCGACATAGAACAAAAATGTAATAAAAAGTAATAATATAATTATTTTAGCAAGATGGTAATAAATTCACAACACCTGTGTAATTATTAAAAAGACCCTATGTTTTTAGTTCTTAAGTATTATGCTGTTTCCTTATCGCAGCAAGGTTTAAGTGGGGTAGGGGATAGTTTTTGCTTCTAGTTCCTGTATTTTTTTGAAGGGAGGGAAGGGAAACCTGACGGTAGCGTTTACTCCTGGGAGTGTTTAGCAAAAGTAAAGGAGAGTGAAGGATAAGATGGGTTTTTTGACTCCTGCAGAAGTTACGGTTGCAGCTTGTAATGCTGGTAAAGCGAAAACAGAGCTGCCATTTGCCAAGATGTTCCTTCTGGGAATACTGGCTGGTGTTTACATTGGGTTTGGGGCCAATCTGGCAACCAAAATAGGAGCAGCGACGGACGCCGGATCATCCGGTAATATATTCTTGTTTGGGGCTGTGTTCTCCGTAGGTTTGATGCTGGTTGTTATTGCTGGCGCTGAATTGTTTACCGGTAATAATATGGCTTGTTTTGCTGCTGCCTGTAATGGACAGGCGAGTTGGGGAGGTCTTCTGTATAACTGGGTTGTTGTATATATTTCCAACTTCGTTGGATCATTGTTGCTCGTTTACATTATCTTTTTCGGGTTATACTGGATGAGCGTAGATCCAACCACAGGAACAGTAGGTTTAAGTGCCATGGGCGCGAAAGCGGTCGCCATCGCAAAAGGGAAAATGTCCCTTACCTGGTCGGCGGCATTTTTCCGTGGCATCTGCTGTAACTGGCTGGTCTGTCTGGCTGTTTGGCTGGCGTTTTCATCTAAAGATGTGATTGGTAAAATATTCGGTATCTTCTTCCCGATCATGGCTTTCGTATCCAGTGGGTTTGAGCATTGCGTTGCAAATATGTTCTTTGTCCCGATGGGTATTACAGTTGCGAACAAGGTTCCGGCTGTCGTTGCCGATAAATTCGGCATGGCACCTGATGCAGTGTGTGGCTTCTTTAGCTATGGAAACTTTGCATCCGCCAACCTGCTACCGGTTACCCTTGGAAATATCGTAGGCGGCGCCCTGTTTGTCGGTGGCGTTTACTGGTACATCTATCTGAGAAAATAAGTTTAGCAACAGCGCTAACTTGCGCACATGACAGATGATGCGTAACAAGAGGGGAATGAAATAGACACGGATTACACGGATTTAACGGATTTTTTTGAATTATGGTGAGTCAGGGGACGGTTCCTTGACTCATCCAAAAACCTATTGGAATCCAAAGCCATAAGCAAAAAAGTTGCTAAGCACTTAACTTATTCAGAAAATATATTTGGTTTCCATTATTTATTGCGAATAAGTTAGGAGGCT
>JAYEHK010000039.1:0-22512 GCA_034659475.1 Bacillota bacterium | reverse complement strand
TTTTAAAAACCGCCTATATTTTGATTTACAGTTAAATAGCTGTGTTTATCTCTATATTACTTCGACATTCATGGCTATTTATCCTGCTAATCTAAGAAACTTTAGGGGTTTTCGCAGGGGAATCAAAATTAATAAAACTAAAAAAAGGTTATTGACAGATATTATCGAATTTGAAAAGGGGAATTGTTTTGAGAGTAATTACAGGTTCTGCAAAAGGGAAAAAGCTTTTGGCGCCAACCGGGATGGATACACGTCCAATTACGGATCGAATTAAGGAAGCCTTATTTAATGTATTATCGTATGATATCCAGGATGCTGGATTTTTGGATTTGTTTGCTGGAAGCGGCAGTGTAGGAATTGAAGCTTTGAGCCGTGGGGCGAGTAGAGTCGTATTTGTGGAAAAAAGCAGCAAAGTGGTTAAAATTATTCAAGACAATTTGCATAACTGCCATTTTGATTCTGACTATCAAGTTTACTGCTTGGATGTGTTTAGAGCGATTCAGGATCTTCACCGAAAAGGTGAGCGCTTTGATTATATTTATGTGGATCCACCGTTTACCAATGAAGCAATTTTTATAGAATTCATGAAGGCGATTGATCAGGTTGATCTATTATCTGATGATGGAATGTTAATTATTCGAGCACGCAGGAAAAAAGAGATGCCAGAGGCATTAACAACCATTGAGAGAATTAAAACAAAGGACTATGGAGAGTCGACTTTGCATTATTATCGTTTGTATGAGGGGGTCCAAGAGAAATGATGGAGATATTTCGGATACTTGATGAACTTGAATTTTTGATAAAGGATAGCAAGAAAGTTCCTTTTTCAAGTGGTAAATCACTGGTGGAAACGAATCGCTTTCTTGATCGACTGGATCGTATTCGGGCGATTCTTCCGGAAGAACTTGAAACAGCTCGCCTTGTCTTATCAGACAGAGAGCGAATTTATAATGAAGCCTGTGCCGAGGCAGACCAATATGTTGAGCAATCAAGAGATAAAGCTGCCCAGATGGTGGATGATAATGAAATTATGCGTAATGCCAGGGCGGTTGCGGAAGAAATTGTTTCCAGGGGAAGCATGGAAGCACAGCAGATGCGTATAGATGTCAATGAATATGCCGACGGTGTTCTTACTCATATGGAATTAGTGCTCAAAAAGGGACTCGAAGCAGTCATGCAGGGCAAAGATGAAGTCCGGCAAGGATTGAAGGAATAAGCGTATTAACGTTTGACCAGCATAGAAACAAAAAGCAGGAAGGCAATGCATGCAAAACCGACAATCATACAATAAAAAGAAATTTCCCAGGCATTCACAGCATACAGGATTTTGTTCATTGTTAATGAGTCGGAGAAAATAGGAAGACTGCCTGCGAAAAGGGTTTTAATGAACAAAAAACTGAAGCCGCAGGATAATAGCAATTGAATACATCGAGAAGTGAGATAGAATGAAAAGCGTACGGGCATTCCCGCTACGATGCTCATAACCTGGGCGATAATTGATAAACCGCTCCACCCTAATAGGGCACTTACGGCAATTATTTGGGTATCAAGATCAGTGCAAAAGGTAGATGCAATGGCTTTAGCTCCCAGTGTTAATTCGAAAATTCCGGTGCTTAATCCATAGGCTAGTGGGTAGGAAATAGGAATACAGAAGAAGAGCTTTTGCAATGAAACGGCTAGGATATCCATGAAACCACAGATGCTGAACATTTTGGTTAGGACAGAAAAGAGAATGATAAAACCGCCAACAGCCAGAACATTATTCAGGCTGTTTTTTATTGCGTCTCCCATTAGCTGTCCGAGACCTTCTGGTGGTTCTTCTGATAATGAAGCCACTGCGTTGTGTAACAGCGTTGTGTTTGTACAAGCAGGGGTGATTATTTGAGGGGATCGCCATCGCCATAACAACCCTACGCATAGGTTTGCAAGATAGTGGGATGCTGCCAAAATATATCCAACAGTTGCATTCGAAAACATGCCAATGCCAATAGCACCAATTATGAAGAGCGGGCTGGAGTTGTTTGTGAAGGAGACCAAGCGTTCCGCTTCATTATCATTTAGCATATTTTTTTCGTATAGACGCCGGGTAAGGACTGCACCGATGGGAAAACCTGAAGTAAACCCCAGAACAATGACCAGCGAACTACACCCGGGAAGACGAAAAATAGGACGCATAAGGGGTTCCAGGAGGATACCCAGGAAGTTAACGAAGCGAAGGGAAACAAGCAGTTCTGCTACAATAAAAAAGGGCAGCAAAGCGGGAAGAACGATTAATGCCCACAGTTTGATCCCGTCCGCTGCTGCATTTACGGTTTCCTGTGGATTAACAACCATGAAAACGCAAATAAAGAGTACTATAAAAATTACAAAGCGGTGGGAGTAGGTATTCAATAAAAAGGCACTCCAATCTTTAGTTATATGGATTTTGTACAATAAATTACAATATAAGGAAATCATTAAACCGATAGGATATATTAATATATATACAGACGTTTGCTTAAATAGAATAGGAGGAAATAAAGATGTCAAGGGGAAAAGTGGCTATCGTACTGGGTGCAGGAAGTGCAAGAGGGATTGCCCATGTTGGCGTATTGCAGGTACTTAAAGAAGAGGGAATTGATTTTGATTTTATTGTAGGAAGCAGTATGGGCGCTATGATCGGAGGTATCTATGCCTGTGGTGCGGACTTATATATGCTGGAAAAAATGTGGAGGAACATGGATAGCCGCCTATTGATGGATGTGAATGTTCCCAGAATGGGTTTTTTGGCTGGGAAAAGAGTGAAGAGTTTCTTGGAATTGTTATGCAAAAATAGAGATTTTGAGCAGCTTGATGTTCCTCTTCTTGCTGTGGCTACCGATTTAGTTAGCGGTCAGAGAGTGGTTATTGAGGAGGGAAGGGTGGCTGATGCAATTCGTGCCAGTATATCTATTCCAGGGGTTTTTAAGCCGATTCGTAAAGAGGGGATGGTCTTAGTTGATGGAGCTGTTTGTGATCGTTTGCCAGTAGAAGTAGCGAGAGAAAGGGGCGCAGATATTGTCATTGCTGTTGATGTTACGTTTGGTCCGGGTAAGGAGGTTTCCATCCATAATACGCTTGATGTCATTATGACGTCGCTTGATATTATGCAGAAGCAACAGTTTGATCTGATTTATCCTAAGGTTGATATTCTAATCCAACCTGCAGTAGGTCATCTGGCTTCTCGTGATTTTGACCGCTCACAGGAGGCTATCGAAATGGGACGGCAGGCAACGCAAGAAAAAATCAAAGAAATCAGAGGAAAAATTTCATTATTATGAACATTCACTCTGAAAATGATATAATACCAGAGGGCATTTTTAATTATTTATATACTAAGTTATAACAGGGTAGAGGAAATTAAACCATTATTGGTGATTGGGTGAAATCAAGATTGCCTTGTCTCATACTGGGATTGGGGTACAGAAGAGTGTATATATTGGTTGCTTTAATATCAAGGTCAATCATGGAAGAGGCATTTGCATCACCATTAAAATGAAGATCTTTTACGTCGTGACCGCGGCTTAAAATGTCAATTTTCGATTTAGTTTTAATTTCTTGAAGGATTTTCTGACCCAGTGAAGAAAAACCTAGAATATGCAAATACTGTGGGCCAATCTGATCGTATTGTTGTACTGTATCAGCGTAAAGGTCCATTAGTACATATAAAAGGGTTCGATTAATTCGGCTCAGACTGTATCGTTTTGATTTAATATTGTGAGTAAGTTCGTCAATGCTGCCACAGGAAATTGCAGCCTTTTGTATACGGTTTTCTAATCCTTCGGAAATTTCGTAAATGTTTTCAAGTTGTCTCAGGGGTAATGTGCGAAGCTTATACAACATCGATTGCTCCATCGAGTCCAGACTAATTGGTGCCCGTCCCGAGCATATCTCTTGTTTTAGTAGGGTCATACTTCTCGCAGGCATTGAATTGGCAATGCTTTCTTTCTTTTCATTATGCAACAATGAAAAACGGATCGCACTGGCACTTGGAAACGAGGAAAGGTCAGTACTGTGATAACCTGTGCCCTGTCTGGCAATAGTCAGAGGGGTTATTGGTATGGAATCCTGTTGAAGAACTTTTAGATATTCAAGAGCCAGGATATTGTTTGGTTGCTTTAATAATTCCTCAACATTTAGGCTTTTTTCTTTTGTATATTGCTGAAGTGCAATTGATCTGGCCGACGGAAAACTGAGTCCGCGATTGAGATGTTCCCGTAGAATATTTTGAAAGGATGGGTCTTCATTGCTGATAATTGTTGCGATTGATTGCAATTGTGCAAGGCTTCCGCTTTCTGAACCAAATGCCAGATGCGTTACAACGCCGGTTCTTTCTAATAGTTGAAGCGCTCCGCGTGCAAAGTAATGAGCGCTTCGAACTGAATAACAAAAAGGCAGTTCAATAACCAGATCAATTCCGGCCTCAAGTGCCATTTGAGTACGAACCCATTTATTACACAATGCAGGTTCACCGCGTTGTAGAAAATTACCGCTCATTACACACACGGTGCCTGAAAAAGAACTGGTATTCAGTGCCTTATTCAATAGAAATAGATGTCCGTTATGCAAAGGGTTAAACTCAGCGATTATGCCCAAAATAGCCATGACGACAACTCCTTTAAAATAGTATCCACGTTATTATAGTACCACATACACAAATGAGAAAATTTACCACTTTTACAATAAAATATGATAAAATTTTACTTGAGGAATCGCCTATAAACGGTTTACAAAATAAGGAGGTAGAAGAATGAGTTTGTTGGCAGAAATTAGAGAAAAGGCAGCCAGTAGAAGTAAGACAATTGTTCTTCCTGAAGGAACAGAAGAGAGAACGCTTCTGGCGATAAAAGGAATTGTAGACAACAAGATTGCAAATCCTATTCTTCTGGGAGATGAGAGCGAAATAAAAACTCTTGCAGGAAAATATGGAGCAGATCTTTCTGGGGCTCAAATCATTAATCCGATTAAAGCTGCCTACTTTGACGATTTTGTTCAGGCTTTCTACGAAATGCGTAAAAAGAAGGGTGTTGACCTGGACAAAGCGAAAAAGACGATGCAAGATCCGCTCTATTTTGCGTCAATGATGGTAAAGTTGGGATATGCTGATGGGGAGGTGGCAGGTGCCGAGAATACCACTGGGAATGTTTTGAGACCTGCACTGCAGATTATCAAAACTGCACCCGGTATTTCTGCTGTTTCAGGATCCTTTATCGTGATTGTTCCTAATTGTGAGTTTGGGGATAAGGGTACTTTTGTGTTTGCAGATTGTGCGGTTACGCCTGTTCCGACCGCGGCCCAGATGGCGGAGTTTGCAAAGACTTCAGCTGAAACCGCTATTGATCTATGTGGGATTAAAGATCCTAAAGTAGGAATGTTGTCTTTCTCCACCAAGGGAAGTGCTTCTCATGAAGTTGTTGATAAAGTAGCAGAAGCAACAGCGATGGCCAGAGAGAGATTCCCTGAATTGAAAGTGGATGGTGAACTTCAGGCTGATGCAGCGATGGTTCCCAAAGTTGGTTCCTCAAAAGCCCCCGGGTCTCCTGTTGCAGGGGAATGTAATGTGTTGATCTTCCCTGATTTACAGGCTGGAAACATCGGCTACAAACTGGTTCAGCGTTTGGCTAAGGCTGAAGCGATTGGTCCTATTCTCCAGGGTATCGATAAACCTGTCAATGATTTATCCAGAGGATGCAGTATTGAAGATATTGTGAATACCGTTGCTATGATTGCAGTGAAGGCTTAGTATAAACCAACAGACTCGTTTGTTCACCTAATAAGGGTGTTTTATTATGAAGGAGGTAGGTACGTAATGAAGGTACTGGTTGTCAATGCTGGTAGTTCATCAATTAAGTATCAGGTGTTTGATATGACAGACGAATCAGTTCTCGCTAAGGGACTGGTTGATAGAGTGGGAATTCCCGGGACGACGCTGGAACACAAACCCACTGGTAAAGATGAGGTCATTATTAAGAAAGATCTTCCTGATCATACTGCTGGTATGCAGCTTGTCCTGGAAGTCTTGGTGGACCCCGAATATGGTGTCCTTAAAAGTATGGATGACATCGGCGCTGTTGGCCATCGTGTAGTTCATGGCGGAGAGTCTTTTGCCAAATCTGTTGTGATTGATGATAAGGTAAAGAAAGTTATTCGGGATTGTTTTGACATCGCTCCGCTACATAATCCGCCCAATCTGATGGGGATTGAAGCATGTGAGGCATTGATGCCTAATGTTGCACATGTGGCAGTTTTTGATACGGCGTTCCATCAGACGATGAAAGCGGAAAACTATATGTATGCACTTCCTTATGATGTATATGATAAATTCCGTGTTAGAAGATATGGCTTCCATGGAACATCACATTTTTATGTTTCACACCGGGCCGCTGAGATGCTTGGAAAACCATTTGAAGACTGTAAGATTGTTACTCTACATCTTGGTAATGGTGGAAGTATGGCAGCGATAAAGGATGGTAAGGTTATTGATACAAGCATGGGCTTTACTCCTCTGGAAGGACTGGTCATGGGAACACGTTCTGGAGATGTGGATCCTGCCATTGTATTTTTCTTAATGGAAAAACTGGGCATGGATGCTGGTGAGGCTAATAATTATTTCAACAAAAAGGCTGGAATGTTAGGGATGTCTGGCGTTTCTAATGATCTGCGCGATGTTGAAGAAGCAGCTCGTAATGGCAATGAAAGAGCAATAATTGCTCTTCAGGTCTATAAGAATAAGATAAAAGGTTACATCGGCAATTATATCGCCAAGCTTAATGGGTGCGATTGCATTGTTTTCACCGCAGGTGTTGGTGAAAATGGTTGGGATATCCGAGAAGGCATCTGTGAAGAATTAGATTATCTGGGGATTACGATGGATCTTGAAAAGAACCACGTTAGAGGAAAAGAAGTGGATATTGCTACTGATGATTCACCGGTCAGAATCTTTGTCATTCCGACCAATGAAGAATTAGTTATTGCAAGAGATACTCTGAGTCTTTCTGAATAACAAGCTAAACCTCAAAAGCGGGAGGATACTCCCGCTTTTGTTATTTCCACATCGAATCTTTCGTCATTATAGATCAGTGTATTATTGACAATAATATTGAGGTAAGACTATAATTAATCTGGTGTTTTTACGAGGTGCTGTAAAATGAAGGTAAACCTGAAAAGATTAAAGACTCGTCCAGAGGCAAGGGAAGCTTTTTCTTTTGTATTTGATGATTTTGATTCCAATTGGAAAGAATTAGCTGAGGATTTTCTGGATCCGGTACAATTGGACTTGATTATCGAAAACACGGGAAAGGTTTATCGTGGAAAAGGTCATTTAAAAACTACCGTACAACTGTTGTGTGGCAGGTGTGTCAAGGCATTTGCATTTCCTATTGTTAGCGAATTGGACATTTCAATGGTAGAAGATGATTACAGCCAGGATTGTAATCATGTAGAAGACTTTATTGTGTTCAGCGGGGATGAAGTGGATATTACTGCGCGTGTTCAAGAGCAAATATTTTTGTCTATTCCTATGAATCCATTGTGCTCTCTGGAATGCAAGGGTTTATGCCCGATTTGTGGAAATGATAAAAATACGGGGAACTGCTCCTGCGAGGAGCGTGAAATAGACCCCAGATGGGAAAAACTAAAGAACTTAATATAGGGAAGGGGGTTATATCGATGGGTGTTCCCAAAAATAAAACGTCAAAAGCAAACAAGAGAAGTCGCCATTCCGAATGGAGAAAAATACCGGCTCCTGGTCTGGTAGAGTGTCCGCAGTGTCATGAACTTAAACTGCCTCACCGTGCATGTTTAAACTGTGGTTACTATAAAGGTAAAAATGTTATGTAAAACAAAATGCGACGAAATCAAAAAGTAAGGGACAGTCTGTTTCAGACTAAGAACTTACTTTTTGTTTTTCAGTGCTGTGGAGGAAAAGCTTATGAATATTGCAGTGGATGTAATGGGAGGCGACTATGCACCAGCAGAATTGATCGCGGGAGCTATTCAACGTTTACAGGATACGGATGCTACGTTTCTGCTTGTTGGAGATGAAACAACTATTAAAAATGAGCTGGAAGCTTATCGCTTTGATCCCGAGAGAATTAAAATTATTCATGCTTCTCAGGTAATTCATATGGATGAGTCACCTGCTACCGCATTGCGAAAGAAAAAAGATGCTTCTATTGTCGTTGCTACACGCCTTGTTAAAGAGGGGGCAGCGCATGCTGTTATCTCTTGCGGGAGCACCGGAGCCCAGATGGCCGCGGCCATATTTATTTTGGGACGAATGGACAAGATTGATCGTCCGCCTATCGTAACAGCCATTCCCACAGAGCAGGATGACTATGCGTTGTTAATTGATGTGGGTGCTAATGTTGATTGTAAACCACGGCAAATGCTTCAATTTGCTGTTCTGGGATCGGCGTATGCCGCGACATTATGGGACAAAAGTTCACCGGTAGTGGCTCTTTTGAACAATGGAGAAGAGGAAACAAAAGGGAATAGCCTGGCAGTAGAAAGTTATGGTCTGTTGAAGCAGAATACAAACATAAACTTTGTAGGCAACATAGAAGGAAGAGATATTTTTTCCGGGAAAAGTGATGTCATCGTTTGTGACGGTTTTACGGGAAATATTTTATTAAAATGTATGGAGGGAATGGGGAGTTTTCTGGCGAAAGCTTGTGGAAAGGAACTCGGATATATTCCTGCAGTGTTCCAGCGGTTGGATTACAGTAAGATCGGTGGTGCACCACTGTTGGGTGTAGAGGGAATCAGTATTGTATGTCATGGATCATCAAAACGGGAAGCAGTGTATAATGGCATTCGAGTTGCAGAGGAATGTGTTCAAAAGAACATCGTCAGCTTACAAAAAGAGGCCCTGTCTCTTTCTCAATTAACTGAATAACAGAAGGAGGTCATGATGAATGGAAGAGTTATTTCTTCTTGCCCGAAAATTACTAGCAGAGCAGTTGGATATGGAGCCGGAGGAGATTACTATGGAAACTAGCTTTGAAGCAATCGAGGCAGATTCTATTGATATTGTTGAAATGATCATGGCAATGGAAGATGTTTATGATGTAGAGTTTCCAGAAGAGGATCTTGAAGAATTTTCAACCATGGGTTTATTGGTGAAAGCGCTTTATAAATTTCTTAAGCAGGTGAAAAAATGACAGTAAAAAAAACAGTTGAAACATTTTTAACCGATAATGAGCTTTGCTTTGGCGATGAAGGGTTAATGAGTCTGGCGCTCATTCATCCCTCTTATTCGCAAGAACAAAGCAGTCATGTTAACAACCAGAGACTTGAATTTTTGGGTGATGCTGTATTAGATTTTGTGGTCGCTGATTATCTATACCAGAATTATACGGAAAAAGCAGAAGGGGATCTTACACAGATCAGAGCCAGGGTTGTGTGTGAAAAAGCACTAGTGGAAATCGCTCAGGAAATACAGGTTGGAAAGTATATTCTTTTAGGAAAAGGCGAAGACATGTCGGGGGGAAGAACTCGAAAATCAATTCTTGCAGATACGGTAGAAGCTATTATCGGGGCAATTTACCTGGATCAGGGAATAGAAACAGCAAGGTTGTTTATTCTCAAGCATCTGGAAGAGGCTATAAAGAAAACGGCCCAGGGGGAATATCAGGATTATAAGTCCCGATTGCAGGAAATCGTTCAGGCTAATAGTCGTGAAAACGTTCGCTATGAAATCATTCATGAAAGCGGTCCTGCCCATGCCAAAAATTTTGTCGCGGGGGTATTTTTTAAAGATGATCTACTGCAGACAGGTGAAGGAAAGAGCAAGAAAGAAGCAGAACAAAATGCTGCTGAAAAAGCACTTAAAGATCCCGGCATAGAGGGATATCTTCATAAAGAAAGCCTGGTATAATTTAGATGAAACACTTTAATATTCCGATTTTTATTTCCCATCTAGGATGTCCGTACCAGTGTATATACTGTGATCAAAAAAAGATCGCAACGAGCCAGGTGCCCGAGCCAAATCAAGTCCAGAAGATCATTGAAGATCATCTGCAAACGATTCCTGTGAACAGTGAAGTAGAAGTTGCGTTTTTTGGTGGTAATTTTACTGACATTGATGCAGATTTGCAAGAAGCGTATCTGAAGGCAGTTGAACCTTATATTTTGGCGAAGAAGATTAGTGGAATTCGTCTCTCGACTCGCCCGGATAGTATTGATGAAGAGGGTCTTGAACGATTAAAAAATAATCATGTAAATACTATTGAATTGGGTGTCCAATCATTGTGTGATGAAGTTTTAAAAGCATCGTCCAGAGGTTATACGGCTGACGTTGTTTTTAAAAGTTCGCAATTAGTAAAGGAATGGGGTTTTCAACTGGGTGTTCAGTTGATGATAGGATTGCCTGGAGATCACTTTGAACTTGATATAGCAACAGTGCAATCGACCATCGAGATTAACCCCGCCATGGTTCGTATCTATCCTACGCTCGTGATTGCTGGTACGGCTTTAGAAACTCTTTATCAAAAAGGGGCTTATCAGCCTCTTTCTCTTGAAAATGCAGTTATGACATGTCGCGAAATGTTTTTGCGTTTGGAAAAAAACAACATCCCTGTTATTCGAATGGGCTTGCATCCAGGAGAGGACCTTCGAAGTGAAGGGGTGATTGTGACAGGACCTTTTCATCCAGCATTTGGAGAACTGGTGGAGCAATCCATTTTCTTGGAACAGGCATCAATGGTTTTGCAGCAACTCAGAGAACGAAAGGCCTTTCAGAATCAGGTGGTTCTATTTGTGAACCCCCGAGATGTCTCGAAGATGGCAGGGTTAAAAAGAAATAATATAAAACAATTGCAATCTCAATGGAACCTATCGCAGGTTACCATTCAGCCTGATTCTGGAATCAAGCGAAATGAGATTGGGGTGAGTCAGGCCGGAGAGCCGGTTACAATAAAACTAAAACGAGAAGCGTTTATAAAGGCCCGAAATTTTTAACGATCTATCACAAACACAGAAACTCGGTGAAGAATCTTTTTGATTTTTACCGAGTTTTTTCATATACCTGATTTATTTGAAAATAGGATCTTTAATAGACGCAGACTACGCTGACTTATTGGACTTACGCGGACCTTTTTTTGTAAGGGGTTAGGGGTGAGGAGTAAGGACAATGCCTGGCGCATAGCGCCTAGCTTCTGCCGCCTGACCCCTAACCCCTCACTCTTCACCAATTTTAATCGGTGGATGTGTTCTGTGGACATGGGGAGGGGAATTAGAAAATTTTATAGAATAGGGCCAGAAAGAAGGGGTTTGGGCTTCCGTTGTCAAAGTAGCTTAAAGCAAATAAGAGAGGAAATAAACGTGATGCGTCAAAAGATATTAAATGAATTATTCAATGCAGAGGGACGATATATTTCCGGCAATGAATTGGCGAAACGTTTTGGGATCAGTCGGGTGGCTGTGTGGAAACACATGGAAGCATTGAAAGCAGAGGGTTTCCAGATTGAGGGCTTAAAAAACAAAGGATATTGTTTGCATCATACAGAGGAAATGGTCTGTGTTGAAGAAGTACTTAGAGAATTAGGGAGTTCGGAGATAGGTTCACACATAGAATCTTTTCCAACCCTGACTTCTACGAACCAAAAGGCGCATGAAATGCTTAGAGCAGGGTCCGTATTGCCAGGAAGCGTCATTCTCTCCCGCACCCAAACCGGAGGAAAGGGCCGTCGGGGAAGGGAATGGGAATCACCTTCCGGGGGATTGTGGTTTTCAGTTGTTCTGCGTCCCGACCTTCCGGTACAGGATATTGCTCTTTTGTCCCTTGTATTTGCGTTAGCTGTTGCGGAGGGGCTTGATCCCTATGTGGAGGGGATTGAAATTAAATGGCCTAATGATGTGTTCCTAAAAGGCCATAAAATTGCGGGGATATTGTTAGAACTAAGCGGAGAGGTAGAACAAACGGAGCATCTCATTGTCGGAGTTGGCGTGAATGTGAATGTGCGAATGGAAGATTTTCCTGCGGAAGTGAGTAATGTTGCAGGGTCACTTCGAAATTTTACGGGACAGACATTGAATCTTACTGAAGTTTTTTGTTCCTTGCTTCAGTCTATGGATAAACATTACACACGCTATTTAAAAGATGGATTCGTTTCCTTCCGTGATAAGTATAAGAAGCGCTGTTTCCATTTAGGACAGGTTATTAGTGTGAAAAAACAAACGAAGGATATACGGGGTAAAAACATTGATGTAGATGAACAGGGAAATCTACTCATTGAAATGGACGATAGGATTGAAAAGATTAATACTGGTGACGTAAGTATTTTGTAAGTATAAAACCAATGGAGGAGTATTTGTGTATCTGAAACGCTTGGAAATAAAGGGGTTTAAATCCTTTGCAGATCGTACAGAACTGTATCTTAAATCCGGTCTTAACATTATTGTAGGCCCGAATGGCTGCGGCAAAAGCAACGTGGTTGATGCCATTCGCTGGGTTTTGGGAGAGAGTAATGTGCGCCATCTTCGCGGGCAAAAGAATGAAGATATCATTTTCAATGGTTCGGATAAAAAGAAACCACAAGGAATGGCCGTTGTTGAAATGACCATTGACAATGCTGATCATGCACTTCCGGTTGATTTTTCCGAAGTCAATATTGTGAGAAAGATCTTTCGCACCGGGGAAAGTGAATTTTTTATAAATAAAAATCGTGTTCGCATGAAAGATGTTGTTCAGCTATTTACAGGAACCGGAATGGGGAAACAGGGGTATTCAATCATCAGTCAGGGGGAACTGGAGGATGTGTTGAATGGACAATCATTTGATCGGAGATTAATCCTGGAAGAAGCTGCGGGTATCATAAAATACAGGCATCAACGCAATGAAGTACAGCGCAGAATTATTGCTACTTCCAATGATTTAATCAGGGTGGAAGATATTCTGGTTGAGCTTGAAACCAGAAGAGAGGAATTGGGAATCAAGGCTGAAAAAGCTGTGAAATACAAGGACCTGCAGACAGTGTTCACGACATTGGAGAAAACACTCTTGACCTCCGAAATCAGGAGTAATGGCCTGCAATTAAAGGATAAGAGAAAACTGTACAATCAGAAGGGCCAGGAACAGGAGCAGTTGCAGAAGCAGGTTGAGTGCCTGAAAAATACAGTCTTACAAGAAGAAGGTCAACTGGAGGAGATTCGCCAAACAGTAAATAAGTTAATTGAACAGAAGCATCAATTGGATTCTGATATTCATGCAAAAGAATCAGAGATAAAGCTCGGTGAGGAAAGAATTCATAATTTTGAGGAACGCATGAATAACGCTGGTCTTGACGCAGAAAAATACAGCAAACTGATAGCGGAGTTGGATCATGATCTTACAGGAAAAATAGAGGATTATAACCGCGAAGAAGGGTCCTTAAAACAGCGACAATCGGATTTAAGTGAGCTGGAGAAAACCATAACAGGAAAAGATAACGAGATCAATATACTTTTGGCACAATTTGAAGATCATAAAAGTCTGGTTTTTGAAAAGGCCCAGCGAGAGGTGGAAATTAAAAATCAGATGATTGATCAAGAAGGAGTCATAAAAAAAGATCAGGAGAAAAAAGAACGACTGCTCATTCATGTTCAAAGCAATACCGACACCCTAAAGCTGTTAAAAGAACAACTGGGACAGATGAAAGAAAAGCAACAAACGACGGAAGAACAGATTCAGGCATTGCAGAGGGAACAAATAGACATGCAGAACGAAATGGTTACTTTTCAGGAGCAGAAGAAGAATCTGGAGGATAAACTGGGAAAGGATCAGAGAGAACAGTTTAGCATGGAAAGTAAACTGCAGGCTTTAAGAGATTTGGAAAAAAACTATAGTGGATATTCAGAAGGGGTTCGGGCTTTGGTTAAATCCCATCAACAAAGGAAAAAAAGTCTACAGGGAATGGTCGGGATCGTTGGTGAATTGATCAATGTGCCACAGGGAATGGAAATGGCTATTGACGTAGCAGTTGGAAAGGGTTTAGAAAATATTATTATACATACTGCACAGGAAGCGAAAAAGGCAATTGACTATCTAAAACGTAATTCACTTGGAAGGGCAACGTTTTTACCGCTCGATGTTTTACGGACACAAACATTGTCTCCTGGTGTCATACAGGATATTAAAAAGAATAAAGGCGTTCTTGGAATCGCTTCTGAACTGATAGAATATGACCCTGGAATAGCTCGTGCTGTAGATTATTTGTTTGGAAGAGTGCTCATTGTGGAAAACATGGATTGTGGATTGAATGTATTTAAAAATACCAGAGCATCGGTCAGGATTGTTACCCTTGAAGGAGAACTAATTAACGTAAGTGGTGCCATGACCGGTGGGGCCCATTCAAAAAGAAGAAGTAGTCCATTACAGCGCAAAGGAGAAGAAAAAGCGCTTCATCAGCGCTTGCAGATATTATCCGCAGGTAAAAATAAAAACGAGGGTTTGTTGCGTGATACTTCTGCAAAGTATCAGGAGATGAATGAACGATATTCGGAACTGAAAAATCACTTATCAGAACTGATGTTTCAAAAAGAAATGCTGGAGCAGGAATACGGGAACGTACAAAACACGATTGAGAATAATCAGACGGATAGTGTTGCCTATCAACGGGAAATATCACAATTAGAAAACTCTATGCATCAACAGGAACAAATACGCTTCAACCTGCAGGGGCAATTTGAAACAGTACATCTGGAAAACTTCTCATTTTCTGAGGATGTTGAGGGATTGAAAGAAAATATTGAACTTCTCCGCAGGAATTATGCAGTTAACCGAGAAAGATACCATTCTCAACAGGAAAGCCTAATCATGAAGAAACGAGAATTAGAAACGCTGCAGACGCACATTCAACAATTCACACAGGTCAGGGAATCCTATCAACAGTCACTGGGTGAAGCAGAATCTCTGCTGCAGCAATGTAAAACAGGAATTGAACAACAACGACTGCAAATAGAAAGTGGTCAAAAAATAAGGGTAACAACTCATGGTTCGCTTGCGGCCGTAAGAGAGCGTCTGATGAATCTGCAGGAGCAGGAAAAGCAGGTTTCCATGAAGCTTGAAAAACTGCGAAACAGTCTCCTGCCTGCACAACGACAGCTTGATGTTATTGAGCAAAACCTGCGGTCTATTGAAATGAGGATGATTCGAATTGAAACTGAAATGGAAGGACTGGAAAATCGATGGCGAGAAAAATTTGGTGCGGAGTTATGGGAACAAGAATCTGAAATTCTGAAAAACGCTGAATTGAGAGAATATAAAAATCGCATGGAGAGTCTTCAGAGGGAAATCAATATGTTAGGATCAGTTGACCTGGAGGCCATTGAAGAATATGAAAAATGTAAAGCCAGATATGATTTCCTTCGTACCCAATCCAATGATCTCAAGGAAGCCCAGGAATCTTTGCAGCGATTGCTTGGTGAAACAGAAAAAATTATGAGTAACCAGTTCCATGATTTTGTGAAAGAAGCGAATAATAGTTTTCAATATACTTTTACCGAGATTTTTGGTGGCGGAGAAGCTGCATTAATTGTTGAGGAAGATGAAGACCCTTTTTCTTCAGGTATTGATATTGCGGTTAAAATGCCAGGAAAAAGAATGCAATCCTTAAATTTGTTGTCGGGTGGGGAAAGAGCTCTGACATGTATTGCTTTTGTATTTTCACTGCTTCGTTTAAAACCAAGCCCTTTCTGCCTGTTAGATGAAATCGATGCGGCACTTGATGAAACCAATCTGTTGCGCTTTTCCGGTTTCATTAAACGGATGTCGACGGAAATGCAGTTTATTATTATAACCCATCGCCAGGCGACCATAGAAGCAGGTGAAATGATCTATGGGGTAACGATGCCCCAGGAAGGAATATCGTCTATTTTGTCTCTTAATTTTGAGGATGTTGAAAGTATTGCTGGCTAATGTTGATTCTACTGCGGAAAGTAATATTGGTAAGTTTGAATGCATAAGTGCCCATTGGGTGAAAGATTCATTCAGCAGCCTCCGCATGGGGTAACACTAACTGCTCGATGAACGAAAAAAGGGGTACAGGGCACATTCACGTCCATGTTCAACTGCCCTCTCGCTCCGTCCGTGGAGCTCGCCCCCTTTTTTCGTTCGTCTTCGCAGAGTGTTACTCCCATGCTTCGCCAACGCTTCTTGAATCTTTCACCCAATGGGCACTTATGCATTCAAACAGGAAGATTTGAGGGTTTTTGCAGTGGAATCAATGTTGCGCTTTGCTGTTATTGGCACTGTGAAACTAGTCAAACGTGAGAATAATAATCTAAGTAGAGGTGGTTGTTAAAATGGCTTTTTTTGATCGGTTTAAAGGGAAAAAGAAGAATGAAAATGAGGATGAACTGATACAGGCGGAAGAGGTGACTTCCGAAAAAGAAGAACTAGAAGAACAAGAAGAAGGTCATCAAATGCAAGAGTTGCCTTCTAATGAAGACGAATCTGGTACTGGAGAAGAGGAAAGTGCGGAGGCAGCAGAAGAAATAAACGATGATGCTGATGAAAGCTCCGAAAAAAAAGGCTTGTTTGAACGATTAAAAACCGGTCTTAATCGTACCCGACAAAATTTCAGCGGTAAAATTGGAGCGTTGATAAAAAATGCCGGAAAACTGGATGATGACTTTTATGAAGAACTGGAGGATATTTTAATCCAGGCAGATGTTGGGATGACCACATCTATGGAACTTGTAGATAAAATCCGGTCCCGTGCCAAAAAGAATAAGATTAATGATCCTAATGAAGTAAGCCATCTAATTGAAGAAGAAATCAGCAGCATTCTGGGCAGTGAAACCGTTCCTTTGAATATCGTCAAAGGAGAGCTTACGGTTATCATGGTGGTAGGCGTAAATGGAGCAGGAAAAACGACGACCATTGCAAAATTAGCGCATCGTTTCAAAAAGGACAAAAAGAAAGTTCTATTGGCCGCAGGGGATACCTTTCGCGCTGCTGCTATTGATCAATTACAGATATGGGCTGACAGAGTGGGTGTGGATCTCATTAAACATCAGGAAGGGGCAGATCCAGGTGCAGTTGTATTTGATGCGATCAATGCTGCCCGGGCTAGAAAGGCAGATATTCTAATTATTGACACTGCCGGTCGTCTGCAAAACAAAACCAATCTGATGAAGGAAATTAGTAAGGTTAGAAAGGTGATTGAACGGGAGATTTCAGATGCTCCTCATGAGGTACTTCTGTTACTTGATGCGACAACGGGACAGAATGCAATCAGTCAGGCAAAGATATTTGGAGAGGCAACCGGCGTAACCGGAATAGTTTTAAGCAAACTGGACGGAACGGCTAAAGGTGGAATCGTGATCGCAGTTAATCGAGAATTAGATATTCCAGTTAAACTGGTTGGCATCGGAGAAGGTATGGAGGATTTGAAGGATTTTTCACCAGAATTATTTGCCCAGGCATTGTTTGAGGAATAAAGGAGGGATTTTTTATGGCTAGAATAGCGTTTATTGGAGGAACAGGGGTCTACGATCCTCGGCTATTGGATAACATTCAAGAATCGGTGGAGTCGACACCATATGGTGACGTTAAGATTCTTATGGGGAGCTACAATGGGGAAGAGGTTGCCTTTATTCCCCGGCATGGGAGTGACCACAGCGTAGCCCCGCATATGATAAACTATCGAGCCAACATCATGGCACTTAAACAGCTGGGGGTGGATTGTATTATTGCAACGGCAGCAGTGGGTTCGCTGCAGTTTGATCTAAAACCGGGTGAATTTGTACTGGCTGACCAATTCTTGGATTTTACAAAAACAAGAAAAACAACCTTTTTTGAAGGCGGCGAAGCAGGCGTCGTGCATTGTGATATGACAGTTCCCTATTGTCCAGATATAAGGGATGCGCTTGCTCGGGCAGGGGAAGAAAAAGGTCTGGTGGTTCATAATGGGGGGGCCTATGTATGTACCGAAGGACCAAGGTTTGAAACATCAGCCGAGATACAGATGTTCAAACTCCTGGGTGGGCATGTGATTGGTATGACGAGTGTTCCAGAGGTATGTCTGGCTCGTGAACTGGGCATCTGCTATGCGAATGTATCGATTATAACCAATTATGCAGCGGGGATATCCCCGACCATTCTTACCCATGCAGAGGTTGTGGAAATGATGAGAAACAGTATTCAGGATGTCAGAAGCCTGATTATGGAAAGCATAAAGTACATTGATGCCAACAGAGGCTGCAATTGTAAACAAATACTACAGGAAACGAGTATGAAAAAATGATACAGACGATTTATTATAAAGATGATGCCGTTTATGTACTTGATCAGAATCAACTACCTGCAAAGGTGCATTATGAAAAATGTCTGACGTATCAGGAAATTGCAGTGGCGATCAAAGAGTTAAAGGTCAGAGGGGCTCCATTGATCGGTGTTACAGCAGCTTTTGGTATGGCGCTGGCGATTCAGAATTTTAATAATGAGAAGAATTTACTGGCTTTTTACGAAGAAGTGGAAAGTGTGATGAGGTCTACGCGACCCACTGCCGTTAATCTCTTCTGGGCGATACGGAGAATGCGGCGGGTGTTTGAAACCCATCTGGGCCTTGACCAGGTTGAACTGGCGAAAATCATGCTGCGTGAAGCGCAGGACATGTATGAAGAGGATCTGCGGATCAATATAGATATGGGAGAATACGGACAAACGCTTCTGGGATCTGATTCCCAGGTGATGACCATTTGTAATGCCGGAGCGCTGGCAACGTGTGGGCATGGGACAGCCTTAGGGGTTATCCGGGCGGCTCATGCAAGGAAACATATTCAACGTGTTTGGGCATGTGAAACAAGGCCTGTATTACAAGGATCCCGGTTAACCATATGGGAACTGATGGAGGACAAGATCCCGGTTACGCTGATCACGGATAATATGGCTGCTTCTGTTCTAAGGGATAAGAACATTACGGCTGTCATTGCAGGGGCAGATCGGATCGCAGCAAATGGAGATACAGCCAATAAGATTGGTACCTATGGATTAGCAGTACTCGCTCGTCAGCATGGGGTTCCTTTCTACATCGCTGCTCCTCTGTCGACCATTGATATGAGTATATCAAATGGAGAAGAAATTCCTATTGAAGAACGCAATCAAGATGAAGTCAGAATGGTACGGGGAACTTATATTACCGTTCCCGAGGTTGATGTCTTTAACCCGGCCTTTGATGTTACGCCTCATGAATTCATTGACGGTATTATTACTGAAAAAGGCATTATCCAGGCGCCTTATATCAAGGGACTGAAAGCAGTTTTTAGTGAAGGCGGTGACGTGTAAATGGATTATCGTGATGAGCGGAAACAGCTTATTGAAACAGCGCAGGAGATCTATAACAGCAAACTGGTTGTTGGGACCTGGGGGAATGTTAGTGTTCGCATCAAGGAGCGGGAACAGTTTTTAATCACACCAAGTGGGATGGATTATTGTTCCCTGTTGACGGAAGACATTGTTCTGATGAATGTTGATGGAACGATTGCAGAAGGCAAATGGAAACCATCTGTTGAAGCGCCTATGCATTCTAGAATTTATCAGGAACGAGTTGATGCAGGGGCGATCGTACATGTACATAGTCCATTTGCCTCGGTGTTTGCTGTAGCAAATCAGTCGATTCCGGTTATCCTTGAAGAAACAGCTCAGATCATTGGACATGAGGTACAGACGGCTGAATATGCTGCATGTGGATCAAATAAACTGGCAGAAGGAATCGTACAGACTTTGGGGAATGGACGAGCAGTATTACTTGCTCATCATGGCCTGGTAGGGGTAGGAAAGGATTTATCTGATGCCTTGAAGGTCTGTTACATTGCTGAAAAAACAGCCCAGGTTGCTTTATACTCTAAGCTATTAGGAGGGGCTCATGTACTCCCAGAGGAGGATATAAAAAAACTAAATCACTCCTTTGCCAGCTATGGGCAAAAGAAGGAATAGAAGAAATAGATTTAGGGGGGTAAATAGAATGAAAACACTAATACGTGATACAGCCATCGTTCCGATGACTGAAAAAGATCTTGTCATTGATAAAGGGTATATCATAATCGAAGATCAGTTTATCAAAGAAGTGGGACAGGGCGAGTACCCTGAAGGGGAGTACGATAAGGTCATTGATGGCCGGGATTATGTTGCCTTGCCTGGATTTATCAATACCCATACCCATGCAGCGATGACTCTTTTACGAGGGTACGCGAATGACCTGTCACTGATGGATTGGCTGGAAAAGAAAATCTTTCCTATGGAAGCGAAGCTAGGAGAGGAAGAGATCTACTGGGGAACCAAGCTGGCTATTTTGGAGATGATAAAATCAGGTACCACTTGTTTTACAGACATGTACTTTAAAATGGATCAGGTTGCACAAGCGGTTAAGGAATCTGGTATAAGGGCTGTTTTATCCCGGGGGATGATTGGCGTTGGGCCGGAAAACGAGGAAGCCATTGAGGATAGTCGGGCGTTAGTGAAGAAATGGCATCATGCAGAAGACGGAAGAATTCAATTCATGCTTGGACCGCATGCTCCCTATACCTGTCCTCCTGATTATCTAAAAAGAGTATCCGCGTTGGCGGCTGAATTAAACGTGGGGATTCATATTCATCTGGCAGAAACAGTAGGCGAATATGAAGATATGCAGAAACAATATGGTAAAACACCGATTGCGTTGATGGAGGAGACGGGCGTCTTACAAAACCAGGTATTGGCGGCCCATTGTGTTCATATGAGCGATGAAGATATTCAGCTCTTGAAAAAATATAATGTTGGGGTAGCTCATAACCCAGAGAGCAATATGAAATTAGCCAGTGGTGTGGCGCCAGTAGTTACCATGTTAGAGGCGGGGATTCCGGTTGCCCTTGGTACGGATGGAGTGTCCAGCAATAATGACCTCGATATGTTCCAGGAGATGCGAACTGCTGCGCTGTTACAAAAGGTTCAAACCATGGATCCAACGGTTCTTCCCGCTTATCAAGCACTTGAAATGGCTACGGTAAATGGTGCTAAGGCTTTGAGACAGGAACAACAGATTGGACGTATTAAAGAAGGCATGCGGGCGGACATTATTTTAGTCGGTTTACAGGAACCCCACATGATACCCACTTATGATCTTGTGGCCAATCTTGTTTATTCGGGGCATGCTTCTGACGTGCAGACCGTTTTTGTTGACGGCAAAATGCTCATGGAAAACCGCAAATTTTTCATGGATGAAGAAGAGATTATTACCAGGGTGAAGGAGATTGCCGAGCGTCTCAACAGGGGGGAAGCATGAAACCGACCATTTCCTTTGTAGGAAAACACAATGCTGGGAAAACGACCTTCCTGTGTTCTGTTGTGGAAGAATTGACAGGTCGAGGCATACGTGTGGCTGTTATTAAACACGCCTCCGAGCATCTCAACATTTCTGCAACGACCGATTCGGACCAGTTGTTTCACGCAGGTGCAGGGCAAGTTTGTGCGATATCACCTGATGTGTGCTTATATTATAAGCGACAAAATCCCGAACCGAATCTAAACAGTGTGCTGGAAAAACTATCAGAAGAAGCTGATTTGATTATTACAGAGGGATATAAGAAAGAACTTTATTCTAAAATTGAGATTGTTCGAGCGGCAATCAGTAAGGAGTCCTATAAGCTTGATAACACTGTCGCCATAGTAAGTGACTTTAATATGGGTTCAGATATAGTCAATTTTTCTTTTCAGCAGGCCCGAGAGGTTGCTGAATTTATCATGGATTATTTTAAAATCCAATCCGCAAACTGAGATTAATAATACAGGGAGCACTTTTGGTATGTTATTTGGATAATTCACAGTAAAATGACACACCAAAAGTGCTTCTCTGTTACACAAAAGAAGGTTGTTCCTTTTTGGAACAGCCTTCTTTTGTGTAAAAAAATATAAACATTGAAATTCACAGCATTTTAAGGCACAAAAAGATTTTGTAAACTAACAACTAATTATAGTTAAAATAACGAATACAAATAACAAACCGAAATGAGCAGATAGAAATATCTGTATATCGAATACTAATATTGGATTAATTTGTAAAAAGTTATATAATAATTACATAGATGGAATTATTATATATATTACATTATTAAAGGAGGTGACTTTATGGCTAACTACAAGGATATCATAACATCTTACGCATCTAAAAAGGGAGGGATTATTGAGGCATTTCATGCAATACAAAACACGTACAATTATATACCAGAGGAAGCACTAAGAGATGCGGCACAGGTTTTTGGAGTTTCGAACGCAGAGGCTTATGGTGTGGCTACTTTTTACTCCTATATGTCCGTTGAAAAACGAGGGAAGTACATCATTCGCATGTGTGAAAGTGCACCTTGTCACGTTGCAGGTGCAGACGCATTGCTGCAAGCAATGGAAAACTATCTGGGTATAGGTGTTGGTGAAACAACCCCGGATGGTAAGTTTACCCTTGAATTAACCGAATGTGTAGGTCAATGTCAGGCAACCCCGGTGATAACAATTAACAGTGAGCCTTTATTCAATGTTACAAC
>JAYEHK010000038.1:0-56251 GCA_034659475.1 Bacillota bacterium | reverse complement strand
TAAGAGATTGGGTAGAAAAGAAAGTGAGAAGGCACCTGATGAAAGCAAGACAACGTCGGGGATTCGGCTGGAAAAGATGGAGTAAAGACATGTTGTACCGAGAATGTGGACTCTTTAGAGACTATCAAACCGTCCCCTTGTCATCCTTGTCAGCTTTTCATCAGATCGCGAGCGGCAATAATGCCGGAGACGCTGGCCTGAATGAGGCCGCGACTGACACCGGCTCCGTCACCTACTGCCCACAGTCCTTCTATAGGCGTTTGCAGGGTTTTGCTTAACTGGGGACGAGCTGAGTAGAATTTGGCCTCAATCCCGTACAACAGGGTGTGGTCAGATGCAACGCCTGGGATGGCTACATCGATTGCTTCCAGGCATTCTTTAATTCCAACCATGAAGCGGTGGGGGAGAACCAGAGACAGATCTCCGGGAACCGCTGCTTTAAGCGTGGGCTGTACAGTGCCTCGACCGATTCGTGTTTCCGTAGACCTGCGTCCTCGTTTAAGATCCCCGTAACGCTGTACGATGATGCTGCCGCTTAACATATTGGCAAGGGTGGCGACATATCTGCCATACAGTATAGGGCGGTTAAACGGTTCGGTGAATTCCTGACTGACCAGCAACGCGAAATTGGTGTTGGTGCTTTTTTTATTAGCATAGGAGTGTCCGTTTACGGTAACGACTCCGTTGGTGTTTTCCATGGCGACATAGCCATTGGGGTTCACACAAAAGGTGCGCACCACATCATCAAACTCTTTGGTGTAATAGATCAGTTTGGGCTCCCAGATCTTTTCGGTAAATTCATTCATGACGGGGGAGGGAACTTCTACCCGGACACCGATATCGATCTGGTTGTTGGTTAAGGGAATTTCTAATTTCCTAGCCTGTTCCGAAAACCACTGTGCACCATCGCGTCCCGGAGCGCAGATAATGGCGTCAGAATAATAGGTGTTCTGGTTAGTTTTAACGCCCACCAGATGCTCATTTTCCACCAGAATGTCTTCGACCTGTTCACTGGTCCTGATCTCCACTTTATCGGTCAATTCGTTTCGTAAATTGCTCAAGACCCGCAGCGAATTATCTGTTCCCATATGTCTGATTTTAGCAGGCAGTAGTTTTAAATTGGCACGAGCGATTCGCTGGCCGAGGCGCAGGAAATCCTCGGGATCTGTTCCAAACACACGATCTGGTGCACCGTTCTGCACATAAACGGAGTCCGCATAAGTGATGAGTTCCATGAGTTCATCGTTACTGATATATGAATTCAACCAGCCACCGTATGCGGTGGTAAGGGTCAGCTTTCCATCGGAAAAGGCGCCGGCACCGCCCCATCCACTCATGATAGAACAGGTTTTGCACTGCAGGCATTGTTCTTCACCGTGATCCATAGGACAGCTTCGTTTTTCTACTTCTCGTCCTTTTTCCAGAAGTAAAATTTTCTTATGACTGTGCAGAGCCAGTTCACGTGCTGCAAAAATACCTGCAGGACCAGCGCCAATGATAATTACGTCATATTCAGTGTTCATAGATGCTCCTCCTCTTTACTTATCTAAAAAGATAAAGAAAAACCGAAAGAGGGTTTTCCTGTTCTCAGTATAGTGTGATCGTTACGATAATTATACCATATTATGGGACTTGTTGAGATTTTGGGTTTAGCTATAGGGCAGGAACACGTATAATAAAACATAAAGAAAAAATCTGCTATTCGGAAGGGTAATATGTTTCCGAGTGGTGAAGCTGAGCCTGTAATAATGCGTAAGGAGACTATTTTCGCTTATGAAGAATGATACTTATTATATCTGGGGTGACGAAGCATACCTGGTGAATCAGGAAATTAATAAATTAGTGACTGCCCAGAATGAGGAGAATGGGGAGTCTGATATTCTATATCTGGATGTGGATGAGATGAGTGCCAATGAACTGGGCGAGAGTCTGGAATTTAGTCCATTATTCAGTCTGGGGAGGGTTGTTATTATTAAGAATCCATCCTGGTTAAATAAGTCTGTACGCCGTCCCAAAAAAGCGGAAGAAGTGCTGGCTGTCTTGGATGATTATTTTGAACGTGAACATCCTGGACAGATTCTGGTTTTTTCCTCACGTGAAATGGCCGCTTCTAATCCTATTGCTAAGCGTTTGCAAAAGCGGGCCGAAGTCATTGCTGTAAAAAAACCAACGCCGGCTTTTTTGGAGGGTTGGCTCAAAAACCAGTGTCAGCAAAAAAATCTAAACATACAGCCTGTGGCCATTAAAACCGCAGCAAACAGCGGTCAGGACTTGTATTGTCTGGAACAGTTGGTAGAGAAATTGTCATTAATGCAATTCGATAAACCAGTGGGCGTTAAGGAACTGGAGGAAGAGCTGGACAGTCGGCAGGAAATAAAGGTGTTTAAATTAACTGATTCCTTATTAAATAAGAATCTGCGAGGTGCTTTTCAGGCTTTTAATAAACTGCAGGAACAGGGAGAACACCATCTGCTTATGATGACGATCATTAACCGACAGTTTATTACGCTGGCAAAAGTGAAGTACTATCAGGAACAGGGACTTCCCAGGCAACAGATTGAAAGCCTAACGGGACAGAAGGAATATACAGTGAAAAAAATGGTGGAGAAGAATGGTAATTTCAGTTGGGATGATTTACGGAGTTTGTTTGAACTCTTTTTAAAACTCGATATCAGTTTTAAGTCAGAGTCAAGGGATCCACGAATCTTAATGGAAACGCTCTTCATCAAGATTTGTTCAATGTCAGGATAATGCAGCAACGATTTACCCCTAAAAAACGAAAAGCCTGTCTTTCGACAGACTTTTATGCGCTTCTTTATTGACCCATAGCATTGAATCTTTTTGCCAAACCTGACTTTTTTCTGGCAGCAGTATTTTTATGGAGTAAGCCTTTGGCTACTCCTTTATCAATAAGGGAGGTTGCATGTAACAATTTTTCATTTGCTACTTCCGCGTTATCACCATTTAAAGAAATTTCAAAACTTTTAATGGCTGATTTTAATTCTGTCTTATTCCCCTTATTGCGAATACGATTCTTTTCTGCGGTTAGGGCTCTCTTAGCAGGAGTTTTACTTTTTGCCACATTTTCACCTCCTTGCGTATGTAAAACCAACAGAAACACTATACCATTCCGGCAATCAAAATGCAATAATAAGGAACTTTTTTTTCACAGGATAAAGTAAGTACACCCATGGACGGTTCTATTTTTTTTGCTGAAACCATAAGCTTAATAAGCATTTTGTAGGGGAGTGGGACAGGATGAGGAGTAAAAATTTTATTAGTTTTATCAAAGGAATTTTGCTAATCCAGGTCTTTGTCGCAGCCATTATTGCAGGTTTGACTGTGGATATTCAAGGTTTTTCCATAGGTGACTTTCGCGGTAATCAAACCGGATATCTAATTGCGGCGCTCGGTCCTGATCTTAATTCCGATCAGGCATCTATGCTGGTTCGAGAGACAAACGTAATGATGGGGGCAATGGGTCAGAATGACTCGGAGAATTCATCCTATGTACAGGGTACCAATCCCCAAAAGATGCTGAGCGAACATATTCAAGTGCTGGCATTTGCAGCTCCTGTTCCGGTGCCGCTGGAAAAAGATCCGATGCCTGCTGAGATTGAACTTCCTGCGGTTGTTGCTGGGCAACTTGAAAAAACAGAGCAGGTTTTTTTAAATGATAACGAAAATCAAAACGCTGAAGTGTTTCAAGATCAAAAGGCGTATTTTTACTGTACTCATAGTGCCGAATCATATATTCCCAATAGTGGGAAAGCAAAATTAGAAGGCGACCGGGGACTGGTTAATACGGTTGCGCAAACACTGGCTGAAGAGTGCAGCAAAAGGGGCATGAGTGGAATATTTATTGATAAAATACATGATTTTCCCGAGTATAACAAAAGCTATACCATGTCGAGGGAAACCGTAAGTGATATTTGTGCCAAAGATCCGAAAGCCATAGGCCTTTTTGATGTTCATCGGGATAGTATTCCGGGGACCAAAACGGCACCGCGAGTAACCATAGATGGAAAATCAAGTGCCCAAATTCTCATTGTTGTAGGCAGTGATGAAAGAAAACCACATCCTCACTGGCAGAAGAACTATCTCTTTGCCAACCGATTGTACAGACAGGCTGAAAAACAGTATCCTGGCCTGATCAGAGGGGTTCGGAAGAAGTCAGGAACGTATAATCAAGAATATAATACCCATGCCTTGCTTTTAGAGTTTGGAAGCGATTATAATACATTAGATGAAGCAAAATACGCGGCACAACTCTTTTCAGAGGTGCTGGTTGAGGTATTAAAGGAGGAAAAGCAAACATCATGAAAACGCTGTACCGGTTTTTACTGGTACTTTTACTCCTGGTATTAGTTGGTGCAGGATTAAACACTAGCAATGCGGGAATGAATTGTTTGACCGGAGAAGACAGACCGGATATTATCAATGCCCATATAGGAGATGGTCAGCTAGTTGTAACCTTTCTTGGACAGCACTACGACTGCTCCAGGGAATCAACTATTTCGAGGCTCGATATACTATGGCAGCGCGTAAGACCATGCATAGAAGCAACCAAACAATACCTCTGTAAAATCTGGCGCATTTTCCGCGTGCTGGTCTTTTATTAATTCAACTTTCGCAGTAGACATATAATGCGAAGTAAAGTTGGATAGTTGGTTAGTTGGCTAGTTGGAAAGGGACAGAGGAACGATAAAACACAGGCTCTCCTAAATACTATTCTTCAGGAGAGCCTCTCTATTAAACTGTCAAATCTGCTAGTAGGGATAACACTACCACGCTATTCTAACCATTTTAATACTCGGTTGTATTTTGCGATCATGGGGCATGGGGATTGATAAGTTGGAGTCAGGCATCCAGCCTTCATAAATTCAACTTTTCCAGTTGACACATCAATAAGTAATAAAAAGGAACCGAATAATCAAGAACCTTCTCCATTGTTGACTTAATTTATCAAGGAAAACCGTCTGGTCCCAATGATTAAAAAATCATCAGCGTTAATCAGTGTGCCCGAAGGGCCTGCGTGCGAGCAAAGCGAGCCTGTGTTTTATCGTTCCTCTGTCCCTTTCCAACTAACCAACTATCCTTCGTATTATCTGTCAACTGCGAAACTTGAGGTATAATATGTCAAGGGCGAAACTTGAGTTAATTCACCAATGAGGATGGTTTTCGTTGGTGAATTCGTTTTTTATGAACGATTGTATAGAAGGTTAATAATAAGGTATAATTTATTGCAATGATTTGATGGAATATGAAATATCCAATTTAATGGAGGGTTCACTTTGCAGAACAGAATTCGCAATTTTAGTATTATCGCCCATATAGATCACGGAAAATCAACCCTGGCAGATCGCTTGATGCAATATACGGGAGCGCTTACAGAGCGTGAAATGCGGGAGCAATATCTGGATAAGATGGATCTTGAAAGAGAAAAGGGCATTACTATAAAGCTGCAACCGGTTCGGCTGGAGTATAAAGCCAGAGATGGACAGACCTATATCCTGAATCTCATTGACACACCGGGGCATGTTGATTTTTCTTATGAGGTATCAAGAAGCCTGGCATCCTGCGAAGGTGCTTTGCTGGTCGTTGATGCGTCCCAGGGAATTGAGGCACAGACACTGGCAAATGTGTATATGGCGATGGATCTGGATCTGGAGATTGTTGGGGTAGCCAATAAAATCGATCTTCCCGGTGCGGATGTTGAAGCAGCAAAAGAAGAAATGGAAAATGTACTGGGGATTGATCGCGAAGAGATTATTCCGATTTCAGCGAAGCTGGGAATCGGTATTGAAGAAGTGCTCGAAGCCATTGTTCGTAAAATTCCGCCTGTGAAGGGAGATCCTGAGGCAGAACTCCGAGCGCTGATATTCGATTCGTATTTTGATGCCTACAAAGGGGCGATCTCGTATATACGTATTGAATCCGGCACATTGAAAAAAGGCGATATGATTCGCATGATGTCTACTGGAAAGGAATATGAACTCACGGAAATCGGGGTTTTAACGCCGAATATGACGCCTGTGGAAAGCCTTTCGGTAGGAGAAGTAGGATATCTGGCGGCAACCATAAAAACCGTTTCCGATACCAAGGTGGGAGATACCATTACTGGTGCGAGCCGACCAGCTGCACAGGCACTTGCAGGCTATAAAGAAGTAAAACCGGTGGTGTTTTGCGGACTTTATCCGTTGGAAAACAATGATTTTGAACGCCTCCGAGACGCTTTGGAAAAATTAAAGCTGAATGATGCCTCGTTATTCTATGAACCGGATACCTCTGAAGCACTGGGCTTTGGCTTTCGTTGTGGGTTTCTGGGACTATTACATATGGAGATTGTGCGGGAACGGTTGGAACGAGAATATGACCTCACCCTTCTGGCGACTGCACCCAGCGTAATATATCGGGTATTGCTTACAGATGGCAGCGAATTATCTATCCAAAATCCTGCGCACTGGCCGGATCCACAGCGGATTGACCGGGTTATGGAACCCTATGTAAAGACATCGGTTATGGTGCCCAACGACTATGTAGGGACGGTTATGGAGTTGTGTCAGGAAAAACGAGGAAAGTATGTGAATATGGAATACATCACGACCCATCGTGTTGTGTTGACATATAAACTGCCTCTGGCAGAGATCCTGTTTGATTTCTTTGATGGCTTGAAATCCCGGACGAGGGGTTATGCATCACTGGATTATGAGCTTTTTGGTTATGAGGTTTCAGATCTGGTTAAGCTCGACATCATGTTGAATGGCGAAACCGTAGACGCACTCAGCACGATCGTGCACAAAGAAAATTCCTACTATCGGGGAAGATCACTGGCAGAAAAACTCCGCAAGATCATTCCCCGGCAGATGTATGAGGTCGCGATACAGGCCTCTGTAGGCACTCGGGTTATTGCCCGTGAAAACGTAAAAGCCATGCGCAAAGATGTACTGGCGAAGTGCTACGGCGGGGACATCAGCCGTAAGAAAAAGCTGCTGGAAAAGCAAAAAGAAGGCAAGAAACGCATGAAACAAATTGGACGTGTGGAAGTTCCCCGTGATGCCTTCATGTCTGTTATGGATATTGAAGGGGACAGGTAGAACGCCATGATACCCAATGCATTATATATTCACATTCCATTTTGTATTCGTAAATGCGATTACTGTGATTTTTTTTCAGTGACAGGGGCAACCCCAGATATTTTGGAACGCTATACCTGTGCGCTGATTGCTGAACTTCGGATGAAGGCCGCCCGTTGGAACCATGCACAGTTTGATACGATCTTTTTGGGTGGCGGAACGCCCAGTCTTTTGTTGCCGGATCAGGTGAGTAGAATTTTAGAAGCAGTTTTTGCCAACTACAAATTTGTGGACGGAGGGCCGGAGATTTCTTTAGAAGCAAATCCGGCTACTTTGCAGTTTCAACAAATGCAGGAACTTGGAACTGCTGGCATAAACCGACTCTCCATTGGCGGACAGAGTTTTCTGGACACGGAGTTAAGAATAATGGGGCGTATTCACGACGCTAAAGAACTGATGAAGACACTGGAAATGGTTGCGAAAACCTCCATTCACAATGTGAATCTCGATCTTATTTATGGGATACCTGGTCAAAGTATTGCGGACTGGCAATATAGTTTGAACCAGGCAGTAAAATTTGATATTGATCACCTTTCCACCTATTTGTTACAGCTTGCATCAAATACGCCCATGGCTCACAAAATAGAAAAGGGTAACATGATGCTTCCAGAAGATGATATGCAGGCGGATATGCATGAACAAATCTTACAAACGGTTGCACCATATGGTTATCAGCAGTATGAGCTATCCAATTATTCAAAACCTGGTTATGAATGTCAGCACAATGTTTTATATTGGCAATCTGCTGACTATATGGGGATTGGTGCCGGTGCTGTAAGCCTTGAGGGAAATGTTCGCAGTATGAATATAGCTTCCGTCCGCAAATATATCGAAGCTGGGGAACAAGGGGAGGAGATCCCGAATGAGGTTCTTGAAGAAATGACAAATGAGGGACGAATAGCAGAAGCAGTTGTAATGGGACTTCGTTTATGCAAGGGGATTGATCGGAACGAATTTTTACACCGTTTTGGTGTGGACCTATTTGAAACATATGAAGAGGAAATTGAATACTGTGTCCATAATGGGTTGCTTAATCAGGACTTAAACAGCATCTGTCTGACTAGAGCGGCGTATTTTGTTTCTAACGAGGTTTTTTACCGGTTTTTGCGTTGAACAAGGTGCTTGACAAAGAAAAAGACTGATGCTATTTTGTAATTAACACCGATTAGCACTCGATTGAGTTGAGTGCTAACAGAGTGGGTGATAAAGATGACAATAGATGAAAGAAAAAAATTAATACTTGAATCCATTATCAAAGATTACGTTGAGACGGCGGAACCTGTTGGTTCAAGGGCAGTGGTTAGAAGGCATTCTCTGAACATCAGTGCTGCGACAGTGCGCAATGAAATGGCTGATCTTGAGGAAATGGGATACTTGGAACAACCGCATACCTCTGCGGGTAGAATTCCTTCCCAGCAGGGATTTCGCTATTTTGTTGATTGTATGATGGAAAAGGAAAACCTTACGGAAGAAGAGGCGACATTCCTTCACCAGCTCCTGGGTGAGCGAGTGGAAGAATGGAGTACGGTGGTTGAAGGAGTTTCCCATTTTTTATCACAGATTACCAATTATGCTTCGTTTATCATTGTACCCTCCGTCAAGGTAAGTCAGTTCAGATATCTGCAAATTGTTCCTCTGCGGGAAGGTCAGGCGTTGGTTCTGCTGGTTACGGATATGGGGTTAATTATGCATCGCAAAATTGACATTCCACCGTCCATTAAGTCAGAGGATCTTCAGATTATAGCCGATCTTTTCAATAGGATTTTTCAGGGCAGAAGGCTAAATGAACTGAAGCGCAGTGATCTGCAAAATCTCCGGGACGAATTAAGGCAACGACGTAGTGTCATTGATAGTGCATTGGACGCCATTGATGGCTTGCTAGATAATGCAGCAGAGGATAAAGTGGTCATCAGTGGAGCGTTAAATATTTTAAAAGAACCCGAGTTCAAAGATCTGGATAAACTTAAACGAATTCTCATGCTGCTCGATACAGAAGGACAGTTACGTGATATTGTTCCTGATGAAGTGAGTGAAGAAGTGAATATCCGCATAGGCAGGGAAAATGAACTGGAGGATATTCAGGAAATGAGTGTGGTAGTTGCCGGGTATAAAGCAGCTGGTGCAATGGGGAAAATAGGGTTAATTGGACCGGTTCGAATGGAATATGGGAAAGCAGCAGGAACCGTTGAATCTGTTCGGTCTATCATTGAAGAGATTCTTCGGGAGACCTTTTATAAATAAAGGAGTTTAAAATGTCTGATAAGCCAATTACAAATAACGAAGTGGATGACAAATTCCAAACGCTGCTCAGCAATGCTGCGGCGGCCAGAGTGATTTCACAGACCATAGAAGGAACCATTGGCCCCAGAGGGTTGGATATAATGATGGTAGACCGTACCGGGGATGTTGTTATCAGCAATGATGGCGTAACCATTTTACGGTTGATGGAAGTGAATCACCCGGTTGCTCGAATGATTATTAATGCGGCCCGATCGCAACAGGTAGAAGTAGGAGATGGAACAACCACCTCGACCATTTGGGCAGGATCTCTGGTTGCCGAAGGTGCCAATCAGGTATTAAAAGGAGTGCCGGTTACCCAAGTGATTCAAGGGATTAAGACGGGCGTTGAAGCTGCTGTTGAACTGATCGAAGAACATAGCCTTGCCATTCATTCCATGGAAGATAAACTGCTGTTTGATGTTGCCTGCATTGCAGGTCGCGGAGAACAAGACTTGGCCGGTTTGGTGATTCAAGGTGCCAGTTTATTGGGAAAAGAAAAGTTGCTTAATCCAGATTATCGATTCGCTGATGCAGTGATTGCTCGCGAAGGTGTGGAAAATCAGGTGCTGGAGGGTATTTTTATTAATAAAGTACCCATGAACAAAGAGATGCCCAGGGTGATGGACAATTGTAAGATCCTGCTTATTGACGATGCCCTGGCCCCTGACGAAGTAGATCGAGAAGCCAGAGGGACCGAGGCTGGATTTAAATACTATATTCAGAACAAAGAGAAATTCGAAAATAAACTCCGTGCCATATGTCAGATGGGTGTTAATGTGATCCTGACAGACCGAAGCATTGATGATCTGGCTGAACAAAGGCTCACAGATGCAGGGATTGTTGCTATCCAGAGAGTGCCCATGAAGGAAATGGATAAAATCGCCCTGTACACAGATGCCCGTAAAATTAAGCGAGCCGGTTTGAATCGCGAATCCGAGGTGATTGCAGGGTGTTTGGGGAATGCACAGCGCCTGGAAGTCAATGATAAAAATGGTTATTCGCAGATCCTGGGTGGGATAGGTGAGCCTCACGCAACGATCTTAATCGGCGCAGCCACAGAAGAGGTTGTGGATGAACGGGAACGCATTGCGTTTGATGCCGCATCTGCTGTTCAGGCGGCACTAAAAAACGGTGTGGTTCCAGGAGGAGGCGCCATAGAAATATGGGTTGCCAATCAACTTGAACAGATTGCCAGGGATGTAAAAGGAATGGCGGCATATGGTGTGATATGCGTCAAAGAGGCATTACTTAGACCCTTTTCTTGTATTGCTTCCAATGCAGGATTTAATCCACTGGAAAAACTGTCGGCGATTACTGCTGAACAGATGAGGCAAGAAAAAGATTCAATTGCCATGAACTGTGATGATGGTACCCTGTGTGACAGCGTAGAAAAGGGTGTTGTAGATCCTGTGTTGGTGAAAATACATGCGTTGAAAGCTGCAAGCGAGGTAGCGACAGCTATTTTGAAGATTAACACCATCGTGAAAATGAAGGAAGTTAATGCTGCAGGCATGAATGCAATGAACATTTTAGAGTAGAGGTGGGATAACATGACAAGCACGACTGGTCAGCCGCTTGATGACGAAAATGTGAGTCAAGAGGAAGCGCAAGGCATAGAAGAGGCTGCAGACATACTCACAGAAGAGAGCAAAGAGACGTTATTAAGCGAAGAAATTGAGAAGCAGAAGGAAGAAGCAAAAAAATATTATGATCAGTGTCTCCGAGCGCTGGCTGATGTGGAAAACATCAAAAAGCGTACCCAGCGGGATAAAGAAGAGTACATAAAATACGGTAATGTTTCCTTAATAAAAAAGATATTACCTATTTTGGATGATTTGGAAAGAGCGATTGCCGTTTCACAGACATCCAATGACAGAGAGGCTCTTCAAAAAGGGGTAGAGATGACAGCCAAAAATCTTTTGGATTTGTTAACAAATGAAGGTTTGCAGGTTATTGAAGCAGAGGGAAAACCGTTTGATCCGCAGGTTCATCAGCCACTAGTGGTAGAAGCGACGGACGCATTTCCAGAAAACACCGTAATGGAAGTCATGCAAAGGGGATATATTTTACATGATAGAGTCATACGCCCCGCGCTGGTAAAGGTTAGTTCAACCTGAAAAAGGTAGGGTTTACGATAAAAGAAAACCAGATGTAACAAAATAAATATTGGAGGTGCCATGAAAATGGGAAGAGTTGTTGGAATTGATTTAGGAACTACAAATTCTGCTATAGCTGTAATGGACGGAAGTGAAGCATTGGTTATCACCAATGCAGAAGGAGAGAGAATCACTCCATCAGTGGTTGGCTTTTCTAAAACCGGGGAAAGATTGGTTGGGAGAGTTGCCAAAAGGCAGGCAGTTACAAATCCTGATCGAACCGTTATGTCCATTAAGAGAAAAATGGGAACCGATTTCAAAGTAAGCATTGATGATAAGCAGCATACACCACAGGAAATATCAGCAATGGTGCTGCAGAAGATGAAGGCCGATGCAGAGGCTTATCTGGGAGAAAAGGTTAGCCAGGCAGTGATCACCGTTCCAGCCTATTTTACGGATTCACAAAGACAGGCGACCAAAGATGCAGGAAAGATTGCAGGACTTGAGGTTCTCAGAATTGTTAATGAACCAACGGCTGCAGCACTGGCATATGGACTGGACAAAGAAGAAGGACAGACCATCATGATTTTTGACCTGGGAGGAGGAACCTTTGATGTATCCGTTCTGGAAATTGGCGGCGGAATCATCGAAGTAAAAGCAACCTCAGGTAACAATCGTCTGGGTGGAGACGATTTTGATGACAAAATCATAAACTGGCTGATTGCCGAGTTCAAAAAAGAAAATAATATTGATCTTAAAACTGATAAAATGGCTGTGCATCGTTTAAAAGAAGCAGCGGAAAAAGCAAAACATGAGCTTTCTGGTATGATGAATACTGAAATCAACATACCTTATATTACAGCGACGCAGGATGGACCATTACATTTGGAAAGAATACTTAGCCGGGCTAAATTTAATGAAATGACTGCTGATTTAGTAGAAAAAACGATGGGTCCAACCAAACAGGCAATGAAAGATTCTGGCCTCAAAAACTCTGAAATTGACAAGGTTATTCTAGTTGGTGGATCCACGAGAATTCCTGCTGTTCAGGACGCAGTCAAAAACTTTATTGGTAAAGAACCGTTTAAGGGTGTCAACCCGGATGAAGTAGTAGCCGTTGGGGCAGCCATTCAGGGTGGGGTGCTCGCAGGAGATATCACGGATGTTGTTTTGCTGGACGTAACCCCATTATCTCTCGGTATTGAAACCCTTGGAGGGGTATTTACCCGCATTATTGAAAGAAACACAACCATTCCTGTTGCCAAGAGTCAGGTCTTTACAACTGCTGCGGATAATCAACCATCGGTAGATATTCATGTGCTGCAGGGTGAAAGAAAAATGTCACAACACAATGTGACCCTCGGACGTTTCCAATTAACCGGAATTGCACCTGCTCCCAGAGGAGTACCGCAGGTAGAAGTCAAATTTGACATTGATGCAAACGGTATCGTTAATGTTACAGCTAAAGATCTGGCAACCAATCAGGAACAGAAGATCACCATCACGGCCTCTTCTGGATTAAGTGATGATGACATCGAACGCATGGTACAGGATGCAGAGAAATTCGCGGAAGAAGATGAAAAAGGCCTGCACGAGATCGAGGTTCATAACAACGCTGACAGCATGGTTTATCAGGTTGAAAAATTGATTAAAGACAGCGAAGAACAGATGGATGATGAAGACAAAAACAGCATTAATGCAGCCCTGGAAGACCTGAAAGCAGCGATGGAGGCTGATGACATTGAGGACATTGAAGCAAAGACAGAAGCGTTAACCAATGCAATGTATGCCTTTACGACCAAGATGTACCAAAATGCTAACCCAGAGGGTCCTGGAGAAGACGGCGTTTTTGATGCAGACTATAATATTCCTGACGATGATGAATAGACAACACAGAAATTAAAGTGTAAAGTATAAAAATCAAATATATCATTTGTTGAGCCTTTCCAATGAAATATAAGATTTAACTGTGATGCGAAAAAGAGGTGACCCGGAAAGTGACATTTCCGGGTTTTCACCGGTTTTTTGGAGACTGTGGTCGAAGGATGTTATTCCCGGGATTCATTTGCATACAATAGGAAAGAAATGTCCAATAGGAATTGAATGGCTCACATGACCTTTAGGAAGGTGGGAGAAAATGGCCGCGAAACGCGATTACTACGAAACCCTTGGTGTTTCCAAGGATGCATCTGCTGATGAAATAAAGCAGGCCTATCGGCAAATGGCCAAAAAGTATCATCCCGATTTAAACAAAGAAGATGAAAATGCGGCTGAGAAGTTTAAAGAAGTGGGCGAAGCGTATGAAGTTATAAGTGATCCACAAAAACGCGCAACATATGATCGATATGGTCATGATGCCTTTGATCCAACCAAAGGCGGAACTGGTTTTGACTTCGATAACATGGGTGGCGGCTTTGGTGATATTTTTGACATGTTTTTCGGTGGCAATGCAGGAGGAAGACAGCGTCGAAGTGGTCCCCAGCAAGGAGGAGACCGGGAGATTCGCGTTGACATAAACTTTGAAGATGCCATTTTTGGCATGGAAAAGGACATTGAACTTGCACGCATTGAAAACTGCGAAAAATGTGGTGGCAGCGGTGCAGAACCTGGCAGCAAAGCGAAGACCTGTCCCCATTGTAAAGGAGCAGGTCAGGTACGAAGCGTTCAAAATACGCCATTTGGGCGTTTTGAAACCGTAAAACCCTGTCCCCAGTGTAAGGGAGAAGGGAAGATTATTGAAAATCCCTGTAAGAAATGTCGCGGAACGGGGAAAGTTAGAAAAAAACGTATCATCAATGTGCGCATACCGGCCGGTATTGATACGGGTTCCCGCTTAAGAATTCAGGGAGAAGGCGAGGAAGGAATCAGAGGAGGACCTGCAGGGGATCTCTATATTACGATTGTGGTCAGACCGCATGCCAAGTTCCAAAGAGAAGGGTATACCTTGTATTGCAACTTGGAGATCAACTTTGTGCAGGCGGCATTGGGTGCCGAGATTGTTATTCCCCTGTTGGGTGGGGTCGAGCATAAACTGGTGGTTCCAGAGGGTATACAGCCTGGTCATGTGATTATGGTCAAAGGAAAAGGAATTCCTCATTTAAACAGCCACCGAACAGGAGATCTGAAAGTTATAATACAGGTATCCATACCTGATAAATTAACCCAACGTCAGAAGGAATTGCTGGAAAGTTTTTACGAAGATGTCGACGATAAAGAGGATAAAGAAGGTAAAAAAGGACTGTTTGACAGACTGAAAGATGCTATGGGTTAAAGGAGATACTGCCATATGAAGTGGAAGGAATACAGTGTATTAACCGGAGCGAATTGTGTGGACTCTATTGCGGAGGTCTTTCATCGTCTCGGGTCTGGCGGCGTGATTGTGGAGGAACCACAGGCGGCCAGGGGCTATTCTACAATGGACAATCTTGATGGCGATGAACTCAACCTGGATTTTACTGATCATGAATTTGTAGTAATCAAGGCATATTTTAGCGAAGATCAGGATGTATATAGTGAGCTCGCCGATTGTATTAAAAGGGTGGAGGCAAGCTATCAAATCCAATGCAGAGTCGTTTTAAATGAGGTGAAGGATGAGGATTGGGAAAGTACCTGGAAGGAATTTTACCATACCTTTACAGTAGGTCAACGACTGGTAATAAAACCATCCTGGGAGCCGTATCAAACGGTGAAAGATGAGATTGTTGTGGAGATTGATCCAGGGATGGCGTTTGGGACGGGTGCACATGCTTCCACCCGATTATGTCTCCAGTTAATGGATAAGTATCTGCAGGGAGAAGAACACGTGATTGATGCCGGGTGCGGTTCGGGGATTTTATCCATTGCAGCAGCGAAACTTGGTGCCAAACAGGTGACCGCTATGGATATTGATGAATTGGCCGTTCAAATTAGCCATGACAATGTCCGGCTCAATCAATTAGAGGATAAGATTCAGGTTATGAATGCTAATATTATTGAGGTCAGTCTGGAACACGAAGCTGAAATGATGCTGGCTAATCTGACAGCCGATGTAATTCTTGATTTAGTCCCGGGCGTCCGACCCCTTCTTAAACCTGAGGGTATTCTGATTGGTTCCGGTATTATCGATAGCCGCTGGCCTCAGGTGAAGAAAAAGCTTTACGAATGCGAATTCGAGATCATAGATATTGTTCAGGAAACTGATTGGGTTGGATTCGCAGCGAAAAGAAAGCAATAACATTTAACCTGATGGGGTGGTGCGGAAGGAGTGTGACGGATGCACCGCTTTTTTATTTCACCACAGAATATCCACGGCAGCAAGGCCACTATTGATCCTGATCAAAGCAGGCATATTGAAAAAGTGTTACGCCTTGGTGTGGGGTCAAGGGTAACAGCTTTTGATGGACAGGGCAACGAATATGAGCTGTACCTGTTAGAAAAACAAAAGGATTTCTTTATAGGGAAGATAGAGGCCATGGTCCAAAAGGATAATGAGCCCTCACTCAAACTGTGTCTTATACAGGGAATAGCAAAAGGGGATAAGATGGATACCATTATCCAGAAGGCTGTGGAAATCGGGGTATCACAGATTTATCCTCTCGAAAGTCAGCATGGTGTCGTCCGACTGGATGAAAAAAAAGCGCATAAGAAGGTGGAGCGATGGCAGACGATTGCGACTGAAGCGTGTAAACAATGCTGCAGAAACCTTGTGCCTGTTGTCCACCATCCACTTGCATTTGCCGATTTGTTAGCCCTGGTTCAGAATAAACCAACCATTATCTTATATGAAAATGAAAAACATACGAGTATTAGAGAAATAATTACAAAAAATAGGTCTATAATTGAACAAAACCATGTATACTTAATAATTGGTCCAGAGGGTGGATTTTCTGACAATGAGGTAATCATGCTAGTCGAAAATGGTGCTTTTGCTGCCAGTCTTGGTCCAAGAATTCTGCGTACAGAAACAGCGGGTTTAGTGGGCGCATCTATTCTGCTATATGAGATGGGAGATATGGAAACGTAGTGTATTAAAACCTGTTTTAATATATACCCTGTTCCTAATTGTGCAAAAGAGGAAGGTAGATTGTGATAAAGGTAGCATTCCATACACTTGGTTGTAAGGTAAACCAGGTGGAAACTGAACAATTGAAGGAAGCATTCCTTCAATTAGGGTATGAGATTGTTGATTTTGGCGATCTTGCAGATGTATATGTAATCAATACCTGCACGGTCACCCATGTAAGTGATCGAAAATCACGTGCGATGATTCGCAGAGCTGTGAAGCATAATCCCGATGCCATCGTTGTGGCGATTGGCTGTGGAGTCCAGGTGAATGCGGTTCAACTGGCAACAATTGAAGGCTTGAATCTCCTGGTTGGGAATAAGTACAAGGATCAGTTGCCAGATCTGGTTGCAGATTATCTCGCCAAAGGTAAAATCGATCTGCAGGTTATGGTAGATCCAATCCAATCAAGTGATAAACCTGTAACCAGGCTTTATACCCAACACCATGAAAGAACCAGGGCGTTTGTAAAAATACAGGACGGATGCCAGAGTTTTTGTTCCTACTGTATTGTTCCTTTTGCCAGAGGTCCAGTTCGCAGTAAATCTCCCGAAAATGTGATCGCAGAGATCATAAATCTGGTTCAGATTGGCTACAAAGAAATTGTATTGACCGGGATTCATACGGGATTCTATGGGGTTGATCTCGAAGAATGGAACCTGGACCGGCTGCTGAAAAGTATTTTTGCAGAAGTCGAAGGGGATTATCGCATTCGGTTAAGTTCTATTGAACCGAAAGAACTAAACGAAGAACTGTTAGAGACCATTGCCAGTGAACCCAGAATTTGCAGGCATTTGCACATTCCACTTCAAAGTGGGTCAGATCGTATTCTTGCTTCCATGGGCAGAAGATACGATCGTAATTACTATCGGGAACTCATTCTCACAGCTGCGAAAAAAATACCGGGTGCCGCATTTACGGCCGACGTTATTGTTGGATATCCAACTGAACAGGATATTGATTTTCAGGATACTTACGATTTGATCAACGAATTACCCATTTACGATCTGCATGTGTTTAAGTATTCTATCAGAAAAGGAACCCGGGCAGCCACACTTGTTCCACAGGTTGGCGAGACAGATAAACATCGCCGGAGTGAAAGGCTGATACAGCTTGGACTGCAAAAAAAAGATCAATTTATGGCACAATGGGTAGGACAAGCAATGTCAGTTCTGGTAGAAAGAAAATTGGATGTGACGCAATATCTAGCACTAAGCGACAATTATATCGACATTCTTTTTGAAAGCCAGCAGGATTTAAGGGGACAAATCGTGAATACAATTCTTACAGAAGTGGGTGAAGATAAGGTAAGAGGAAAATTGTGCATAAATTGCAGTGAAAACTAAGGATAATAATTAATTATCGCTACACGTCAACATTTTTTCATTTACTAATGAAAGGGGAAAACCCATGGGATTTAAAGAGATTGGGAGAAAATTACAAATGGCCCGTGAAGAGGCCGGTCTCAGCCAGGAACAACTGGCAGGCCTTCTAGGATGTGCACAATCAACACTGTCGAATTATGAAAAAGGAAAACGCAGGTTATATCTCACGCAGCTGGAAAATATTGCGGAGATTTTAGACAAGCCAATTGAGTATTTTATGGAGCATCCAAGTCCTACAGAGTCAAATATTTCAATGCCAAATATCAACACTGCACTGGATGATGAACCAGAATTGTTGCAAATTATTAATACCCTTTATGCGTTGCCAAAAGATCGCCGTCGTGCGGTTATGGATTATATTATCTGGCAAAAGACTCGCAGCTAGGAGGCCTGTATATGTTTAGAACTACGATCTCGGATCAGGATAGAGACCTGGTCATGATGGTCAGGGAGCTTGTGCAGAATAAAATTGCTCCACGTGCTGTTGAATGGGATTCTCGGGGAGGAGAAACGTTTGACTGGACGGCAGTTGACCTGTTGGCAGAGCAAAATCTTCTTGCTCCAAGTGCCCCGGAAGAATATGGAGGAAGAGGGCTCAGTCATCTTAGTACCGCAATGATTCTGGAGGAGATTGCTGCTGGATGTGGTGGTGTTGCAACTTCTGTTGCGGCTAATTTGCATGCCATTTCTCCACTGTTAATGTCAGGTACCGAAGAACAACGTCTGGAGTTTATTCCGCTGCTTACTCGCAAGAAGGCAAAATTGGGGGCTATTCCGTTGATGGACAATAAGCCCAATCTGGACATTATTACGCACAGTGAAATGGTGGATATCAGGGATTCATCTTTAAGTGGCGAACCAGGGCAGGATCATCAGGTGGTTAACGGATTTAAAGAATATGTTATGAATGGACAAACAGCTTCTTTTGTTACGACCATGTTTTCTTCTGCACCGGATGGTGCCAAGAAGAATTTACAGGTGGTACTTTTGCCCATGAAGACACCCGGGTTAAAACTGGCTAAACCCCGAAAGAAGTTTGGATTGCGTTATTGCAGTGCCAGTGAACTAATCTTTGAAGATGTAGCTATTGATAACAAATATCTGATCGGGAAACCTGGAAGCGGATTCTTAATTTTCATGCAGGGTTTGGAGCGGATGACGCCTTATATAGGCGCGATTGCTGTTGGCATTAGCAGAGCGATCTACGAGCTCGCACTGGAGAGTTCAAAGATGCGGTTTGTTAACGGTAAACCATTCTTTGAAGAGTCTTCTGTAAGTTATGTATTAACCGATATGGCGACGAAATTGAATGCAGCTCGACTCAGTGTTCATCTGGCCTGCTGGATGATTGATAATGAAATGGATAGCTCCCAAGCTTCTTCTAAAGCCAAGATTATCTCCAATCGATATGCACAGGATATTACTAAATCAGCGATGGAGATTATCGGTGGCAGAGCATATCTGAAGGGGTTTGTCGCAGAGAAATGTTTGCGTGATGCGAAAACACTTTCTTTGATAGATGGAAGCGAGTTATTCCATAAACACTTAATTGCAGGGCAGTTGTAAATGAATACGTGTAATGTTTAGGAAGGAGAAAGGCTATGGCTACTTTCACCTTAAATAAGGAAGAATACCAACTTGTAAAACAGGTTCAAACGCTTGCAACGAATGAGATTGCGGAACGCGCCCAGTTTCTTGATACGATTGGGGACGAAACAGTGGATCATGTAATCCCGGAGGTACTGGCCAAAACAAACCTCCTATTCCCAACCGTGCCAACGGAATATGGAGGAAGAGGGTTAAGCATGGTAGCGGCAGCGAGTGTGATTGAGGAGCTTGCTGTGGGAGATGCCGGAACGGCAGCCATCGTGGTTATGAATTCCTATGCCCTTACGCCGGTGATGATTGGCGGTACTAAAAAGGTAAAAGACGAATTTTTACCCCATTTATGTACTGATCGGCCACACCTGATTTGTTCAGCTATTAGTGAAACTAACACGGGATATGATCTGGACCGGATTGATTCGCCCAGAGAAGATATTACCAGGATTGCCACGACTGCACAAAAAGTTGATAATAAGATCTATCTGAACGGGAAAAAAGATTTTGTTATGAATGGTGGAGCTGCAGATTTCATTGTTGTTTTTGCTCGCAGTACCGAATCGAAGCAAAAAGCTGATCTGCAGATGTATCTCGTTCCTGCTGATGTGCCAGGTGTTGAGATTGTAGAAATTTTAAATAAGATGGGGATGCGAAGCTGTCATACGGCAAAAATGGTGTTTAATAATGTGGAAATTCCGATGGATTATCGTGTTGGAGGGAAGGGCAGTGGTTATCTTTTGATGCTGCAAACATTTGACCGTAATCTTCCACTGATTGGGGCAATTGGGGTAGGAATAGCGAGAGGGGCATATGAACAGGCATTGGAAGTAGCCACGAGCAATGAAATGTTAAATCGGGGTAGTGTGTCCAGTCGTTTGATCGCAACCAATCTGGCAGAAATGTCTACATTGATTGATGCCGCACGTCTTTCAGTCTTGCGAGCTGCCTATTTTATTGATATTGACGAGAACTATTCTCGTGTGGCAACAATGGCTAAGCTTTACGCGACAAGGATTGCTAAACAGGTTTGTGATCAGGCGGTAGATGTTATTGGCAGATTAGGGTTTATTGCCGGTCATCCTATTGAAAAATATGTGCGTGATGCGCAAATGTTGTCCATTATTGCAGGAAGCGAGGGCTTACATCGTCATGTTCTGGCTCAGCAACTCTAAAGCATAAAAAAGCAAACGAGGTTATATATAACCTCGTTTCCCGGTTATTGTCTTAACTCGTCCTCTTTGGCACTTGAATGCCCGAGCAGGGCGTATAACGGACAAAAAGCGAAAGCAGCGGTCAGGATCTGGATTCCGGCCAATGCAAAGAGGACGGTTGTCCAAAACGTTGACATGGGAACGTAGACGGCGATGACAATCAAAGCAACGCCAACAACAGTGCGAATGATACGTTCTTTTGGACCAATGTTTTTTCCACAGACTCACCTCCATTTAATGGTATTATAGTGCTTAAAAAGTGAAATCAAAACAAATACAAAAATATTTTTGTTTAATTTGTATTATCTGATAAAATATAAAAAATATTACTAGTGTAAAATCAAAAGATAAATATTTACTGATAAAGTAGAATAATCTTAAGGAGGTGAATGTTTTGGCCATAACAGAATGCTTGTTCTGTAAAATCGTTCAAAAAAAGATCCCTTCGGAGATCGTTTATGAAGACGATTTATGTATAGCCATTAACGATATCGAACCCTGTTGCCCGGTGCATATACTTATTATGCCCAAACAACACATTGCTTCTCTTGAAGAGGCAAAGAACCAGGATGAGAGATTATTGGGGCATATCCAACTGGTTGCTGCTAAAATTGCGAGGGGAAAAGGTATTGCGGGTCAAGGGTATCGTTTGGTGTGTAATTGCGGCGAGTGGGGCGGGCAAGCGGTCTTTCACCTGCATTATCATTTGCTGGGAGGGAAAGAATTGGGCTGGCCTCCCGAATAACCTTGACTTTAGGCTGTGTGAAAAGGTAAAATATAATGGTGTCTCATACGGCCTAGTGTGATGAGGGGAGGGATATGATGAGCGAAATAAAGGTAGGAAAAAATGAATCCCTGGATAGTGCTCTAAAAAGATTTAAACGCACCTGCCAAAAGTCAGGGGTTATGCAGGATATTAGAAAACATGATCATTATGAAAAACCGAGCATAAAGAAAAAGAAGAAATCTGAAGCCGCACGTAAAAAGAAGAAATTCTAGGGGGTAGCAGGACGAGATTATTTAATGGTTACCTCCCCAAGTAGCTGATTAATATTCTCCGGTACTGTAACCGGACTCAACCGTTAAAAAAAGTCTGGTACCTGTGAGGTTACCAGACTTTTTTATATTCTAATATGGAGGTGCTGTATCGGTGACTTTCATGAATAGAGGAATGCAGAATCGCAAGCAAAGAACTGCGGTTATAATCATCATAGGAATTGTAATTATAACGTTTATGGTAAGTATCGTAGCCTTAGCATTTATGTAATGCCAAAAAAATTTGTTTAGTAAAGGAACCATCTGGACTTTTCATCCAGAGGGTTTTTTTCTTTTTGAATATTAATAAAATCATGATTATGCTTACCCAAAAAAGATAGATTGAATGACTGCCTGTTCAGAAGCATATATTTACAATGAAGCATTAGATGTGCAGAAGTAAACCAGACAGGGAGGTTGCAATGTGAATAAGAGAAAAGAAATGATCGGCAAAGCGATGGCTGATTTTTTAGAGATTCCCAAAGATCTGGTGCTGGATTTGCCCAAAATCACCATGATCGGGCAAAATGAGTTTTACATGGAAAATCACAAAGGAATTATTGAGTACACGTCGGTGCGTATGCGAATCAATCTTAGTCGCGGATTTTTGGAAATAAATGGAGAAAATTTAGAAATTAATGCATTAATGCCTGAAGAAATGAGCGTTTCCGGAATCATTAAAAATATAAAATTCGTGGATTAGGTGGAGGTGTCTATGGCGAACAAGTTTTTTGATCAGGTGGGAGGCGTAATTAAGGTCAGTGTTAATGGACAGAACCCTGAAAAAATATTGAATCTAGCAATGTCCAGAGGTGTGTACATATGGGACATAAAAAGAGTCCAGGAGGGTGTTCAGCTAAAAATCCGCAACAGTGGATTGGAAGCCCTGCAAACCTTGACCGATGAATATGGGTACGAAATTTTTGTGCTGGAACAACAGGGGATGCCGCTATACAAAAAAGTCTTGAAAAGAAGGATGGGCTTTTTGGGTGGGTTGGTGTTTTTTATTATGACCCTCTATGTAATGTCATCTTTTGTCTGGTTTGTTGAGGTCAGTGGTAATGCGAAAATGGATAAAGCGCAAATTCTGACCACAGCAGCCCGTTATGGTGTGTATCAAGGAGCGGCGAAATGGAATTTCAGCAGGAATGAAGTGGAAGAGGCGATGCTTAGAGATCTGAGTGAACTGTCTTATGTTCAGGTGGATATTCAGGGGGTGAAGGCCCATATTAATGTGGTTGAAAAAATTTTACCGGACCAGGCTATGACCGGTCCCTGTCATATTGTTGCCTGCCGTGATGGAGTGGTAGAGGAAGTGCTGGTTTTGGAAGGTCAGGCAAATGTGGAAAAAGGGCAGGTTGTTGCCCGAGGTGATATTCTGATATCGGGCATTGTCTTTCCCCCTGTACCTTATGTATTGCAGGGAACGGAAGAGATGGAGGAATCAGAACCCTATTCTGTCAGAGCTAGAGGAAAGGTCAAGGCCAAAACGTGGTATGAAGGTTATGGAGAGTGTAAATTGCAGACGGAGACAAAAGTTTTAACCGGAAAAGAAGCAAAAATAATCACCGTTGAAACACCGTGGAAAACAATTGATTTCAAAGGAATTCGGATAAAAACATTTAATGACTATGTAGAAGAAAGCAAAATGAACCATCTTCAAACCCCCCTGGGGTCCTTTGTCTTTAGGTCCACAATAAAAAAGGAGCAGAATACCGAGACGCAGGTCTATTCTCCCCAGGAGGCCATAGAAGTTGCCAGAAGGAAAGCACTCGGGCAGTTGCATAAAGAGTTAAAAGGATCGGTTAAAATCAATGAATCGAGCGTGGATATATTGTCTGCTCCAAGTGATGCTATTATACGATTAAAAATCAGAGTAGAAGTGATAGAAGATATTTCACAAGCCCAGCCGCTAAATGCTGCCAGGATTGGTAAATGAGATAATGCATATGCTATAATGACAGAAAAACATATAGCAATAGGAGGAGCACTATTTGACCGACAAAGGGATCAAGATCGAGATAACCGACAACCAGCATGCAGCCATTTTTTTTGGAACCGGGGACGAGAATTTTCGGTATCTGAAAAGTATATCTGACGCGGAGATTTCTGCAAGAGGATCAGAGATCTTTATCCAGGGCAATGAAAAGCAGGTACAATATGCCCATGACTTAATCAACAGTCTGATCGATATTGTAGAAAGAGAAGGGGTACTCACACATAATGATATCCGTTATATAAACAATCTTATGCAAAAGGGAGATCATTTACGGTATCAGGATATTGTATCAGGGACCATTCTGACCACTGCACGAGGAAAAGCCCTGAAGGCAAGAACTGTTGGACAAAAACGATATGTGCAGGCGATCCTTCGTGACGACATTGTGTTTAGTATTGGACCAGCGGGTACTGGCAAAACCTACCTTGCTGTTATGATGGCAGTACGTTCGTTACGGAATAAAGAAGTAGAGCGAATCATTCTGGTTAGACCGGCAGTGGAAGCCGGAGAAAAACTGGGCTTTTTACCCGGCGATCTGATAGAAAAAGTAAACCCATATTTGCGACCCTTATATGACGGGCTTTTTGATATACTTGGGGTGGATGTCACCCAGCGTTATATGGAAAAAAACATTATTGAAATTGCTCCGCTCGCTTATATGCGTGGTCGGACACTTAACAATGCTTTTATTATTCTGGATGAAGCGCAAAATACGACACCCCAGCAAATGAAAATGTTTCTTACCCGGCTGGGATTTGGGTCTAAAGCGGTGATCACTGGTGATGTTACCCAGGTCGATCTTCCTAAGGAAGAGTCTTCTGGATTGATCGAAATACAAAAAATTCTGGGTAATATAAAAGGCATATCGTTTGAATACCTGACGCAGGATGATGTAGTCAGGCATCCTTTGGTGCAAAAGATTATTAATGCCTACGAAGAACATGAAACCAGGCAGTAGTCTTACTTAAGGCGCACTGGTTAAGCAGGTTTTACTGCATGTGAGGAGAATGAGGATGAGGTTTGCGAACATCTTGAAAATTTTTTTTTGGGATAAATTAGGGGCGTTTTGGAAAAACCAGACGACCAAAAATGTGCTTGCAGTAATCGGCTTTTTAGCTGCAATGATCTTTATTTTATTTAGTAATTTTAGTCCACAGCAGGTGTTGCTGCGAACCGACGAAGTGGCCAGCAGGAATATTGTGTCAAATATCACCGCGGTTGTTATTGATGAACAACAGACGGACGAACTTCGTAGTCAGGCCGAGACCCGGGTTCAAAAAGCATATCAGGAAGATCAATATGCGCTGGCGAATACGACAACAGAGATTAATAACTTTTTTAGCAATCTAAGAGATGTACTAGCTACCGAAGAAGAAAACAAACAGGATCAGGTGGCAGATCTGCTGAAAGGGTTGCTTTCAGAGGATACCAGTAGCCGTATTAGTATCAATGAACTGGTTGGGTATCTGTTAAATACGGAACCCGATGATATTACGGCTATGGAAAATGCGGCATTACAGATACAGACCATAATCATGGACAAGCCAATTACGCAGGAAACCCTGAATACGACCTATTCAGACATTGACCGGCAGGTAGAAACGCTATCATTTTCTACGGAAGCAGAAGAGGTCATCAGGCTGCTTGATATCAATACATTAAGACCTAATCTTATTTACAATCAAGAGGCCACGCAAAAAGCCATCCTTGAAGCCCGCGATAAGGTGCAGCCTGTACAGAAGACTGTTAAAGCAGGTGAAATTATTGTCCGGGAAGGGGATCGTGTTACAGATGAACAGATCTCTATTCTGGAACAATTGGGGATACAACGTACCCGCAGTCATCCGGTTATCTTCATCGGTACAATTTTATTTGTACTATTAAGCTTCTGGTTGGGAATGGAGTTTTTAAGGCGACACCACAAAGAGGTATATCGGAATCCCAATCAAATGGTATTAATCGGAATGGTTGTTGTTATCATTTTACTCATTACCCGTTTCCTGACCATTATTCAGATTGGAGATCGTCCGGAGATTAATGCCATGACAGGTTATCTGGCACCAGTTGCGGCAGGGTCTATGCTGATTGCCATTCTGATTGACAGCCGCTTGGCCTATTTCCTGACCATGATGATGGCTCTTTATACAGGGTTGTTAACCAGTGGAAATCAAATCCCTTTTGTGATTGTTGCATTTTTTGGAGGGATTGTTGGTGTGTATCGGGTATCCAGGTTAAGCCAAACTTCAGATCTGGCAAAATCTGGACTGATCATTGCCGGGACGAATGTCGCAACGATTCTTACCCTTATGTTGATGGCAGGGACTATCACATTACGATCTGCTTTGATGGGCAGTTTATTGGGAATCATAAGTGGTATTTTGTCCGCTGTATTGATGATTGGCGCCTTACCCTATTTGGAAACAGCTTTTGGTATCACCAGTATGATTAAATTATTGGAATTATCGAATCCTAATCATGAACTATTAAAGAGGCTAATACTGGAGGCGCCTGGTACGTATCATCATAGTTTGATGGTGGGGAACCTGGCAGAAGCGACTGCCGAATCGATTGGTGCTAATCCGCTGCTTGTTCGTGTAGGTGCCTATTATCACGACATTGGTAAGATCAAGAGACCAGAATATTTTATTGAGAATCAACGTGGGTTTAACCCACACGAAAAAATCGCACCGGCACTCAGTGCTTTGATTGTCACCTCCCACGTTAAAGAAGGTCTGGAATTAGCGCGAGAGGTACGTCTGCCAGAGGTAATCACAGACTTCATTAGTGGTCATCATGGAACGAGTATGACGAAGTATTTTTACAGGCAGGCAGTAGAAGAAGACGGTACACAGAATGTTAATGAAGAGACCTTTCGTTATGAGGGACCCAAACCACACAGTAAGGAAGTTGCCTTGGTAATGTTGGCGGATTCAGTAGAAGCAGCCGTCCGGTCACTGCCCGAGCTCAGTGTGGATAAAGTCAGGGAAATGGTAAGAAAAATTATTAATGATAAATTGAACGAAGGACAGCTTGAAGAGTGCGACCTGACCTTCAGAGATCTGGACGTAATCGCCAGGAACTTTTGCAAAGTTTTGGAGGGCGTTTACCATAAAAGAATTGAGTATCCAGAGACGATAGCGCTTGAACTTTCAAAAAGGAGAGAAGCATATGGAGACGATGATCATCAACCAGCAGGATAAAGTAACCTACAATAAAAATCTGCAAAAGGTGATTGCCAGCGTGGTCAATGCAACAGCCAAGGTATGCAAACTACCAAAAAAGTCAGAGATCAGTATCCTGCTTGTAGATAACTCGTATATTCAGGATCTAAATTTTGCTTATCGTGAGCAAAATAAACCTACTGATGTGCTTTCCTTTGCCATGAACGAACTCTCTGAAGACGAACCGGATTTTGAATTTGGTGAGGTCAATATACTGGGAGATATCGTGATTTCTTTGGAAAGAGCACAGGAACAAGCAGATGAGTATGGGCACAGTCTGGAACGAGAACTTGGGTTCCTGGTTGCTCATGGGATGTTGCATTTGTTAGGATTTGATCACGAAAGTGAAGAAGAAGAAAGCGTTATGCGGAATCTTCAGGAAAAGATATTGCAAACAGTGAAACTGGAGAGGTAGTATACGACAGATGGCAAGAACAAAACTTCGGCAAAGTTTTTCTTATGCGATCGACGGCTTAAGTTACGCTGTTCGTTCTGGGAGAAACATGAAAATACATCTGTTAGCAACCTTTCTGGTGATCATCCTGGCGTACTATTTTGGGTTTTCCAGATTGGAATGGGCGATTCTCATGCTCACCATTTTTATGGTGCTGGCTGCTGAAACCATGAATTCTGCCGTTGAAAAAACAGTGGACCTTGTGACCAGAGATTATCATCCCATTGCCAAAATAGCTAAAAACCTTGCAGCGGGAAGTGTTTTGCTAACGGCCATAAATGCGGTTATCATTGCAATCCTTCTCTTTGGTCCGCATTTGTGAATAGACAATAAAGGAGCATCGTATTGAAAGCAGAAGAATTATTAGAGCTTGCCATTCAGGCAAAGAAAAAGGCCTATGTGCCGTATTCGTCTTTCCGGGTTGGTGCTGCTTTGCTAACCAAAACCGGGCGGGTTTTTATAGGCGCCAACATCGAAAATGCGTCCTATGGCCTTACTGTTTGTGCGGAAAGAAATGCTATATTTGCAGCCGTTCTAGAAGGAGAAAGAGCATTTGAAAGTATTGCTATAGTGGGCAGCGGAGAGGGTTATGTATTTCCCTGTGGAGCTTGTTTGCAGGTCATGGCTGAATTTTCAAAAGATATGACCGTTATTGTAGCGGATGAGGTTTTGCATTACAAAACGTTTCAACTCAAGGAATTACTGCCACAGATGTTCACCCTTGAAGAAAGGTGAATAAACGAGATAACAAATGACGATTTTGATGCGTTGATGCATATTAAAATGATGCACCTGTAGGAGGGGTAAATAATAGTGAAGTCAGGATTTGTAAGTATTATAGGTCGGCCTAATGTCGGCAAATCTACACTGGTTAACCATATTATAGGCGAGAAAATAGCGATTGTTTCAGATAAACCACAAACCACGCGTACTCGGATACAGGGCATTTATACCTGTGAAGAGGGGCAGGTTATTTTTGTGGATACGCCGGGGATGCACAAACCGAAGCATCGATTGGGCGAGTACATGATGGAGGTATCTACCCGCAGTCTGGAAGAAGTGGATGTCATCTATTACATGACAGATGTAACCAGACCATTTGGCGGCGGAGAACAATATATCCTCAATCAACTGGCAACCGTGAAAGCGCCCATATTTCTCATCGTTAACAAAATTGACCTGGCTGATGAAGAAGGGATTAAGACCTTTATTGAGCCCTTTTTTAATGCCATGCAATTTACCGGATATATTCCGATTTCAGCAGCAGAGGGTACGAATGTGAAGCAGTTGTTGGAAAAAACCTTTATCGCATTGCCTGAAGGTCCACTCTACTATCCCGAGGAGGAATTCACGGATCAGAGTGTGTCTTTTTTGGCCTCTGAAATTATCCGGGAAAAGGCCCTCAGTTTAACCCGTGATGAAGTTCCGCATTCGCTGGCGGTTGAGATCGAGGAATTTAAGGAAAAGGCAAATGCCAAAGTCTATATCAGGGCATCCATTAACACCGAACGAGATTCTCAAAAAGGGATTATCATCGGAAAAAACGGGCAGATGTTAAAACAGATCGGAGAACAGTCGCGCGTGGATATCGAAAAGATGATGGATACCCCGGTCTATCTCGATCTATGGGTCAAGGTGAAGAAAAACTGGCGGGACAACGAAAAGAATCTTAGCCAGTTGGGATATCGTCATTAACTAAACCTCTTCTGTTGACAGATGAAGCTGCTGCTGAAAGTTATGTTAGTGAGTTTGAATGTATAAATATTCTTCCAGCAGTCTCCGCATGGGGTAACACTAACTGCTCGACGAACGGAAAAAGGGGTACAGGGCAAATTCACATCCATGTTCAGATGCCCTCTTGCCCCGTCCATGGGGCTCGCCCCCTTTTTCCGTTCGTCTTCGCAGAGTGTTACTCCCATGCTCCGCCAACGCTTCCAGAATATTTATACATTCAAACAGGAAAATTGTAGAATTTTGCAGTGCAATCACAGATGGATTAGAGTGAATTGAGTCAGTCAACTGAGAAAATATCGTCATTAACTAGAGGAGGTTCCCGATGAACTTAGCGTCTTATCTTGACAGTACGAATCTGCGACCCGAAGCCACAGGTGATGACATAAAAAAACTATGTATAGAGGCAGCTGATGAGAATATGGTTGCTGTTTGTATTCAGCCCTTTCGATTACAGCAGGCCAAACAGATTTTGCGGAATAGCCCTGTAAAGCTTTGCACAGTGATTGGCTTCCCGTTGGGGGCTGATATCTCGGCTGTAAAGCGATATGCAGTGCAGCAGGCATTGGAAGACGGTGCAGATGAAATCGACATGGTGGTGAATATCGGGGCCTTAAAGGATGGACAACATGACGTTGTGAAAAAAGAAGTGCAGGATATTCTTTCCTTAAAGAAAGATACACCATTTTTATTTAAACTAATTGTGGAAACAGCTCTTTTAACGAAAGAAGAACTCATCTATGTAACCGAGATGTTGAATGATACCGAAGCCGATTATATTAAGACGTCCACTGGTTTTTCAACCCGTGGTGCCAGTTTGGAAGACATTCATATTATTCAGGCCCATAAATCGGAACGGCTTAAAATCAAAGCCTCGGGGGGAATACGGAGTCTTGACTTTGCATTGCAGTTAATCCATGCCGGAGCAAATCGCATTGGAACAAGCAGTGCGCTAAAAATTCTGGAAGAATTCAGGGTTCAGGGAGGGCACTGAGGAGTGACCTTTGCATATGTTCAAAAAACTTGCCGTTATTCTTGTCTTGCTCTTGCCACTGGGATTTTTTCTATTTCCAGACAGAACACAAAAGGAATGGAGTGCAGCCGGTGGTAACAATATGCTCTCCATCGTGGGTTCACTTTTGTCATCTCATGCCAGGTTTAATATTGTATATAATCCTGGGTTGAGGGATATCGGGGTACAACAGGAAAAGCTCAGAATACGCACTATATTACCGCATACAGGGCGATCTTATCAGACGGAAATGGATGATTTCCTGCAATCCGATGATAATGTTTTGATTGAATGTTCAGGGATGGATACATGGCACACCTCTGCCAGTGGAAGTTCCTATTTAACCGTTTTAAGAAAACAGGCCTACCGTGTGGTGGTCTTTGATGGAGGACATCATCTGTCTACCCTGGGGATGGCGCCGGATATTGTGATTGTTCCTACGTACAAAGGTTATGCTGTGCATGGTTATATGCGAGACGGCATACAGGTGAAAACATTGGTTCAACTGCTGCAGGTAAGTGAATCCCCGATTATTCTGGTAACCGTTCCTCGTTGGCGACTTGTGAAACAAGAAACCTGTCTTACCACGTTTTGTGCTGCTATACTTATCGGGTTGAAGGTAAATAAACCTCATAAGGAATGGGTTTTTCAAACACGTCCCCGCATAAGCCGATGGAACAACAATATCTATGCCTATGTCAATAAACAGTTGATTCAGGATAGAGATTTGCTTTTGCGGTACTGCAATGAATTAAAAGTAAACAAAACAGATCGGATGTACGTGGCTTTTGATTATCGTTTTATTAAACAAAAAGATACGCTTGCGTATATAGAATGGTTTCAGCAGGAAATAGGGGTGCCGGTGCGATGCGTAAATGACCCCGTAAAGGTTGCAGATCTGATTTTGAGGTAGGTAGGCAAAGGAATGTATTATAGTAGTAAATCTGTTATATTAAAAAATCGTAATTTACGAGAGTCCGATCAGCTGGTTACCATCTTTTCTGAAAAAGAAGGGAAGCTTACCGCAGTTGCCAGAGGAACGAAAAAACCAAAAAGCAGTCTGCGTGCGTGTACACAGCCTTTCTGTCATTCATTTCTTCATCTCAGCAGAGGGAGAGAACTCGATATCATCACCCAGGGAAAAATCGTTAACTTTTTTGGTAATTCTCGCGAAGACATAACCCGTACCCTGTATGTGATGTATATGATGGAACTTCTCGACAAAAGTATGATGGAGCGGGTGCCTTCGCAAACGGTATACCGAACCCTCATTTATGTTTTGGAAACCATGGACCAGACGGGATATAATCCGCTGCTCATTCGATTTTTCGAGATGCGTTTGGTTGTTTATCTGGGATATACGCCTATGCTGCAGCACTGTGTGAGTTGTGGACAATCTTCAGGCAATTCAACCTTTTTCAGCCTTTCTGAAGGAGGCGTGCTGTGTACTGCCTGCCGTGAACAGGAAGAGCGAAACCTTATCTATCTCAGTGGAGAGAGCATAAGCCTGCTCAAATTAATGATTTCCAATAAACCTATTGTAATCCAGAGAATAAAAGCTTCACCAGCAGCCTTACAACAGATGGAGTATTTTTTGGAAAAATACCTGGAGTATCACCTGGAAAGAAGATTCAAAATGAAAAACACCATTCGGTTGCTGAAACAGCGCATGTCGCTATAAAATTGACAAGCGCCTTTGGCGTTGGTAAAATCATTTATGAATTTCATATATGAACAATGAAGAAGAGGAGTAGGAGAAGCGGTCTGTTAAAGAGAATCGGGGCCTGGTGGAATCCTGGTACAGTCACCATCCGAAGGCGCTTTGGAGTTCGCAGGAGGAAAGCCGTAAGGTGAGTAAAACCTGACATTACAAGAGTGGGCTTTGTGTCAATCAGGGTGGAACCGCGGGAAAATCCCGTCCCTGTTTAGGTACAGGCTTTTTTTATTTGGTTTCTTACTACTAGAAGTAATATTGGTGAGTTTGAATGCATAAAGATTCATCCAGCAGTCTCCGCATGGGGTAACACTAACTGCTTGATGAACGAAAAAAGGGGTACAGGGCAAATTCACGTCCATGTTCAGATGCCCTCTCGCCCCGTCCATGGGGCTCGCCCCCTTTTTTCGTTCATCTTCGCAGAGTGTTACTCCCATGCTTCGCCAATGCTTCCTGAATCTTTATGCATTCAAACAGAGATGTCTGGGGTTTTGTTAAATTTAAATTAGTATATTTAGAGGAGGACCGGATTGATGAATTTTCAACAGATGATTATGAACCTACAGGAGTACTGGGGAAAACAGGGCTGTATCATTCAACAGCCATATGATGTGGAAAAAGGTGCAGGGACGATGAATCCCGCCACATTTTTGCGGAGTCTGGGGCCCGAACCGTGGAAGGTGGCTTACGTCGAACCTTCACGGCGTCCAACAGATGGGCGATATGGAGAAAATCCGAACCGTTTACAACACTATTATCAGTTTCAGGTCATTCTCAAACCCTCTCCCGATAATGTCATCGAACTCTATCTTGAGAGCCTGAAAACTCTGGGTATTGATCCTGACCAGCATGATATAAGGCTGGTGGAAGACAACTGGGAATCACCAACGCTAGGCGCTTGGGGACTGGGATGGGAAGTTTGGCTTGATGGGATGGAGATTACACAGTTTACGTATTTCCAACAGTGCGGGGGCATCGATTGTTATCCGGTATGTGCTGAAATTACCTATGGAATTGAGAGAATTGCCATGTATATTCAGAATAAAGAGAGCGTATATGATATTGAGTGGACGGATGGCATAACCTATGGTGATGTACATCATCAATCAGAGGTTGATTATTCCACGTATAACTTTGAGGTGGCTGATGTGGCGACGCTCACCAATATGTTTAACGAATGTGAAGAAGAAGCCCGTCGGGTAATTGAAAAGCATTTGCCCCAACCGGCTTATGATTATGTGCTCAAGTGTTCTCACCTCTTTAATCTTTTGGATGCCAGGGGTGCCATCAGTGTTACAGAGCGTACCAGCTATATTTTAAAGGTTAGAAATCTTGCTCGTACCGTTGCATTAGAATTTCTAGAACAACGTAAAGGACTGGGTTTCCCATTGATTAAAGATGAAGAGCTAAGAAAAGAACTCTTGAACGACACGGAGGTGCAGAAATAATGAAAAGAGATTTACTATTAGAACTTGGTGTGGAAGAGATGCCTTCTTCGTTCATGGGCAAATCCCTGGAAGATCTTAAAAATCTGGCAGAACAAAAGTTTAGTGAAAAAAGATTTGAATTTGATCAGGTGAAAACCCTGGGAACTCCACGCCGGATTGTACTACATGTAGAAGGCCTGGCGGAAAAACAAGCTGATGCACTCATTGAGAACCGGGGCCCGAAAAAGGCTGCAGCGTTTGATGCAGAGGGTAATCCTACCAGAGCAGCACAAGGCTTTGCGCGAGGGCAGGGAATTGATGTAGCCGATCTGGTGATCAAGGAAGTAGGCGGGGTTGAGCATGTATTTGCGATAAAAAAGGAAATTGGTGGTAAAACCGAAGAAATCTTGCCAGAACTTTTGTTGGAAATGATTCATTCATTGGGCTTTCCCAAGTCGATGCGCTGGGGATATCACCACCTGCGTTTTGCCCGTCCCATCCGCTGGATATTGGCGATGTATGGAGAACAGAGCCTGACGCTGCAGGTAGAAAACGTAGTGAGCGGCAATGTAACCTATGGACATCGCTTTTTATCTCCTGGCGAAAAGACAGTTTCCAATATCACAGGATATTTTAAGACGCTCAAAGATAGCTATGTCATTGTAGATCAGGAAGAACGTAAAGCGCTCATCTGGAAGCAGATTCAGGACGTAGCCCATGCGCAGGGTGGACATGTCATGGAAAATGAAGACTTATTGGATGAAATCACCTATCTGTTGGAATATCCGACGGCTTTTTATGGTGAGTTCTCCTCTTCCTATTTAGATGTTCCACCCGAGGTCCTGACAACCAGTATGATTGAAAATCAGCGGTATTTTCCTCTGTTTGACGATGCAGATAACCTGATGGCAGGTTTTATTGGGGTTAGAAATGGGACTGATTATCGCATCGATCTGGTGAAAGCAGGAAACGAAAGAGTACTGAAGGCTCGCCTTGAGGACGCTCTTTTCTTCTGGAAGGAAGACACGCGTAAGCCCCTGTCCGAGCTGGTACCAGGACTTAAAAACGTGTTGTTTCATGAACGTTTGGGAAGTATATATGCTAAAGTAGAAAGACTGCAAAAGCTTGCTGTTTATATTGGGGAGACCTATCAGCTTTCAGACGCAGAAACAGTCTATCGTGCGGCAACCCTTTGCAAGGCAGATCTTTTAAGCAGTATGGTTTATGAATTCACCGAATTACAGGGCATCATGGGTCGTTACTATGCGTACAAGAGTGAGGAGAGAGTAGAAGTAGCCGAGGCTGTATTTGAACACTATCTTCCTCGTTTTGCAGGGGATCAGCTTCCGCAAACAGAAGCGGGTATGGCTGTAGCACTGGCTGAAAAGATGGATAATCTGGTGGCATGTTTCTCCATCGGGATCAAGCCAACAGGTTCCCAGGATCCTTATGCGCTGCGCAGACAGGCGCTGGGAATCGTGAACATCGTATTGGAATCCGATCTTACCATTGACCTGGCAAGCCTCATTAGTCAGGCATATCAGGGATTAACGGATGTCCGTCTGGATTTGAGTCAGGAAGAAACGGTTACTGAATTAATCGATTTTATTAAAGGAAGAATGCGTGGCCTGATGTTGGAAAGAGGATTCTCTTATGATGTCGTTGATGCTGTCATTAAACTGCCGGTTTCAGATATGAATGACATTGTATGCCGGGCTGAGGTGATACGTGATTTCAAAGAGGTTTCTTATAAGGAAGATTTTATGGTCGTATTTAACCGCTCCAACAACCTATCAAAAAAATGGGATAGTACAGTTGTCAATGAGCTTATCCTGGAAGATGAAAGCGAAAAAGTTCTCTATCATAATTTGAAGCAAATGCAGGATAAAGTAAATCAAGCTATCCAGGAACGCAGCTACGAACAGGCCATAGAGTCCCTTGCCGGGCTGAGACCCGCGCTTGATATCTTTTTTGATGCGGTCATGGTTATGGTTGAAGACGAACATTTGAAAGCGGCAAGATTAGGGATTTTAAAGCAGATTGCAGTGCTCTGTAATGGGATCGCTGATTTTGCAAAGGTGCTGGTATAAAAAGTTTTTGTGTAAACAGGATGTATTTTAGGCGATATAGTGTGTATAATTAATATGAAATAACCCAAACAGTATAGCATAATTGGGTGGTGAGAATGATCGAACTAAGTGAAAGACAAGAAAAGATCCTGGGAATCGTCAAAGCGAACGGTCCCATTACAGGTGAAAATATCGCCGAACAGCTTACTGTAACCCGTGCAGCACTGCGACCTGATCTGGCTGTATTAACTATGTCAGGGTATCTTGAGGCCAAGCCTAGGGTGGGTTACACCTATCGATCGGATGGGATCGATAATAAGGTACGTAAAATATTAAATCAATACTGGGTCAAAGATATCATGTCCATGGCTGTGGTGGTGCGAGAAGAGTGCAGTATTTATGATGCGATTGTGACTCTTTTTGTAGAGGATACCGGCAGCATTTTTGTGGTTGATCAGGAAGGCATCCTGCATGGTATCGTTTCTCGTAAAGATCTCTTGAAAACCACATTGGGGCAGGCAGATATTCATAAAATGCCGGTTTCGGTTATTATGACGCGCATGCCTAATGTAATCCATACGACGCTTGATGAAACCGTTGTGGAAGCTGTACAAAAGATTGTTGAACATGAGGTGGACAGTATGCCGGTTGTGAAATGTTTTATTGGAGAACCAGGAGAAGAAAACTTTGAAGTTGTCGGTCGGATTACCAAAACTAATATTGCCAGACTATTTTTAGATCTGGCATGCCAATAGATTGAGGAGGTTAGTGATTTGGAAAATCATTTACCAGGGGTTTTCATTGTTTCTGATTCCATTGGTGAAACCGCTGAAATGGTCGTGAGAGCAGCAGCCAGCCAGTTTAATTCCGGCAAGATGGAAATCCGTCGGGTAACCAATATTTCCGATCAGGAAACACTGGCTGAGATCGTTCATCAGGCGGCAGAAAGTAATTTTATGATTGCCTATACGTTGGTTCTGGATGAACTAGCAGAGTTCCTTCGCCAGGAAGCAAGTGAAGCGGGTGTTACCTGTGTGGATGTTCTGGGTCCCATTGTTGATGCATTTAAAAAAGTAAGTCATATAGAGCCACGGCGTGAACCTGGTCTCTTGCGGAAAGTAGATGAGATGTATTATCGCCGGGTTGAAGCGGTGGAATTTGCGGTTCGCTATGATGATGGAAAAGATCCCCGGGGGATTACCCAGGCAGATATTGTATTGGTTGGGGTTTCACGTACTTCCAAGACACCGCTGTCCATGTATATGGCCCACAAGCGGATTAAGGTAGCCAACGTGCCGCTTGTACCTGAAGTGCCGCCACCTCCAGAATTGTTTCAAATGCCGCGAGGCAAAGTCATCGGTCTGATCATTCGGCCCGATCAGCTAAACAATATTCGTACAGAAAGACTAAAAACCCTGGGGCTCAAAGGACAAGCCGCTTATGCAGATCCTGGCAGAATTCTGGAAGAGCTGGAATACTCGGATACCATCATGAAAAAGCTTGGCTGTCCTGTAATTGATGTTACCAATCGAGCTGTTGAGGAAACAGCCAGTAAAATATTAGAAATCTATTATAGGAGGTTAAGTAATGTCTAGCAAAAAGTTTGTTTATCTATTCGAAGAAGGTAATTCAGACATGCGCACTATTCTGGGTGGCAAAGGAGCTAATCTTGCTGAAATGACAAGGATTGGTCTGCCTGTTCCTCCTGGATTTACCATAACTGCGGAGGCATGTAACGAGTATCTGGCATTAAGAGAAGAATTTCCTTCCGGTATGCTGGAAGATGCTTTTAAAGCTCTCGATAATCTGGAGGAAAAAACAGCCAAGAAATTTGGACAAAAAGATAATCCGTTGCTGGTATCCGTACGCTCTGGAGCAGCAGTCTCCATGCCTGGAATGATGGATACCATCCTCAATCTGGGCTTGAATGATGAATCCGTGCAGGGACTTGCAGAGCTAACGAAGGATGAACGCTTTGCCTATGATTGCTATCGTCGTTTTATTCAGATGTTCTCCAATGTTGTTCTCGAAGTGGAGCACAACCTCTTCGACGATATCGTGGAAAAACATAAGCGTAAACTAAATCTCGTATTTGATTACGAAATTCCTGCCGCAGAACTTAAAGAAATCATTAATGAATATAAAGCGCTGGTAGCAAAAGAAAAAGGATTTACCTTCCCGCAGGATGTGAAGGAACAACTGGTCATGGCGATCAAAGCCGTGTTTAGTTCATGGAATAATCAGCGGGCTATCTATTATCGTAAACTCAATAAGATTCCGGATGAACTGGGAACTGCAGTTAATATTCAATGTATGGCTTTTGGAAATATGGGCAATGACTGTGGAACCGGCGTGGCCTTTACCCGTAATCCGTCCACAGGAGAAAATATATTATATGGAGAATTTCTTGTAAATGCACAGGGGGAAGATGTCGTCGCTGGTATTCGCACGCCTATGCCGATCTCCAAATTAAAAGAAGAACTTCCGGGGGTATATCAGCAGTTTGTTGACACCTGTACAACCCTTGAAAAACACTATCGAGATCTTCAGGACATCGAATTTACTGTAGAATGCGGAAAACTGTACATGCTGCAGACCCGCAACGGGAAACGAACCACCAGTGCTGCAGTCAAGGTTGCAGTTGACATGGTCAACGAAGGCCTCATCACCAAAGAAGAAGCCCTGATGAGAGTAGAACCCGAACAGATTAACCAGTTATTACATAGACAAATCGATACCAGCGTGGAACAAAAGGCAGTAGCCGTTGGATTGCCTGCATCACCTGGGGCTGCATGCGGAAAAGTTGTTTTTGATGCTGATGTGGCAGAAAAAGCAGGGGATGTCGGTGAAAAAGTTGTACTGGTTCGTACCGAAACCACCCCTGATGACATCCATGGCATCGTATATGCCCAGGGCGTTTTGACTTCTCGAGGTGGGATGACCTCTCATGCAGCAGTCGTAGCCAGAGGAATGGGCAAACCCTGTGTTTGTGGCTGCGAAAGCATTAAAATTGATATGGAAGCCCAAGAGTTTATCGTTAAGAATATTGTGGTTAAAGCAGGTGACATCATTACTGTTGATGGGGCAACGGGTAATGTCATGCTTGGAGAAGTAGCCATGATTGAACCCAGGTTGTCAGACGAATTTTCTACCCTTCTGGGATGGGCCAATGATGTCAAAAAACTTATGGTCAGAGCCAATGCAGATACCCCTGAAGACGCTGCCAAAGCTCGTGAATTTGGGGCAGAGGGAATTGGATTATGCCGAACCGAACACATGTTTATGGCGCAGGAGAGACTTCCGTACGTTCAGGAAATGATTCTGGCAGAAGGCGTGGAAGAACGGGAAGCGCCTCTGGCAAGACTTCTTCCGTTCCAGTGTGAAGACTTTACAGGTATTTTAAGAGCAATGGCACCACATCCGGTAACCATTCGTTTACTCGATCCCCCACTGCATGAATTCTTGCCCAATCGGGAATCATTGATGCTGGAAATTGCAGAAATGAAATTCAACAAAGCAGATCAAAAGGCGATCTTCGAAAAAGAAGATTTACTCAAACAGGTGAGTAAACTGTCCGAGATGAATCCCATGCTGGGACATCGTGGATGCCGCCTGGGAATCACCTATCCGGAAATTTATATGATGCAGGCCCGGGCCATTTTTGAAGCGATGTATCTGCTAAAAGAAGAGGGGATTGAGACCTTCACGGAAATCGAAATCCCGCTGGTTATGGATCAGGCAGAATTTGCGCTTCTGCGAGAAGAAATACTGGCTCTCTACGAGGAGATAAAGAAGGAAAAAGGCCAGGAGTTAGAGTTTGCGCTGGGAACCATGCTCGAGCTTCCTCGCGCCTGTGTCATGGCCGATGAAATCGCCCAGCAGGCAGAATTCTTTTCCTTCGGGACCAATGATTTGACCCAGACCACCTTCGGATTCAGCCGGGATGATGCGGAAGGAAAATTCATTCCTGTTTATCTGGAGAAAAAAGTCATCAAGGATAACCCATTTGCAGTATTAGATCGCAAAGGCGTGGGCAGCCTGATGAAAATAGCGGTGGAAAAGGCACGGGGTACCAAATCAGACATCTTAATGGGAATCTGCGGAGAACATGGAGGAGAACCGAGCTCTATTGAGTTCTGTCATCTGATTGGACTCAACTATGTTAGTTGTTCCCCATACCGTATCCCAGTTGCCCGTTTGGCAGCCGCACAGGCACAGATTAAGAATAAATAGAATTAGTCTAAAGGCGAGGATACCATTCGGTATCCTCGCCTTTTTCCTGCTTAAGAATAGTTTCCCATCTACCCTGAAAGACGATAAAAAATAGGTGGTCGAAGGCTTGGTCCTGCTGGTAGTGATAGAGGGCAATAGAAGCTTGCTGGTAAGGGCTAAGGGCATTTGTCGATTAATGTTGAAAAGAGATAAAATATTTCAGTGTAAACACATGCACAGAAAGGAAGTGGTCGACAGGTGACAGTGCGTAAAAGCAGATATATAGTTGTTGCTTTGCTTTTTGCATTTATGGCCGTATCTATTTTTCCGGGTCAGGTTCTGGCAGGAGATTATGGTTCCAGCCTCTTAAAGTACGGCAGCAGAGGAACAGCCGTTGCTAGGCTACAGCAGGACTTAACTGAGCTGGGGTATAGTACATATGGAGTTGATGGGATCTTTGGATTTCGTACAGAGCATGCGGTGGTTGCTTTTCAGGATGCAAAAAGCATCCAGGTGGATGGTCTGGTAGGAAATCAAACCAAGAGCACCCTGACTAATGCCCTACAGGGAGAAATAACTTACGTGTTAAAATGGGGCGATAGTCTCTGGGCGGTTGCTCAGAAGTATGGGATTACTGTCAACGAGCTGATGCAGGCCAATGATCTGAATACCTGGATTGTAAATGCAGGTACGGTATTGATCATACCCGTTGAGATGAATGAAAAACCTTCACAGGGAGACAATATTCAAACGGAGATGGCTGATTGGTGGACAGTTGTCAATGTAGCCTTCCCAAGAGGCTCAATTGCTACCGTAACAGATGTTGACACAGGCATTACCTTCAAGGTTAAACGCCTGGGGGGGAGCAATCATGCAGACTCTGAACCCTTAACAGCTGATGATGCTACCAAAATGAAAAAAGCACGCGGTGGGGCATGGAGTTGGACCCGAAGAGCAATTGTTGTAAACATTAATGGCCGTGTATTTGCTGCCTCACAGAACGGAATGCCACACGGTGGACAAAATATCTACAACAACAATTTCGATGGGCATTTTTGCATTCATTTTCTCAACAGCCGTACCCATGGAAGCAACCGGGTTGATGAAGCACATCAAGCAGCTGTGCATAAAGCCGCCCAGTATACCCTGTAAATTAATAATAACGCTATAGTTTATAAAAATATTCCAAAAACATTAACTTTCGGCATCTACCATGGTGACCGGAAGTTTTTTTTAATACCTTTGTTCACTGAAAAAAATACAAACCCGCTTCCTAGGGTGTCAGACGGTATAAATGTGGCATAAAATGCAAGGGGAAAATTCTGCAGAAGATGTTTGTTAACAAAAATTCTGTAAATAATAAAGGAATTAGAGATATTTCTGTAGTATTAGAAAAGAGCAAGTAATGAACTGAATCTCAAACGGGAAAAAAGTCCCCCTCTTTGAAAAGAAGGGTGAGGTAAAAAAATGAAGATACGGGAAGAGATTGAACAACGAGAGGTTAAAATGCTGAACAAACTGGCCACACTGGCTATTGGTTCTGCAGGCCGTCAACAGGAAGAAGAGCCAGATCCTATTCGTACCTGTTTTATGGTTGATCGGGATCGGATTGTACACTCCAAGTCGTTCCGTCGTCTCAAACATAAGACCCAGGTGTTTATTGCGCCTCCTGGGGACCATTTTCGAACCCGGTTGACACACACGCTGGAAGTCAACCAGATTGCCAAAACCATTGGTGCAGGATTGAATCTGAATATTGACCTGATTGAAGCCATTGCACTGGGACATGATGTTGGACATACGCCTTTTGCACATGCAGGGGAAATGATCCTAGATCAGCTAGGCAGTCAACCCTTCCGGCACAATGAAAACAGTATTCGCGTTCTCACCCGGGTAGAACAAAGAAAGGGGCAGAGTGGTCTAAATCTGAGCACAGAAGTGCTAGACGGGATTCTTCATCACAGCGGATATGGAACCGGTGCAAGTCCAGCGAGTACCCTGGAGGGGCAAGTGATTCGTCTGAGCGATAAGATTGCGTACGTACAACATGATATTGATGATTCAGTGCGAGCCGGCCTGTTAAAAATGGAAGACATTCCCGGGGAGTATTTGGACATCCTGGGAGCAACACATAGCCAGAGAATCGCCACACTTGTTACCAATACCATTGAACATACACGTCAGATGATGCAAGAAAAAGACACAGTAAGCGTAGAACCAGATATCAGGGTAGAAGATGCACTTATGGGATTAAGAGAATTCATGTTCGAAACCATTTATCGCGGGGAAGTTTGTCGAGAAGAAAGAAGCAGGGCCATGTTCATTATTGAACACCTGTTCAAATATTTTCAAAAATACCCCGATAAAATGAGTCCCGTATATCGCGAAATAGCAGATGAAGAGGGACTGGAAAGAGCCGTTATCGATTATATATCAGGGATGAGTGACGCCTACTGTATATCCGTATTTAAGGAAATTTACATACCCAAATCGCTGGTTCCGGATGCATCTAAAACCATAATGGGTAAAAACGAAAATGAGTGTGAAAAAAAGAAATTCTGACATTTTTCGTATAAATAGAAGGTATTTTCTTGTAGATATAGAATAGTAAGGGGTAATCATGACTGGGTATTATGATGATCAAATTCTAAGGGACATAGAGGCCCGGGTAGATATCGTTGATCTCGTTTCCGAGACTGTAAAATTGAATCGAAAAGGGAACCGTTACTGGGGGCTGTGTCCTTTTCACCAGGAAAAAACCCCATCCTTCAGTGTTAGCCGCGATAAACAGATGTTTTATTGTTTTGGGTGTCATGCAGGCGGAAATTTGTTTTCCTATGTTATGAAAATAGATGGGGTTGATTTCCGAGAAGCTGTCGAAATTCTAGCTGCCAAGGCAGGGGTAGAATTACTGCAAAGCGGTGATAAGAACAAAATTGATTACCGTAAGCAGGTGGCTGCAGTGAACCTGGCAGCAGCAGAGTATTATCAGCAAATGTTTTTTTCACCGCAGGGAAGCAAAGCGCGTATATATTTAGAAAAAAGAGGTGTAAGCCAAGAAAGCATAGAAACTTTTAAACTGGGTTATGCACCTGACCGCTGGAATGACCTGGAGGAATATCTGCTAAAGAAAGGTTTCTCCCATGAAATCGTGAAACTGGCAGGGTTGATAAAACGAAGTGAACAACAAAACAGGTATTATGATCTCTTTCGAGATCGAATTATTTTTCCAATATTCATGTATAATCGGGATATTGTAGGCTTCGGGGGCAGAATAATGGGTGATGGACAACCCAAGTATTTGAACACAACTGAAACCGATTTATTTTCTAAAAGAAGAAATCTGTACGGTCTCTCACAGGCACGTACAAGTCTTCGGGAAAAGAATGAAGCCATCTTGGTGGAAGGATATATGGATTGTATTAAACTCCATCAATCAGGGGTGAATTATGCGGTTGCCTCATTGGGGACAGCGTTTACGGAAGAACAGGCAGGTCTTCTGGGGAGATATGTAGAAAAGGTATTAGTTCTCTATGATGGAGATGAAGCAGGTCAGAGAGAAACCCTGCGTGCCAGTTCCATATTGACGCATAATGATCTGAAGGTGGATATTGTAACACTTCCCGGCGGCAGAGATCCAGATGAATACATAGAAAGAAATGGTAAAAAGGAATTTCTGACCTATATACAGAATAATAGATATAGTGACATCGAATTTAAAATAAATAGGCAGATTATGTCTGTTCCTGAGATGAATGTAAATGCAAAAGTTGACATCATCAGGTCTGTCAAAAGTGATATTAATAGAGTCGAAAGCGCAGTGCAAAGAGGTTATTACATATTAATGCTGGCACAAAAGCTTCGACTGGAGGAATCGCTGGTTCAGCAGGAATTCGCAGAAGGCAGGAATTTGTCAACGCAGAGTTTAAATAGGAATAAAAATGAAATAATCAGGGATAATAAAAGATACGGTAAATATGGCATTCAGGAGAAAATACTGGCAGCCATGTTAAGAAACGATGCAACCTTTACCAGGATACAAAATAGCATCGGCATTAATTTCTTTGGTAATCCAGATTATAAAGCTCTGGCGAATATATATGCTCAATTACAAGGAGGAAAAGAGGAAAAAATGCAGATATTAAACCGGAGAGCTGCCGAAGAAAGTCTGGATTCAGCTTACGCGGCGATCTCACTGTTAATGGAAGAAGATCGACCCAATGAAGAAAGAGAAGTCAATGAATTTATCTACGTTGTTAAGAAAAAAAGAGAAGAAGCACAATGGCAAAAAGCCTTCGATCAATTGAATGTTATAGATCAGGATGGAGATTTTTACAGTGCACTTTCTTTTTTAATTAAATTTAATAAACTCATCACTTTAACCCGGGAAGGGGGGATACAATGAAATTGGATCGCAAACTGGCTGACAGTATAACCAGTCTAGCCGAAAAGGGAAAAAAGAAAAAGCATCTGACCTATGAAGAAATTAACGAAGAACTTCAAGGGTATCACCTGGAACCGGATTATATAGATGATGTTTTCGAGCATCTACAATCTCTAGGCATCACCGTTGGACCAGACAGTGAAACCGAAAACGAAGAAGAAGAAGGGGAACATGAAACCGTCGAAACAGAGACAGTCGTTGTCCCTGATGGAATCGAAATCGATGACCCTGTACGGATGTATCTCAAGGAAATTGGCAGAGTAAAACTGCTCACCGCTGATGAAGAAATAGATTTGGCACAGCGGATTGAAGCAGGCGAAGAAGAAGCCAAAAGAAAGCTTGTAGAAGCGAATCTGCGACTCGTTGTAAGTATTGCCAAAAGATATGTTGGCAGAGGAATGCTTTTCCTTGATCTAATCCAGGAAGGCAATTTGGGACTGATGAAAGCGGTCGAGAAATTTGATTACCGCAAAGGATACAAATTCAGTACCTATGCAACCTGGTGGATCAGACAGGCAATTACAAGAGCGATTGCAGACCAGGCCCGTACGATCAGAATACCGGTACACATGGTCGAAACGATTAACAAGCTATCCAGAGTCCAGAGAAGTCTCCTGCAGACACTGGGAAGAGAGCCGACCCCCGCAGAGGTCGCAGTAGAAATGGATATAGCTGTAGAAAGAGTTATAGAAATCATGAAAGTTGCTCAGGAACCTGTTTCCCTGGAAACACCCATTGGAGAAGAAGACGATAGCCATCTGGGTGATTTTATCACCGATGAGGAAGCAGAATCGCCTGAAGAGTCAGCATCCTTCGTGCTCTTACGGGAACACATGGATGGCATACTAAACACACTCACAGAGCGCGAAGAGAAGGTATTACGGCTTCGCTTCGGACTTGATGACGGCAGACCACGCACCTTGGAAGAGGTCGGGCAGGAGTTCGGCGTGACCAGAGAGAGAATTCGTCAGATCGAAGCCAAAGCGCTTCGCAAACTAAGGCATCCATCCAGGAGCAAAAAGCTTAAAGACTATATTGAGTAAGCACCATGTACCCGGGATTAAAAAAAACTCAAAAAATCCCGGAAACACGGTTGACAGGACCCTCGATAGCATATATAATAAATTTCGTTGGGTCGCAAGTCATTCCTCGATAGCTCAATGGTAGAGCACTCGGCTGTTAACCGAGGGGTTGTAGGTTCGAGTCCTACTCGGGGAGCCATTGATAACTAAAGCGGTAACCCCTTAAAGGCTACCGCTTTTAATATGAACTTATTGAAGTTGTCAAAAAAAAGCTTGCAATTAGAGAGAAAGTTCAGTATACTATCTCTCGCGGGGTTTTGAAAGCCCGGGCCTATAGCTCAGTTGGTAGAGCTACCGGCTCATAACCGGTTGGTCCCAGGTTCGAGTCCTGGTAGGCCCACCATATTAATTGGCCCCTTGGTCAAGCGGTTAAGACACCGCCCTTTCACGGCGGTAACAGGAGTTCGAGTCTCCTAGGGGTCACCATTTTGGGCGATTAGCTCAGCTGGGAGAGCGCCTGCCTTACAAGCAGGATGTCGGCGGTTCGAGCCCGTCATCGCCCACCATGTTTAACAAATAACCTGTACAGTGTACAGGCTTTTTTGTTTTCTGGATTATTTTTAGCTGTACTTAGTCTTATACAAATAGACCAGTTCTGATACTGCTCCTCTTTGTAACAGGAATTATCCTCGCAAGAACCAGAGCAGCAGCCGGAGGCAGATAAATCAAACAGGGGAGTACTCCGGCGTGTGAACATCTGTTAATACTACAAAATGAGTTACGGAGCCCAGTCTTTGTGACTCATTTTTTGTATATAAAAACAAAAAATAGCAACATAAGCCGCTTGAAGGTATATAAAGGTATATAATGGGATTAACAATCTTACATAGATTACGAGGTGTACATTGTGAAACAACGGAAAGTACCATCGCCTTCGCTTGCTGAACGTCTGCTGTATCTGTATTGCCTGCTGCACAGCCATCTTCCCTATGGTGGGGTATCCTTTGTCACCATTTATCGCCATTATGAAGAACTCATTTCTGATTACACATCTGAATCTTCGGACAGAGAAACAATCCGAAGGAATATTTTTCGCGATCTGGAGAGGCTCGAAGAATTTGGCATTGGATTGCATCGTCCTGATAAGCCCAAAGGGAAATACTGTCTGCAGCAGAGCTATTTACCCAAACTGTCCGTTGAAAGCGCAGCAGCTGTTTATACCAGCATGCTGCTAAATAAAAACACTTTGTTGGATAGCGCAGTTAATTCGGCCCAGAGCGAAATTGAGAAGGCGTTTTTTACACCCATACCTGATCTTGCTCACCGTCTCAAAAGTCGCATCTACGTTATTGAAGATACACTAATCAATCCGCAGGAATTCGGCAACAACCTCGGCGTTCTGATTCGGGCTGTTACGGAAGGCTTTTGTGTGAAGGTCAATTACAGAAAAAACGCCGGGCAGCTTTCAAAACGATTTTTAGAACCAGTCGGCATCATATGCAAAAGAAGAGTATGGTATATCGCTGCGCGTGAAAAGGGTGAGGAAATATTTAAAACCTATCGGATAGATCAGATCGAATCTCTGTCTGCCAGGGAACGGGACAAGTTTGAGTATCCGGAATACTTTAATCTTCAGGAACATATCGGAGACAGCTGGGGGGTATTCTGCAACGATTCCGTTCAACGAGTGCTTTTGAAGTTTACTCCCAAGGTAGCCTTTCGCGTGAGAAAGCTGCTGTATCATCCAAGCCAGAGGATTCTCACAGAGCTTGATGATGGTTCGCTGGTCGTAGAATTCCATGTTTGCGGACTGATTGAACTGCAGAGCTGGATTTTGCAGTGGGGGATGGAAGTAGAGGTTATGGAACCGGAGGGATTGAGGAGAGGGGTTGCGGAGATGGCGCAGGGGATTGTTGCTAAATATAATGCTGCGGGGGTATGAAGTTTTATTGAAAAATATTTTTGGGGTGACAGTGGGTGACACCTGGGATGTGGTTTAATGGAGTCAAATGAATATTATGTTAGCTGAATGAGAAATATCTTAACAAAAAAAGGGGGGTGAGTAGATGTTTTGTGCTCGCATTAATCCTAATACTTTCAAAGAGCAGAGTGTTAAGGAACATTTATGCAATGTTGCTGCCATCTCGATTGAATATGGTGGATAGATATCGTGTTACGAAAAGGAGAAGCAGTGGTCTTCTTGATTTAAATGAAAGGAGGATTTTTATGGTACGATTAGCTTATCCTATCGAAATGGAGATAGCGGGCAATACCGCAATGTGGACAAGACCGGATACCGGTGCCTGTCCGGCCAGCTATCCAGCTCCAACATATTCTGCGGTCAAGGCTATTTTTGAATCCGTCTTATGGGGGCCGGATATAGAAATAATCCCCACAAAAGTTGATTTGTGTGCGCCCGTACAATACCACTCCTATTGCACCAACTATGGTGGGCCTTTGCGTAGTTCCAAATCAATTAAAGAGGGAAATAATTATCAGTTGTATGCCACCGTGTTAATTGATGTCTGTTATAGACTGTACGCAGAAGTTGTTCCCAATAAAGAAAAAAGCAGATTGCCGGAAAGTGCTTTGCAATGGGATAGAAATACGACCTCACCTGGTCATGCTTATCAAAGTATATTTGAAAGACGACTCAAACGAGGCCAATGTTATTCGATTCCTACATTGGGGTGGAAAGAGTTTACTCCCTCATATTTTGGCAAATTTCGTGAATCAACACAGGTGCTGTCTGATTTGTCGTCTCTGATCATCCCGTCAATGTTGCGTCAGGTCTTTTCAAAAGGATATGCTTCTCAGGTTTCTTATGTATACGATAATGATCTCGTTATTCAAAACGGTGTGCTGGAGTATCCGAAAAGGAGGAAACCCGATGCTGAATGAATTATACGGTTTGTCCAGTGCATTAGAATCTAAAGGTATTACCGCCAAGGAATGGCATGACGATTACCATGTACTCCCAAAAGTTACGACTAAGGTACCCTGTGTCAGAATATGGCTTGCAGCGAACTGTTTGATCTATGATATAGAGAGGATAAGCGAAATGCTTGCACAGTCAATCAGAAAATTCGGCAATAAGCAAGGAACCTTCCCTGCTTTCAATATTTCCCCTCTTTATCGTATTACCAATAAAGAGCATATTGAGGAGTTGGAATGTATTGAAAAGGATCACACAAATCTCGATTTAAATAAAATCAGATCTTGGTGTATCGAAGACAATTGGACAGAGGGTTCTGTCAAAAAGGTCAAGAGGTGTTTACATAGTACGCCGCAAAAAATGATGAAATTAATTGGTGATTCAAAACAGCCGGAAAAGACTCTTATCTCGGAGTTGGTACGTTTGGCAGATAGTTATTCTGACGAACCAGATAAAAGCTTCAAATCGGCATTGGAGAAATGTATTTTCATGAAGCTTCAAAAACAAGAGGATGTCGGTTTAGCGCTTGCCATATTGTTCCATAAGGGTAACCCTAATAAAGCTTCAAAAGATGATACAGGTGCATCGTTGTCGGTAATATTGGATCTGTTTGATTGGCGACAATACGAGTATCCTGTGGGCAGTGATCATGTTACTGAATGGATTAATGAAATGCTGTTGAAGTACAGCTGCAATAATGTTTCTGATAGGTTTATGGAAGGAGACAACGATGCATTTGGTACATCTTTTGATAAAGTAGGCAAGCTTATGAATACTATGCCAATCGTGAAACTAGACGGATTTGAAGTAATCTTGCGTTCTATGTTTAACGGGCAGCCTTGTCATAATCGTTACGGAAAAATAGATGATGCTTCCTATCCCATCGCAGAGGAGAATCGCTCTCGTGCTAAAAAATCTCTTCAATGGGTTGCTAGCTTGGATAGGGAGGGAGTTACATGGCGAAAAGTTGACAAAAATGAGATCGTTTTTGTTTATCCCTCAAAGTTGCCGGAGGTTCCACCAAAGTTTGCGTCACTTTTTGGCTCAAACCAAGCAGATAACACCGCACAGAAGGAAGCGCGGTTTGAAAACATTGCGAAAGACTTTATTAAGGCACTTAGAGGAATTCCCATCCATGAAAAGCCTGATTCAATTCAGATTTTCACAATCCGAAAGATAGACAATGGTCGGTCAAAGGTGATTTTCACTCGGAATTGCTCACCGGAGCAGTTTATTCAAGCAGCGGAGAGTTGGGAGGAAGGGTGCCGGAACATTCCTGAAACCAATCTTGGCAAGAGAATAATACCTTTTCCGTTACAAGTGGCTCGGATCGTCAACAATGTTTGGAAGCAAAACGGAGAATTGGCACAAGGTAAAAACGCCGTTGAACGAATGAAATATTATCAGGGAATGGAATTGCTTCTTGACATTATGTGCGAAAGTATGATCTGCAATTATCTCCACATTGTACTTACACATTCATCTGGTTTGGTAAACTATGTCGGGAATTGGCTACACGGTGGTGCAGAATGCAGGAGCAATACCGAGGAGAAAAATTTGAGTAAATTGAAAAATGAAACGGCTCTTTTGTTGTCAGTACTTGGGCTGTTTCTTAATAAATGTGATAATAGAAAGGAGAAATATATGGAAAGTATGGCGTATTTAGTTGGACAACTTTTAAAAGTATCCGATGAGCTTCATACATTGTACTGTAAAGTTGTTCGGAACGGAGACGTTCCTCCACAACTTGCAGGCAGTGCACTGTTTGTAACAGCCGGTGAGATACCGTACCAAACAATCACACAATTATCCCTTCGCATGAACCCATACATAACATGGGCAAAGCAATACCGCTTTAAGAATATCGAGGATGAAGGAAAAGAAAGTTGGAAAGCGGCGTGGTATCTCAAGTTATTTGAAGATGTCGCAAACAAGCTTAGTTTAACAATGGCAAACTCAACAAGGTTTAGCGATTTTGAAAAGGCCCAGCTTTTCATTGGCTATCTTGCATCGTTCCCTAAAAGTGAACGATCGGCAATTAGCACAGATAACAAAGATAATAATAATAATATAGGAGGGTCTAAAAATGAATAGTGAAATTAAGCGCGCAACTGGTCTCATGGTAATTGAAGTCGTGAATTCAAATGCAAACGGAGATCCAGATAGAGAGAGCGATCCCCGCCAGCGCCCGAATGGTATTGGTGAAATTTCACCTGTTTCCTTTAAGCGCAAGCTGCGTGATTTGTTGGAAGACCATGACAGTGTGTTCTTTAGGACTCTTCCGAAGACCTATGTTGACGAATCAGATTGCTACTGCATTTTGGAATCGCGCGGTCGTGACAGAAGATCAATTCAAGCCGAGATGTCCACGGATATTAGGAACTTTGACCAGACGAAGTTTTTGGATAGTACTTTCGTGAACAAGTACTGGGACGCAAGAGTATTTGGAAATACATTTTTGGAAGAAGGAGCAAATAAAGGTTTTATAAAAACCGGTGTTGTTCAATTTGGCGTTGGCGCATCTATTTCGCCTGTCAATATCATCCGCCACACCAATACGAACAAAGCTGGTGTACAGGAAGGCAAAAACGCTGGTATGGCGCCGTTGGCTTTTCGAATTGTGGAACATGGTGTTTACTGCATGCCGTTTTTTGTGAATCCTAATTATGCTGTCAAGACAGGCTGTACGGAGAAAGATATTAATTTGCTTAAGCTTTTAATTCCTAAAGCATATGACTTAAATCGTTCTGCCATTCGCACCGATGTACGAATCCGTCATGCTTGGTATATTGAGCATATGAATGCTCTTGGCAGTTGTCCAGATTATCTCCTAATGGAAGCGCTTACACCAAAGCGTATTGGCGATACGACAATTGCGTCTACGGCTTGGGCTGATTATGAGGACAAGATTGCTCTGTCGGAGGATTTGAAACGAAAGGTAAGCTCGGTAACCGACCTGATGCTGATATGATGTATTATGCACACAGCAAAAAAAACGATATCCCCGAGCAGGAATACTCAATGCATATTCGTGGTGTAAGGGCGCTTGCCCACGAATATGTACAAGATATGAGTTGTTATTCGAATTGTGATAAAACATTATTATCTCATGTAGTTGAAAAAGTCGTTGCTTTTCACGATATAGGCAAGCTAAATAAAGATAATCAAGCTGTTCTTTCTGGGAAAACATCTTCAAAGTCTCTTCCGCGAAATCATGTCGATGCGGGAGCGGCTCATTTTTTGAATGCAAAGCACTTTTCCGCAATTTCCGCCGCTACGATACAGGCTCATCACATTGGTTTTCCTGATTTTTCTGCTGAAATGAATAAGGGTGATGCAATTTTTCGGGATGAGTCCATTGCTTCTGATGTGGATAGTGAACTGCCAGAACTTGAAGCAATTCACGACAAACTCATTGATAGTCACTTTAAGTATGGTGAGGAAGAAATTGAAGGAGATCGCTCGGTTTTCTTTAGAATGCTCTTATCATGCATCGCTGATGCTGACCACACCGATACTGCTATCCATTATCGTCAGTATCCAACTGATACGAGTACAGTTAAATTGCGAGCCGCCGAACGGCTTACACAATTAGATCTGCATATTGCAGGGTTAAAACAAAAAGGAACTAACGATGACCGAAACGCTCTACGAAATGAGATGTATCTGGAGTGTCGAAACGTGGACATTGACGCCGACATAAGCTCCTGTGACAGCCCGGTAGGCTCTGGTAAGACAACGGCAGTCATGGCTCATTTGCTTGCACAAGCTGAAAAGCGCGGACTGCGGCGTATCTTTGTGGTATTGCCATTTACTAATATCATTAGACAATCAGTTGAGACCTATCGAGATATGCTCGTTTTGCCAGGTGAAAATGCTGAAGAGGTGGTAGCAGAGCTACATCACCGAGCAGATTTTGAAAGCGAAGATGCTAGACACCTAACCGCGCTTTGGCGTGCGCCAATAATTGTGACAACAGCGGTTGCCTTTTTTGAAACTCTCTCATCAAATTCCACAGCAACGCTGCGCCGTTTACACGAATTACCCGGCAGTGCTATTTTTGTGGATGAATCTCATGCTGCGTTGCCGGGCAAACTTTTACCTATTGCATGGAGATGGATCAACGTTTATGCTGCAGAATGGAATTGCTACTGGGTGTTGGCATCCGGTTCACTGAATCGATTCTGGACAATCCCAGAAATAGCTGACATAAAATACTCTAATTGCGTACCGGAAATTATCAATGACGAACTTCGCAGCCGACTTTCTGTCTATGAAAACAAACGAATTTCCTATCATAGTGAATTGTCCCCCAAAGGTACGGCGGAGCTTGCAAATTGGATCATCGATTTTCCGGGTCCAAGATTGGTTATCTTGAATACTGTTCAAAGCGCAGCTATTCTGGCCGACTATTTTTCGGAGCATTTTGGACGAGATTGCGTTGAACATTTGTCTACCGCTTTGACTTCAAATGATCGAGACCACACACTTGAACGAGTCATAAAACGATTGGATAACAAAAAAGATACAGATTGGACTTTTATTGCAACGTCGTGTGTTGAAGCTGGGGTAAACCTGTCCTTCAGAACTGGATTTCGTGAGCTTGGATCACTGGTATCGTTGTTGCAAGCTTCAGGGCGAGTAAATCGAGAGGGCGTTCTTAGTAATTCGGAGATGTGGACATTTTGTATTTTAGAAGACGGAATGTTAAAGCTCAATCCGGGTTTAAAGGAGTCTGCTGCTGTTCTTAAAGGGTATTTTGAAGGGGACAGGACCATTGCACCGGAATTGAGTACACAATCCATTGCAGATGAAATCGCATTATATGGACTATTGGGAAGACATAAAAAGTTGATTGACAATGAGGAAGTGCAGAAGTTTCCACAGGTGGAACATGACTTCAAGGTCATTGATAGCGATACCCGTCTTGTAATTGTTGATTCAACCGTGGCGAAGCGTTTGCAATATGGAAAAGTTGATTGGAGAGAACTGCAAAAAGTCTCGGTTCAAATTGCCAAATATAAGTTGGACGAACTAAGAACACCTATGATAATGGATAATATATATAGGTGGAATCTTGAATACGACGGTTTTCTCGGTTATATGGCAGGTATTGTGAAATTGGAAAAGTATAGCGGAGAAGCAATCATACTTTAATTAGCCATAGATTGAGAGTGAAAAAAGCAAGTATTACAAAACATTGGTCTTTTTTTGCTTCGATTGAGGCTGTTCTAGAGTGATTTGTAAGATTTTTTGGTGGAAACTTAATACACTGATGGGTCAATATTTCTTTGTAAAGGTACATAGAACCTCACGGGATGTACCTATTGTGAAGTGCCCAAAAATGTTGATGATTATAAAATATCCAATGAAGTCTTGGAAGGATTGAATCAGGAGGTTTTTAATGGAATATAAAGAAGAAGATTTTTTGCTATTGTCAGGGATACAGCACTTTTCATTTTGTAAACGTCAGTGGGCATTAATACATATTGAACAGCAATGGCAAGAAAACCTTCGTACCATTGAAGGTGAAATTCTTCATGAGAAAACCCATGATAGCACCATCAAAGAAAAACGTGGGGATTTGATTGTTTCTCGAGGCATGACCATCTTCTCACGTACACTTGGAACAACCGGAACATGTGATGTGGTAGAACTGCATAGGCATCCGGATGGAGTAACTATATTTGGTCAAGACGGCACATATAAGCCGGTTCCGGTAGAGTATAAACGTGGCAAACCAAAAGAAAATGAAGCAGATGTTTTACAACTATGCGCACAGGCGATGTGCCTGGAGGAAATGCTATTATGTGAAATTCCTGAGGGATTTTTGTTCTATGGGGAGACAAAACGAAGGCTTAAAATCATATTCGAAGATGATTTGCGAGGTCGGGTAAAAGCTACCTTTAAAGAAATGCATGATTTATATGACCGGCGATCTACCCCTAAAGTCAAGATATCTAAAAGCTGTAAGGCCTGTTCACTTACTGAGGCTTGTATGCCAAAGTTATGTAAAAATCCCTCCGCTAAGAGCTATATTAAGAAAAATCTTTTGGAGGTTGATGAATGCGAAAATTACTAAATACGCTCTATGTTACTTCTCCGAATACGTATTTATCACTTGATGGAGAAAATATTGTGATTTTAAAAGAAGAAACAGAACTCTCAAGAATTCCATTACATAATCTTGAAGGCATTGTTGCATTTGGTTATACAGGAGCCAGTCCAGCATTGATGGGTGCATGTGCGAAACGGAATATTTCTTTAACTTTCATGAAACAAAGCGGTAGATTTCTTGCTAGGGTAGTTGGCGAAGTTAGAGGTAATGTTACGTTAAGGAAGACTCAATATAGAATTTCGGACAGCCTCGAGGAAAGCAATGCAATTGCTAGAAATTTTATTCTGGGCAAGGTCTATAACGCCCGTTGGGTGATTGAACGTGCCACTCGTGATTACGCAACCCGACTGAATGTTGATAAGTTAAAGGAAGTTTCCAAAACCCTAGTGAATTCCATGAAACTGATAGAGCAAAGTGAGGACTTAGAACAGCTACGCGGTTATGAAGGGGAAGCGGCCTCACAGTATTTTAGCGTATTTGATGATTTGATTCTTCAACAAAAGGATTCTTTCTATTTTAATCGCAGGAATAAACGCCCACCGCTTGATAATGTTAATGCAATGTTATCCTTCGTATACACGCTATTGGCTCATGATGTTGCCGCTGCATTGGAAACAGTTGGGCTTGATCCTTATGTCGGATTTTTGCATCGAGATAGACCAGGGAGGATATCCCTTGCTCTTGATATAATGGAGGAGTTACGTTCGGTTTATGCAGATCGATTTGTCATTTCTTTAATCAACAAAAGAGAAGTAAATGCAGAAGATTTTACTCAAAAGGAAAATGGCGCGGTTATGATGGATGATGATACAAGAAAAACAATCTTGAAGGCTTGGCAGAGTAAGAAGCAGGAGATAATTACACATCCATTTTTACAAGAAAAATTAACGTGGGGGCTTGTCCCTTATGCACAGGCAATGCTATTGGCTAGGTTTATTCGTGGCGATTTGGACGGATATCCGCCGTTTATGTGGAAGTAGGTGATCAAATGTTAGTGCTTATAACCTATGATGTAAATACACAGACACCGCAGGGGAGAAAACGTTTGCGCCAGGTTGCGAAGCAATGTGTGAATTATGGTCAACGTGTACAGAATTCAGTGTTTGAGTGTATACTCGATGCAGCTCAAAGCCGTGAGGTGCAGCATAAACTAGAGCAAATTATTGATAAGGATACAGATAGCTTGCGGTTTTATTATTTAGGCAATAATTATAAAAACAAAGTTGTGCATATTGGGGCAAAGGAATCCTTTGACGTTGAAGGCACACTGATAATTTAGTGCGAATGGTTAGTGAACACGAAATTGTTGGAGCTTTCGCACCGTGAAAATAGTGGAAAAATGGTGATAAAAGTAAAATAGACAATGGGGGTGATGTGCAGCAGAGTGTAAAATGCAAATAATGGCTAAAATCATTATGGATTGAATGGATTTTTGGCCATTTTTGCTGTCGCACCCTGCATGGGTGCGTGGATTGAAATAGCTTGCCCTAGTGGAACCCCTGTCTATGCTTCGGGTCGCACCCTGCATGGGTGCGTGGATTGAAATCCCAGGATGCGAAGGTGCTTAATAATCCAATGCGGAGTCGCACCCTGCATGGGTGCGTGGATTGAAATCGGCGTCTATGCCGTTTATTAACAACAGGGTAATGTCGCACCCTGCATGGGTGCGTGGATTGAAATTAATAGTGCCTTAAATGAGATGGCAGCGACTAAACGTCGCACCCTGCATGGGTGCGTGGATTGAAATCTTTGTTAAAAGAATATAAAGCCATCCAGAACAAGGTCGCACCCTGCATGGGTGCGTGGATTGAAATTACTATAGTCGTTTATATACGTCATTTTTAACTAGTCGCACCCTGCATGGGTGCGTGGATTGAAATTAGTATATACTCACGTGAGTATAATGTCAATAGAGTCGCACCCTGCATGGGTGCGTGGATTGAAATTTCATGTATTGATCAACTCGCTGATTCCTTCCGGAGTCGCACCCTGCATGGGTGCGTGGATTGAAATAATTGAAGAGATATGCATTGCTAAACAAGCTATAGTCGCACCCTGCATGGGTGCGTGGATTGAAATTGGCTTGGTACATTTGCTTGAATTTGGG
>JAYEHK010000037.1:0-22675 GCA_034659475.1 Bacillota bacterium | reverse complement strand
CTATACTTTTTTCGCATTGTTTTTATTGCTTAGCTCCTCGCATTTTTTTGTCTTAATTCCTGGGTCCATTATAAAGGATACATCTCTTTTTTTATTAAAATTGACTTCTTATTTTTTTGCTAATGCCCAAAGTCTCGTTTGCCCATTTCCATGAGATCAGTGAGTGAGATGATGCGCTTATCCTGTGATTGATATTTCAGGTCCATGACAATGATTTTCTCCAGACCAGGCATTTCATCCAGACCGTCGATAGCCTTTTGGAGAATCGACTCATTTCCCACAAAAAGATATCGGCATTCCGAATCATTGACGATATAACGAATCTCATTAACCGACAAGGTAGGATAAATCGTTACCAGGACTGCTCCGCAGTTAATAACAGCGATATCCGTATGGGTCCAATAGGGACTGTTTGGAGACATCATTGCTACGCGATCCTTTTTGTTAAGACCCATAGAAAGAAGGCCGCTGGCTATATTTTCAACTCTATCGGCTACTTCTCTCCAAGTGAAATGACCATTATTATCCCCATGATACAGATCGGGGTTAAAAAGTTGTGCGCTGCGTTCTGGAAAGGCATTAACAGAATGATAAAAGGCTTCACTCATGGTTTGTCCATTAACCCAATGACTCATTATAATATACCCCCAACAAATTTTTATTCACAGATTATTTTCATATAGAATTATTGTAGCAATAATTTTGATATTTTGTAATATAAATTATTGGGAAAAATTAAATACATTGCAGGAAAATACAAAAAAAGAGCAACTTATTTGTGGCGCAGTATTGCATTTGGGGGAATGACAGAGTCTTTCGTGCTCGTCAGGACATGGGGAAAAAGAATGAAAAATTATTTCCTATAACTTTTAAATAGTATGCATTGACATAATTATCACTATATTTATATGCCAAAAGATAGTCCAAGGCTTTGAACCGTTAGGATTTTCTATGTGAAACTGCGTGAGGGATTGCCAGATAAAAAATTTTGGATAAATAAAAGGAAAAAAATAAAAAAAATAGAATAAAAAACAATAATGACATTGGCCTAATGAAATAAGACATTACCGGCAATTTTCGAGTTTGTATTACCTGTAGATATGGATTATGGTAAACAAACCTTCAGGGTATACAGGGAAACGGGTATGCCTCCCATTATGGAAAGAAGGTTGCTGCTGGTCCAATAAACTGACTTCACACCCCGTTTGGGTTGCGTGGTTTAGCTTTTGCAATCAGCTGCTTCTTTTGGTGGCTGTTTTTTTGTTCTCAAGATCAGGAGATGATAAATAGATCAAAAAAACATCGGCCTGTTTCTTGATTGATTTTTGAACCTGTTAGGTTTTGATGAAAGGATGGTGAAAATCGAGAATAACGTATGCGATTGGAGGTGAGGGAGTGTTAGCTAAAAGGGTTATATTTTTAGGTTTGTTGTTTCTTTCATTGGTGCTTTTCACCGGATGTGGAGGTGAGCCTGGTACTGTTGAAGACGAGCCAGAAGTTCAACCTGCGGTTACCCAGCAAAGCAATGGTGAAGCTGGCAAAAATGAGGAACCTTCTATTTCGGTAGAAGGGAATCTAGAGCATCCTTATGAATTCATTTTTAGTGATTTTGCAGGACAGGAAATCACGATTACTGCTCAATTTGTAGGTTGTTCAAAGACTTTACCCCCCAGAGAATATAAAGGAATTCCTGTTTCAGTTATACTGAATAAGTCTATTCCAAAGGGAAATAGTGTTAAATTGACCATTGATGGGACAGATGGTTACAACAAAACTTATGTATTGGAAGATGTTTTAAAAGACAAAGAAATGATTTTGACCAATGAAGATGGTCTGCAAATCATTGCCGGAGACGGACAAAAATATGATGCGTCGTATTGGGTTCGGGATGTCATCAAAATGGTCGTTGAATAGCTTGTAAAATAGATGATGGAGCACAAAATCAAACGCTAAAGATTATCTATTAGGAATACGAATGGTTTATTTGCATAAACGTGCTTCAAATCAAGTGGGATCGTTGCGTTAAAAGTACATAAAAAGATTAGATTGAGAGGGGATTTTCAGAATGTTGAAAACAGGATCAAAAAGACTAATATCCATGGTGGTACTTATGGTCTTTATGCTATCATTATCTCTTGTCGCTGGTTGTGGGACAGCAGATCAGCCGGCTACTGCACCGGCTGATCAACCAGCAGATACGCGAACGGTCATTGATCAGGCTGGAAGAGAAGTTGTGTTGCCGATGGAAGTTAATCGTATTGCTACGACCTGGCGACCCTGCACGTTTTTGGTGTTCGCTGTCGGTGCACAATCAAAACTGGTAGGGGTAGATGGGGGATCAACATCAACTCCGTTTACAAAGGGTGTTTATCCTCAGATTGCTGATGTTCCGCAAGTTGGCGACAAGAAGCACGGGATTAATATGGAAGAACTGGTTGCAGCCAAGCCGGATGTTGTCTGTGTTTGGTCAGGCAAGGGCAGTGAAGATATGGTTAAACAGCTGGAAACACAGGGCATCCCTACACTGGTCATCATCCCGGAATCTGCAGAAAAAATGAAGGAAGCAACATTGTTGTTAGGGGATGTACTGGGGTGCAAGGATCAGGCCCAGAAGGTTATAGCTTATTATGATCAGGTGATTGCAGATGTAACCGAGAGGCTTAAAGATGTTCCGGAGGCAGATCGGAAAAACGTTTATCTGGCAGGGGCGCAAGGCGTCTTATCCAGTTGTGGCAGTGATTTTTACCAGCATTTTCTCATTGAAAAGGCTGGTGGGGTTAATGTTGCTGCAGCAATGAAGGGCGGATGGCAGAATGTATCTCCTGAACAGATTGTGTCCTGGGATCCTGATCTTATTATTGCCGATCCGTATTGTAAAGAAGGCATGGAAGATGTGCTGAAGATGAATCCTGGTCTAAAAGGATTAAGTGCGGTAAAGAACAACCAGTTATATAGCTTCCCAGCTATTGGTCAGTGGAGTTTTCCGATTCCGCAGTCAGCCATGGGCATTCTATGGTTGAGCAAAACCATGTATCCGGAACAGTTTGAAGACATGAATATTGAAGAAACAGTGAATCAGTACTACCAGGATTTCTTTGGCAAAAATTATACGGACCTCGGGCCCACTGATTTAGAAGGGAAAGGAATCGCCAAGAATATAAATGATGCCAAAGAATAATAAGAAGGTAGGGCTGGCTTTTTTGCTGGTTGTATTAACTTTTTGTTTATCCCTTTTTTGTGGTCGATATGAAATAGAGCCGTCCAGGCTGGTGCAGCTTTTGAAGCTTGCACCAGCTGAATGGCTGAATCAGGCGGATGCCAGCGTTTTCTATTATATTCGTCTCCCCCGCATTATTCTGGCGATGCTGGTGGGAGCATCTCTCTCTGCTTCCGGTGCTCTTTTTCAGGGAATGTTCAGGAATCCGCTGGTTTCACCTGACATCTTAGGGGTTTCAGCGGGCTGTTGTTTTGGCGCCGCTGCGGGCATTATTCTGTCATCGTATGTGGCTTATCCCTATCTGATTCCTTTGCTTGCTTTTATTGCTGGCATCATCGCTATGAGTCTGGCCTATGGGATAGCGGCTGTTAGTCGGGGAGAACCAATTGTGATGTTGATCCTTGCCGGGATGGTGGTAGGCGGTTTTTTCAGTGCAGGTCTTTCTTTTCTCAAATATATGGCTGATCCCTACGAAGATTTACCGGCCATTGTGTTCTGGATGATGGGTGGGTTTTATCGGGCTAATTGGGATATCGTAACTGATTTACTGGTTACATTGCTGCCCTGTATGATTTTACTTTGTTTATTGGCATGGAAAATTAACGTGCTCTCGCTGGGCGATGAAGAAGCAGCTGCGCTGGGGGTTAATGTACGCGTTTTCAGATTGCTTTTAATTGGGGTTGCTACCTTTATGGTAGCAGGATCTGTCAGTGTGACAGGAACCATTGGATGGGTGGGACTTATTATTCCTCATATTGCGAGGATGTTGGTTGGCTCCGATCATAAACTGGTCATTCCCATGTCTATGTTGATTGGGGGTGCTTTTGTCATGTTGATGGATAATCTGGCACGCTGTATGACGACATCAGAGATTCCCATTAGTATTTTAACAGCGGCGCTGGGCACACCGTTTTTTGCCTACCTTTTGATTAAAGGACGCGGAAAAGAGTGGGGGTAATCAAAGAGTAAATATTCATGGATGGGGAGGTTTGTGTGCGTTGGCGATTGAAGCGGTTGACTTAGGCTTCCAATATGGAGAACAACATATTATTAAACAATGCACGTTCAAACTGGAAAAGGGTAAGATTTATTGCATACTGGGCAGAAATGGATCGGGAAAAACGACGCTGCTTAAGCTTCTTAACGGCCTTCTCAAGCCATGTGCAGGGAGGGTCTTACTGGAGGGGCAGGACGTTCAAGACTGCTCGAGAAAGAAATTGGCAAGGATAATGGGGTGTGTTCCACAGGAACACACCGGGGTTTTTAGTTATCGTGTGCGCGAGATGGTGGTTATGGGGAGAAATCCGCATCTTGGACTCTTTGATCGGCCATCAAAAAGCGATTATGAAATTGCTGATGAAGCATTGAATAAAGTGGGGCTTTTAGAACTAGGAGACCGAAGTTACATGAAAATCAGCGGCGGAGAACGCCAGATGGTGTTTTTAGCTCGTGCCATTGCTCAGGAAGCAAGTTATTTCCTGATGGATGAACCGACGTCCCATCTGGATTTTTATAATCAACACACCACTATGAATTGCTTGCGTCAGATTGTTAAACAACAGGGGTGCGGGGCTGTGATTGCCATGCATGATCCTAATTTAACGATGACTTTTGCTGATGAAGTACTGATGCTCAAGGATGGCACCGTGTTTGCGCAGGGACCGGTTGATAAGGTGATGACAGGAAATAATCTAAAGACGTTGTACAATATGGATATCCATATTGCCAGTCTTCCGGAAGGCAAAAGAATAGTCGTGGGTTAAGAATTAATGATGATGAATGGCACGTTGTTGCTGTTACAATACAGATAGAATTGATTGAAAGGGGACTTTTAATATGGATGAGATTGTCATCAGACCAGTGGGGATTGTACGATCCGAGACGGATGATCCGAACAACATGCCTCTTGGAGGGAAAATAGCTGTCATTGAAGTTTTTTCGCTCTTTACCGAGGCGCTCCAGGGCATAGAAGAAAACTCGCATATCTGGGTCCTGGCATGGTTCCACAAAGCTGAACGTGATTGGTTAAAAACTGTACCCCTGAAAGTCAACCCGGATTTGCCGGAATACGGAGTATTTGCACTGCGGGCCTTCAACCGCCCCAACCCGGTTGGCATGTGTCTGGCTCGTCTTGAGAAGGTAGAAGGAAATTGTCTCTATGTTAGTGGACTGGATGCAATAGGAGGCACGCCAGTTATTGACATTAAGCCCTATTACGAAAATGATATCATCTTTTCTCCGCAAACCCCGTATATCAAAGGCAAAATTCGGGAGATGCGGCAGGGCTTTATCTTGAAACATGCGTTAACGCATCATCAGGAAGACTGCAGGGACCTCCGTCTGGCTGTGAGAATGGCAGTCATTGCTGAAGAGGTATTGGGTAAGCTAAATGAAAATAATATCATCGTTGAAGTACAGGGGACAGGGTGTCTGGCAGACTGCATCCAGGGCATAACCCGAGCAAGATTTGCCAACCCACCACGATTTTCGTTCAAAGCTACCGATGGGATGGGTGAAACCGTGTGGAAGAAGGATGACAATATTCTGAGAATCACCGCCCGGGACAGTTTCACTTTTGACGACCTGCTTACCAAATCAGACGAAGAATTATTTGATATTGATTAATTAGAAAATACGAACTGAAAACGCAGACTCACGCTGATATAATAGTAAGACAATAGGAACCGAAAACGCAGATTTTCGCTGATGTCCGCTGATTTACGCTGTTCTTTTTTTTAATATATTAAACAGCGTCAATCTGCGATAATCAGCGTTAAAATCGTTCCTATCCCCGGTTGCCCACCATTTTTCATTGGTGGTTGTGTCTTGCGGTCATGGGGGGGGAATTAGAAAATAGAGAACGAATTCACACAAATTTAACGCTCAAGAGTATCAGTAGTATTCTTGAGCGTTAAATCCGTTTAATCCGCGTCAATTCAATAGTCCTCCACAAAGCCAATCCCAATTGCACCTGGGCCGGAATGAGCGCCTACAGTTGTTCCCACCATACTTCTAAAAACGTCACAACACCGATCTTGCAGCTGGTAACGAAGATAATCAATCATGAATGTTTCGTCCTCCTCACAGAGGGCATTTTGTGTGACGATAATGGCGTTTTGCACATTCTTAATTCTGGACAGAGCTGTATCTGCCATTATTTGCAAGGACTTTTTACGTCCCCTAACTGCTTTGATTGGGTGAACAGTACCATTAATAAACTCGCAAATAGGCTTAATTTTAATCAAATTTCCCAGAAAGGCTGTAGCTCCACCAATTCGTCCTCCTGCTTTCATGTAAGTTAGTTCCTGAACGGAGAAAAGGGAGGTTACTCGAGGAACCAGATTCTTTGCTCGTTCTAAAAAATCTTCCCATAAAAGGTCTTCCCTATCTAAGATTTGGGCAATTTTTATCTCCAATGCTGCCTGTCCACATGCACAGGTATTGGTTTCCAACAGAAATATATCAACGTCCTGTTGCTTGGAAAGAAAGATTTCTCGTGCTTGTCTTGCGTTTTCCATGGTGCCGGAAAGCTGTGAAGCAATGGCGGTAACTACAAATCTACGGTACCCTTTTTCGTACATTTCTTTAAATGCTTCAATCCAGTCATGTATATTAGCAGCAGCAGTTTTGGGAACTTTTTCAGGTTGATTCTTCATGTGAAGATAAAAGTCTTTGGTGTCTAAATCATTATTTTCCCGATAGTAGTGGTTGTTATCAAACGAAAAACTTACCGGTACCTCCTTAATTTCATATTTATTAAGGATGTGACGGGGAAGGTTTCCGGAGAAATCAACGAGTTGAGCAATTTTCTTCTGCAAAGTTACACCTCCAATAGCAAAATTAATGGGATAATTTGCGATAACTGCTGATTTTATTCTTGTACTGCCAGATGTTGATTGAAAATTCTCCCTTATTTAAGTATAAAACAAAAAGGGGCAGTTGCAAGTACAAAATGAAAGCTCTCCCTTAGTTTTGGGAGAGCCTTCGCGATTATTTATAAAATTGTGGTCCTACTAGCAACTTGAACATGATCCACAGCCGCTATCAGCAGATTCAACATCCGGTTTGATTTCAAGACCGTAGGAACTTAACGCGACGGTAAAACCTTTGCACATCTCAAGCAGGTCGTCTTTAGCAAAAAACGTAAGACCTTCATGATCTTCTACTTTGTCATGGTCAGCTGGTTCATCCAGAACCAGATTAAAGGACATGCCGCCTCAACCAATACTCCCATGAATTCGCAGATGATTGGATTCAATGTTTCTTTCCTTCAGCATTTCCTTGAGTTCCTGAAGAGCTTCAGGTGAAATGTGTACCATTTCCATATTTATCACACCTTTTACGATTAATTTAGGGCCATTTTCAGTATTCTCTGAAAATAAAAAAAATAATACCTCGTGGGGGTATTATAACAAAGATTACATTCTTTTGTAAACATTTAAAAATATTTTTTAGAACGCTGTGTCCAATCAAGGATCGTTTCTTGAGTTTGGCACTACAGGGTTGCTTAAGGTTGCATCTTGGCTAATCATCTATTCGCTTTTGGTTGAAAAACTCATTTGATCATCATCAGCATTGTGATCTTGCTGTTGATTGGTTCCAGTAGTGTGTACATAGCAAACAAAAACAAACAATGCTTCTGAACAGGCATTTGAAACCAAAACGGTTTCAGTCACGAAGGGTGATATTCAAAATATGATCACGGGTTCAGGGACGATTGAAGCGATTGATCGAACGGATTAAACCGGTTATAAATTACAAATCATGCAGATGAAAATCTTGGCCTTTGTTGTAGTGATACAATGAAGGCCGAGATTTTCTTGCTTAATTCCCATTCAGCGGAGTTCCCTGTGAAAAAGGTAGCATTCCAGGCACAGGGGATGTTTATCATGTTTGTTATTCTTATCATATTCAGTTAAAGGTTTTCCGCATCTTTCGCATACCATTGGATTCTCCGTATAAATCACACTCCTTTATTTATACTTGTATTAGCATACCCAATAAAAATTACTGATATTACAATATTAGCGGTCATCAATAATGTTGCAACAGCCTGCGAAGGTGAACTGAAAACGAGAACGAGAGAGTGTTAAACGCTAATGGCAATTCGTAATTTATATAAAAATATATTCTTATAAACAAAAATAATGATTACAAAAAATCTAATAATGTTATAAAATGTATATAGATGTGTAATTAGTTGTATATGGATTTGTACGTATTATAGAGGGGAGGGCGTTGTTGGATGGAAAATTATGTTAAAGGGCTTAGCATGAGTCAGGCATTCTATGCCACGGTAAAAAACTTTCCCGAGAGAACGGCACAGATTTTTAATCCTGATCTTTATTATGGGGACAATGGAGGAGAATTCACCTGGGCGGAGGTAAAAGAGAGGGTTGAGAATATCGCCAGTGGGCTTCTCTCTTTAGGATTGAAAAAGAAAGAACGGGTAGCTATTATTTCACGTAACAGTCCCTACTGGACACATGCAGATATTGCGACAGTTTGCTGCGGGGGTGTACTGGTTACAATTTACCCGACACTTTCTCTTAATGAGATTTCTTATATTGTAAATGATTCTGAGAGTCAATATATGTTTGTTGGCAGTAAAGAAATCCTGGATCGAATCCTTCCAGGGCTCAATCAAATGCCTACTGTCAAAAAAATGATTGTGATGGATATGCAGTATCATTCTGATGATCCGCGCATTATATCTCTTGCTGACCTGATGGAGATGGGAAAGAAGAATTTCAAAAAGCAGCATGGTGCATATGAGAAAATCCGAAAGGGAATTACGCTGGATGACTGGGCCACCATTCTGTATACGTCCGGGACAACCGGGCAGGGGAAGGGCGTCATCTTATCACATGGAGCATTTTCCTCACGTATGGATGGGGTGTACGAGTATTTTCTTGAGTCCGGTCAGCCTGTCAGTGAAAAAGACCGGTCCCTATCTTTTCTACCCCTTTCCCATGTCTTCGAACGGGGATGTGGGCAATGGATTCCTATTTGGGTCGGTGCTAGCATTGCTTATGCAGATAGTCCGGGAACCTTTATGCAGGATTTGCCAAAATACAATCCTAGCTTTTTTTCCTGTGTCCCTCGTCTGTATGAAAAAATTTACATGCAGTTTCAGGAGCAGATGTCAGCGAATCCACGTAAAAAGAAGCTATTTGATTGGGCGATGGGCGTGGGGATGGACGTGTTGGCTTATCGTACCGACGATCATGGGCGAATTAATATGACACCTGAATTTGATGTGAAATCTAAGTTGTCGGTGGGTCTGCGTGTTAAATATGTAATGGCAGATAAACTATTTGCTAAAATAAGGGCATTATTTGGCGCCAATTTCCGATTTGCTTTTTCCGCCAGTGCAGGAATTGCACCTGATCTGCTTAGATTCTTTTTCGCCATTGGCGTACCTATTATGGAAGGGTATGGACTTACAGAGACCACGGCTGCCTGTTGCTATAATCCCATGTGTGCTGCAAAACCGGGAACCATTGGGCCAGAAGCCTGTGGATCACTGGTACGTGTCGCGGAAGACGGAGAGTTGGAAACTAAGAAAGCGGGTCTATTCATTGGCTATCTGAACAAGCCAGAGGATACAGCTGAAGCATTAACTCCCGACGGATGGTTTAAGTCCGGGGATCTGGTCCAGGTGGATCAGGATGGTTATTATAAAGTGGTTGATCGCAAGAAGGCCATTATATGTCTGGCGATTGGGAAAAATGTTGCGCCGTATAAGATCGAAGGCTTATATGCAACCAGTACGGCCATCGATCAGATTTTTGTCATGGGGGATGAGAGAACCTATATCGCAGCACTTTTTGTACCTAACTTTAACTATTTCATAGATTTGTTTGATAAACAGGCCATTGTTTATGATAAGAGCAAGTTGGTTTATGACGAGAGTAGCGGGGTCAAAATCTGCATAGAGGTCGGAGAAGACTTTGTTGCCCAACCGGTCTTGCAGAAGATGATCGCGGATACGGTAGAGGAAGTGAATAAAGCCCTAGAGGGATTTGAATCGATCAAGCAGTATGAAGTTCTGCCCCGGCGCTTTACAGAGGAAAGAGGAGAATTAACCCCTACCCTCAAAACGAAAAAGAGAGTGATCCTGAAGAATTACGAGAGCGTGATTGAAGCCATCTATCAGAGGAAAAAACAATAAATAAAAGGATCAAAATCCAGTGTGTAAAGATCAATAACAGATGAAAAAAAGGAAGACTCACTGGGAGTCTTCCTTTTTTTATATGACCGTCCCGCAACAGCTTCCATTACGGGATCGTTATCTATGTAAATACTCAACCTTTGATGAAACGAAATTAATTGCAGTATAAGAGGGAGGAAGGGGGGGAAGAAAGAGAAGGCTGAACTTCTCTTCCTTCCTGGAACTTATATCGCGAACTATTTCTATTACGTAAGGTGAGTGAAATTGAAAAGCTTGGCGGAGATTATTACTGGGCTTTCCTATCCATTTCTTTATCTGCCCATGTGTCCACGGGGGGCAGTGTTTCTACCACCTTTTTGTCCTTGTCCGGGGCCCTGTTGTCCGAGTAACTCTCCTGCTGCATCAGCTTCATCCTGGGTCAGGGTACCGTCTGTAACGAGTGCAGCTAAAGGACGTTCCTGGGAATTTGCCTCCCTATATGCTTCACGTTCTTCTGGTGTCATATCCCTGGTGGCTTCCCTGGTAGCTTTATTCGTTGCCTGTGATTCTTGCATTTGAGCTAAGATGGCTTCTGCTTGATCACTGTCGATGGTCTGCGCGTCTACTAGATTGTTCAGGCTGGTCGTGATTTCACTTTCTCTCTGGGCCTGTATTTTTGCTTGTATCACGTCTTTTACCGTGTCGGCTTCGGTGCTGGTGAAGGTTTCATCATCGACCAGCTGGGTAAAGAGGTCTGTTCTTTCAGATGGTCTCTCCCGACGATTCGTTTCGCGTTCTTCCCGGGTCATGTCCTGCATGGCTTCTCTTTGTGCCTGACGGTCGGCTTCAAGTTCTGCGGTTTTGGCAGTAATTGCATCTGCCTGTGCCTGGGTAATACTGCCGTCCGTTACCAGTTCATCGAGCATAGAAAGCAAGTGCTGTGGCCCTTCTTTTTGTATCCCAGGTACCCTGGGGCCATGCGTTTGCGGAGAGTGACATGGTTGATCTGTACTGGCAGAATCATTAGAATCTGCCAGCGCCAGACCGCTTCCTCCCAGTAACAGTCCTCCGATTAACAATCCGCTACATAACTTGGTGAACTTGCCGTTGTTTTTCATAATATCATTTCCTTTCATTTTGTTTCGCCTCTGTGGTATGGCTTTAGTATAGACTCCGTTTATGAAGGTTTTATGAAAACAACATGAAAGTTTCATGGAATCGTGTGAAACGTCTCCCTATCTCTCGCCGATGCACGCATTTGTATGGGTCTAGTTTGTTGTGCCTTTTTTGTGTTTACAGCTTTACAGATTTATTTGCTTATTAAAGATCGGTTGGTGCCTATTTTCTTACTAACCCACTTCAACGTTCCAACTGACCAACTAACCAACTAACCAACTTTCCAACTAATAATTCCGCTTATACTCAACCTATTTTCTAATTAATTCACTTGGTTAACTTCGAACCAGAATTCTACACCGTTGGGCTGGTTGATGACGCCGTAAGCATTTTGGTGTTTATCCATAATGGCCCGTACGATAGATAAGCCCAGACCGGTTCCGCCATATGCGCGAGTTCTGGCTTTATCTACTTTATAAAAGCTGGTGAAAACCTTATCCAGCACATCTTCGGGGATGGGTTTCCCGATATTGAAAACGGAAACCCGAACGTGTTCATCGAGTGATTTTAACTGTATGATGATTTGGCAAGTGTCATCAATATGGTTGATCGCATTATTCAGGTAATTGACCACAACCTGTTCGAGTCTCAGCTCATCACCCTTGACTATTATGGTTGGTTCGGTGTTCAGGGTCAGGGTGATGTTTTTTTCTTTGAGGATGGGATCGAACTTATCCACGATCTGTTTAACCAGCAACACAATATTAAATTCTGTTAGGTCCAGATGATAGTTCCCGGAATCCATCTGGGATAGGTCAAGGAGTTGCCTGACCATGATATTCATCTTGGCCGATTCATCAGAGATGACATCGCAATAGTACTCTTTGTCTTCTGCATTCTCGGCAACATTTAGTTTAAGGCCTTCGACATACCCCTGGATTAATGCGATGGGTGTTTTCAGTTCATGAGACACATTGGAAATAAATTCTTTCCGCATCTCATCGATTTGTCGTTCATGTTCAATATCCTGGCGCAGTTTCGCATTGGCTTCCTGTAATTCCGTAATGGATTGATCCAACTGGTCTGATAGGGAATTGATGTTGTTTCCCAGATCGCCAAGCTCGTCATTGGTGTGGGAAATGTATTTTTTACTGAAGTCGAGTGCTGACATTTGCCGGGTAATGTCATTTAATTCTAAAATAGGTCGGGTAAAGCGCCGAGAGAAGAAATACATCACAATGCTGCCGACAATAATCGTTAATAGGCCCGTCAACAAAAAGAAGCGGTTGGCGATGGCTGCACTTTGCTGCATCGCTACCAGGGGGGTGCTGAGCAGAAGATAGTCTCCATTATCCATCTTGGAAATTAATGTTAGCAACTTGGTGCGGGCAATGGGATCATTGTGGATAACAAAGATCTTTTTCTCTGCCAATAAGCGTGGTAAATTGGAGGTTACAATACGAACGAGAGGTTCGGTTTTCGTGGGGCGAACGATACGGGTCTTATCCCGAATAGGAAAATCAAATTTTTCAATCCCGCGAGAATGATAAATGATTTCATATTGTCGATCCAGAATGAGAATATTGAGCCCAGAGGAACGCTCAAGTTTTTCGAATTCCAGGGCAGTGTCCTCGGCATTAATGGCATAGATTTGGTTAATTAGGTCGGACTCTTGTTCGAGTTTATTTCGAGTCTGTACTTCATAGAATTTCTCCAGGTAGTTCCAGTTTAAAAACCAGGAAACCAAGACAAAAAAGGTTATAAGCAAACTAACTGTGACAAAAAGGCGCGTCTTAATTGATATTCTCATGCTTTTCCCTCAAACCGGTAACCTACCCCTCGTACAGTCTGAATGAATTCGCCTTTTGAAGCAAGTTTGGTGCGAAGGTTTTTGATGTGGGCATCAACGGTACGAATATCGCCATAATAATCGTAGTTCCATACGGCATTTAATATCTGCTCACGGCTGAGTGCCTTCCCGGTATGATCCACCAGATAGACCAGCAGTTCAAATTCTTTGGGGGTCAGATCAACCTGTTTATCCTCGACAAAAACGTAGTGAGCATTTTCATCTATTTGCAAACCGTCAAGGCAGTGGATAGGAAGGTCTTGCGTGGTGAATCTTCTTAGAAGTGCCTGAACCCTGGCAACCAGGATACGCGGGCTGAAGGGCTTGGAGATATACTCATCCGCACCCAGATCGAATCCAAATAGTTCATCCGATTCCTCGCCCCGGGCCGTAAGCATGATAATGGGGATGGTTGACTCCTTTCTTAATTCGCGGCATACCGTCCAACCATCGTATTCTGGCATCATCACATCAAGAATAGCCAGATCAATGTTCTGGGAAAAAAATATTTCCAGGGCTTCTTTCCCATCCTTGGCCTCAAAAATTTCGAACCCTTCTTTTTTCAAAAAATCACTGACTAGTTTACGCATGCGTGCTTCGTCATCTGCGATCATAATTTTTTTCTTCACTTGGATTTCCTCCTATGGTTCATTGTTTTCCTCGGGAATGAGATATATACGTAAACAGAAAAGCTCTGATTGCAGTTCTTGCTCCATTATTCCTATTTACTATAGTACTTGATAATTGTGAAGAATTAGTGAAAATGATGGGAAAAAATTATGCCAACACCTTGCACAGACTAACACATTCAAACTCGATCGGGATTACTTTTCGCAGGGGAGCCATGTTTGAATAAATATATATTGGAGATTCGTAAATTATTGTAATGTGATAAAATGGTTTTAATGTGAAAGGTGGATAATGGGAAATAGACTGATGATCAAATAGACAAGGATATCTCGTTTCCTTCTTCTAAAAAAATGAGGAGGTGATATGAAATTTCCTGATATTATGAAGAGAGACGCGCACAGGTTTTTGTAAATACCAATTTGAAATTCTATTATAAGGAGGCTGATTTTATGCCCTATTCATACACAATTGAAGATGAGATTGTTGTTTTTAAATTCACTAACGGAAAAGTGAATTCGATTAATATGGAAACCCTTCAGGGTCTAAACGAAGTGATTGATCGTGTGAATGCCGAGGAGGAATTGAAGGGGATTGTTCTTACCGGCGAAGGCAAATACTTTTCCAGTGGCTTTGATCTCAACACGTTTACCAGTTTTAAGAGTCCGGAAGCAATAAAAGAGTGGTTCGATTATGAGGAAGAACTCTTATACAAACTGTTTACCTGTTCCAAGCCGGTTGTAACGGCTGTAAATGGACATGCCACGGCTGCGGGCATGATCGTATCCATGGCCTGTGATTACAGAATCGCAGTCAACAACCCCAGGATCAAGATGGGGATGACGGAGATAAAAATCGGCCTGGCCCTGACACCCGCAGAGGGTGAGATTATGCGTTTTGGACTGGATACGGATAAGAAGTTCCGAGATGTTATCTTTGCAGGGGAGTTGTTCAATCCTGCCACAGCTGTAGAAAAGGGCATTTTTGATGAGCTGGTGGAAGACCAGGAAGAACTGATCACTCGAGCCAAAGAAAAGGTTTGCAGTTTTATTGATACCCCGGGGCGTCCCTTTATCCTCTTGAAATATCTGGAGAAACAACATGCCGCTGATTATATCCGTAAGGGGATTGATACATATGATTTTAACCTTCTGGTAAAAATCTTCACAGATCCCACTGTTTTAGGAACGTTGAACATGGTAAAACAAGCTCTGGGCATCTAAAACAACAAAAAAGCCTGATTCCACATTACGGAGATCAGGCTTTTCAATTCACAATTTAACAAATGGGGTCTGGTCCCAATATGTACGCAGGCCATACTCAATGAGCACACGCAACCATCGATGAAAATAAGTGAGAAGTGAGGGGTCAGGAGTCAGGCGCTAAGCATTCCCCTTACTCCTCACCCCTAACCCCTGACCCCTTACAAAAAAGTCCGCGTAAGTCCAGAAAGTCTGCGTCGTCCGCGTCTATTAAAAACCTATTATCGTACTAACCCACTTCAACGTTCCAACTAACCAACTAACGGGCCATGAGGACTTTGCTGAGGAAGGCCTTGGTTCTTTCGTGCCGAGGGGAGAGCAAGACTTCTTGGGCAGCTCCCTGTTCAACAATCAGGCCATCATCCATGAAGATGACTCGGTTAGCAACCTCGCGGGCAAAGCCTATTTCGTGTGTGACCACAATCATTGTCATGTGTTCCATGGCCAGGTCTTTCATAACCTGCAGAACTTCGCCGGTTAATTCGGGATCAAGGGCTGATGTGGGTTCATCAAAGCACATAATTTCAGGGTTCATAGCCAGTGCGCGTGCAATGGCTACCCTTTGCTGTTGTCCGCCGGAAAGTTCAAAGGGATAGTTATTCGCTTTATCTGACAAACCAACCTTTTCAAGGAGAGCCAGCGCCGTTTTCTCTGACTGTTCCTCTTCTGATTTTTGTACCAAAACAGGGGCCATCATGATATTTTCCAGTACGGATTTATGTGGAAAGAGGTTGAAGTTTTGAAATACCATTCCCATTTTTCTTCGCATCTCTGCAATTACTTTTTCGTTGTTGTAAACGGCTTTGCAATTCTCGCCGTTTTCCACCATGATTTCGCCTTCAATTTCTATTTTACCCTGGTTCACTGATTCAAGGCGGTTGAGGCATCGTAAAAAGGTACTCTTTCCAGAACCAGATGGCCCGATAATTGCGATTACTTCTCCCTTATTAACCTGCAGGGAGACACCTTTTAACACCTGTAATAAGCCGAAATTTTTATAAATATCGGTAGCCTGAAGCATATACATAGGTTTCGCTCCTAACGATAATAGTCGTATTTATTTTCCAGCCATTTGAAGAACAACTGAATAACAGCTGTCATAATCAGATAAAAACATGCTGCCACGATAAAGGGGACAAACGTATCATCACGAACGGCGGCATTTTTAGCCGCTCGCAGCAGTTCGCTGATGGCAATGGCGTAGACCAGTGCGGTATCTTTTATCAGGTTGATAACTTCGTTGCTCAGCGGGGGAATAACTCTTTTAAACATCTGGGGAAGGATGATTTTGGTCATGGTTTGAACCCGGGTGAGACCCAGTACATCTGCTGCTTCATACTGCCCTTTGTCAATGGATTGAATACCAGCACGGAACACTTCAGCCAGATAGGCTGAATAATTAAAAACAAAGGCAATGGAAGCGGCAGTAAATGGCTCTACCCTGTGCCCGACGATCATTAATCCAAAATAGACGAAGAAAAGCTGCAAAAGTAAAGGTGTTCCACGAAAGACCCAGGTATAAAACTGCATAAAAACATTTAATGGTTTAAACTTTGACATTCTGGCTAGTGCCAGAATAATGCCCAGGGGCAGAGCCAAAGCCAGAGTCAGAAAAAAGAGTTGTAGTGTAACAATGCTTCCTTCCAGCATTGGTGGAAGGATTTTAAAAACATAATCCATAGTGATCCCCTTTGCATCTTTCAAGCGAGCAAGATAATACAGGCTAACAGAATATAACTGTTAGCCTGCCTGCATTATTATATCAGAATTTTGTCAGTAAAAGATCTATTTCGTGATATTTTCGCCAAACCACTTCTGTGAAATAGCAGCAGCTGTTCCATCTTCTTTCATTTCATCCAGAGCTTTTTGAAGTTCAGTCAGGAATGCCTGATCGCCTTTTCGGAGTCCAACGCCAAATTCCTCTACGCCGAAGTCTTCTTCCAGAACTTTGTAGTCATTCGGATGGTTTATAATGTAATAACGTCCTACAACTTCATCGACAACAACTGCATCTACCCCTCCGCCGCGCAGATCGAGCAGAGCCAGATCATTGCTTTCGAATTCACGCAGGTTGTCCTTCACCAGTTCATAGGTAGCCTCGTCAGCTCTGATTGCATCTTTTGCACTGCTTTCGGCCTGTATTCCGATTTGTTTGTCTGACAGATCAGCCTTTGTAGCGATCGGAGAATCAGGGGTTACAACAATGATCTGGTTATCTTCCATGTAAGGGGCGGTAAAATCCATCGCCTGTTGTCTTTCTGGGGTAATGGTCAGTCCATTCCAGATCATGTCAATGTTTCCGCCATTCAAATCTTGCACTTTCGTTTCCCAGATAATGGGTTGGAATTCAACTTCTACGCCCAATCTCTTAGCTGCTTCTTTGGCCATGTCAACATCAAAGCCTACGATATCATTGGTATCCGCATCTCTGAATCCCATTGGAGGGAAGGCATCGTCAAGCCCCATGATGAAGGAACCCTTGTCCTGAATATCCTGCCAGGAAGTGTCTGTCTGGGCAGGGTTAGGATTTTGGTCGTTGTTCTGCGGTTCACTGGAGCCACACCCTATTAAAAGAATACCCAGGGTAAAACATAACATAAGGATAAGCGCTAATTTTCTCTTCATTTTCATTACCTCCTGTAAAAATTTGTTTGCTAGTCAATTGTACTTTAATAAGCTAAATTAGTAAATAGGTAATTGGGTAGTTTGGTAAAAAGAAAATTACCAGACATTTGTTTTATAAATTCTTAATGATGGTGTAGAATATTACAGTTGAGAAATACTTATATAAAAAGACAAATTGAAAATCTTTGTAACGAAAGTTCTGCTCTTACTCAATTTGGTTAAGTTTGCAAAGTTCAAACGATGAAGTGAGTAGAATAAATATGCAGCAGTTGGAGGAACGTAATGGAAATATCAATACAACAGATTCTATTTTCCTTTATGGGTGGTTTAGCGCTTTTCTTATTTGGCTTACGATTTATGTCAGATGCGCTTCAATCAGTAGCAGGAGACCGGATGCGTATCCTGCTGGAAAAAGGGACGAAAAATCCGGTGCGTGGGGTATTGACCGGAGCTATGGTGACCGCTTTGATTCAAAGCAGCAGTGCCACAACGGTGTTAACGGTTGGATTGGTAAATGCCCAATTATTGACACTGCGGCAGGCGATCGGGGTGATCATGGGAGCGAACATAGGAACTACGCTGACGGCTTATATTATTGGATTTAACTTAAAAGCTTATGCGCTGCCCATTCTGGCGATTGGTGCACTCATGTATCTCTTTTCCAAAAACAAAAAGACCCAGCTAATTGGACAGGCAGTATTTGGTTTTGGGGTACTCTTTTACGGATTAACAATTATGAGTCATGGGATGAAACCATTGAAGGATTTACCGTTTTTTATGAATTTGATGACCAGTGTAGATAATAATTCAATTATTGGCGTCATCATAGGAATGGTCTTTACCTTTGTTGTTCAGAGCAGTAGTGCGACAATCGGTGTTCTGCAGGAATTAGCGCATTCGGGAGCGGTGACTTATCAACAGGCAGTACCTATCTTGTTTGGTGATAATATAGGAACGACTGTTACTGCGTTATTAGCTTCTATTGGTGCCAGTGTTGCTGCCAGAAGAACAGCACTCACACATTTTGTATTTAATATGATTGGTACCATTATTTTCTTACCTCTATTCATTGTGGGCATATTCCCCAAGATGGTTGTTTGGTTTACCAATTATCTATTTGTATTGCTGCCCGGTTTTACAGGGACATGGGAAACGCTGAATATCAAGCTGCAAATTGCTCAAACCCATGCTGTGTTTAACATTAGTAACACGCTTATTCAACTTCCTCTTGTCGCAGTCTTAGCCCTTATTGTTACGAAGTTAATACCGGATACTGAGGGAGAACCGGAATTTGCTGAATTTAGAACCAAATATATTGATAAACGTTTTCTCCCGAATCCATCGGTTGCTCTTGCACAGGCGAATCGTGAAATGCTTCGCATGGGGCAGCTTGCCCGGGATGCTTTTACGAATGCGATTGAATACTTTGAAACAAAGGATGAGGATAAATTTAAACGGGCTCAAATTCTTGAGGATACCATTGATGCCCTGGAGCGAGAAATCACGGATTATGTTGTGTTGGCTTCTCAAAAGAGTCTTTCCAAAGAAGATTCTGCACATGCCTACACGATTTTACAATCCCTAAATGACATTGAACGGATTGGGGATCACTGTGAAAACATTATTGAACAGGGAGAGTATGCAAACAAAAATAATGTGAGCTTTTCAGGGGAAGCAAAAGAAGAACTGCAAAGAGTGATTCAATTAACCAACGAAGGTCTGGATGATGCCCTGGAGGCCTTGCAAAGGAAAAATAAATCCGTCGCACGGAAGGTGCTTATTAGTGAGGAAACAATTGATAAATTGGAACAGGAGTACCGTAAATCTCATATCCGCAGATTGAATGAACAGAAGTGCAACGGTAACAACGGAGCCGTGTTCCTTGATATGCTCTCCAACCTTGAAAGAATCAGTGACCACAGTAGAAATATTGCTGAATATGTTCTTGATGAAGGATAGGAATGAGAAATCTTAAGTCTTGTCATAATTATAAACAAAAATTAAGCCACTGCTTTTCCTTTAATAACAAGATAAAAACATTTGTAAAGAGAGGGCAACAAGAGTTAAGCAACAGTAGCAATAATTAAAAATGGCAACATATGTTAAGAAATGGTCAATAAATCAATAACAAAAAGGGGATGAGAAGAGTTTGTTTCTCATCTCCTTTTTGAAGGCCTACTGGTTATACTGTGGTTCCTGCTGTTGAATGTATTGCTGTCTTTGCTGCAGCTTTTGCAGTGCATCATCCAGGTTTTGAGCAATCTGTTGAAATTCCTGTTTTGCTTGTTGATCCTGGGTTTCTAACGCAAAGATTTTTAAGGTTGAACAGGCACCTTCAATTCCTGCGATTGCCTGCTGCATCTGTGTGCCAACGGTCAATATAACACCTCCTTTCCATGAGCAGAATTATCCTTTGCATGAGACAGGGGGACGTTTCATTTTGTCTCATTTAAAATAAGTATTAATTTTTTTAAAATACCGCTTAATGAGACAAAATGAAACGTCCCCCTGTCTCACCCTTTGGGTTTAAATAAAATTGCCCCCATAAAGCCAAAAATGATTGCAGCAGAGATACCGGCACTGGTTACTTCAAAGATCCCGGTAAGCACGCCGATTAACCCTGTTCGTTCAGCTTCCATGAGGGCTCCTTTTACCAGTGAATTCCCAAAACTGCTGATGGGGACGGTGGCGCCTGCTCCTGCAAATTTTATTAAGGGTTCGTAAAGACCCAATCCCCCCAGAATTGTACCTGCTACCACCAGTGTGCTGGTCGTATGGGCGGGCGTTAATCGGACAACATCCATCATTAATTGTCCGACAACGCAGATTAAACCGCCAATAACAAAAGCCCAGAAGTAAATTATAGTGATCACCTGCCTTTCCCCATTACTAACTACGTCATTTCTATCGACACCGCATGTGCTATACAGGGAATGCTTTCCTTCTGTTGAAACGACAGGGGTGACAATAATGCCCCGGTTGCGATCACGAGTATTCGCTTCAATTCTTCTTTTCGCATCCTTTTCATGAAGTGACCAAAGGTTACTGTGGCCGAGCATCCACATCCACTTCCTCCCGACATCGCTCCCTGGTCTTTTCGGTAAATGAGTAATCCGCAATCGGTAAATTTATCGGCAGGTATAGGATGACAGTGTTTTTTTAGTAAATCGGCAGCAATAGAAAAGCCAACTTCACCGAGGTCTCCAGTTGCAATTAAGTCGTAGTAATCAGGATCTCGATTAAAATCTCTAAAATGCGCTTCAAGGGTGTCCACTGCAGCAGGTGCCATGGCGCCCCCCATATTAAAAGGATCGGAAAGCCCCATATCAATCACTCGTCCAATGGTAGCGGTGGTTACTCGTGGACCGTCTCCCTCCAATCCCAGGAGAGCTGTCCCAGCTCCGGTTACTGTCCATTGCGCGGTGGGTGGCTTTTGTGATCCGTACTCTGTCGGGTATCGAAATTGTTTTTCGACGGAAGCGTTGTGGCTTGATGCTCCACAGAGAATGTAGGGCGCCGCCTTACTGTTAACCATTAATGCAGATAGTGCCAGGCCCAGCATGGAGTTGGAACATGCCCCGAAAATACCTATATAAGGGATACCCAGTGTGCGGGCGGCAAAACTGCTGCTGATAATCTGGTTCATCAGGTCACCACTGATGAAAAAATGCACATCTTCCTTTTTCATTCCTGCTTTATCTATACTCTGTTCACAGGCCTGTTCCAGCATTTTCTTTTCTGCTTTTTCAAAGCTATCCTGTCCCAGCCACAAGTCTTCGTGGAGGATGTCAAAGTCGTCTGCCAGCAGACCTTCTGCCTCAAATGGGCCCCCTACAGCAGACGATGCCAGAATGACAGGTTTTTGATCAAACAACCAGGATTGATGTCCATGAATCATTTAAGTCCCACCTAACGATGTAATTATTATTTTTATCAGTGCAACCACAAAGGCTGAAAAAACGCCAAAGGCGATGACCGATCCTGCTAACTTAAACATATTGCCTCCGACGCCCAGAACGAATCCTTCACTGCGATGCTCAATGGCAGCTGATGCGACAGAATTAGCAAAACCGGTAACGGGGATAGCTGTGCCTGCACCTGCCCACTGGGCGATGCGATCATATACCCCCAAACCCGTCAGGAGAACGGACAGCATGATCAGTACGGCAGAAGTAGGACTGCCTGCAGTGATTTTGTCAAAATCAAAATATGTGATAAAAACCCACTGCAACCCCTGTCCAAACGTGCAAATACTTCCTCCCACAAGAAAGGCACGAATACAATTCTTTAAAACAGGTCGCTGCGGTTCTCTGCTTTTGGCGAATGATTGATATTCTTGCTGCAGCGGAGTTAGTTTTTTCTTATTTTTATTCGACAAAGCACAATCACCTTTCTAATGGAGTAAAAAGGGTTCTAATTTATTAAGAATGTCCTTTAGCCTGTCAGCATCAGCATTGTACATTTTTTTAGCTTCGCTGCTTTGGGTTTCCATTCCATAACCCATTAAATCCGCCTGGGCCTTCTGAAGGTTGGCATAAAGCATCTCCTTGACCCGCGGATAAGGAACCTGAATGGCATCATCAAACAGATCAAGGTAGAGATCACCGGATGAATCAACCTGACCAATAAAAACATTGTCCAGTGATACCCCGGCGGTTTCCAGCTGACTTTTTAACCAATCCTGGTTCAAACCAATACTGCCCAGCGCTTCATTGATGATATTTCCATCCAAAACCACGGTTTGGGGAGCGGCGTGAGGGGCCACTTGCTGTCCTAGATCATGTGGGGAAAGCGGTTTTCTAGCTGCCTTAAGCATCACATTCATT
>JAYEHK010000036.1:0-5335 GCA_034659475.1 Bacillota bacterium | reverse complement strand
CAATATGGATTTAGTCTAAAAACCAGTTCTATTAGTTCTTTGAGGCTATCAGAGTATTCAGGGAATCCAGGTTTTGCGGGGTGCGAAACTTAAGTATTTAATTCAAATGACTGTAGAACCGTAGTGCCGATTACCGCCTTAAACTCTGTATTCAAACCGGCAATATTATCTGCGACAACTCTTCCCTGTTTATTCGCGGTAGATGCCAATGGGATATATACTTCCTGTCCACTGATCTCGTTGCGTCGTGTCGCACAATCACCTGCAGCAAAAATGAAGGGATCGCTGGTGAGCATATGAGCATCCACTTTGATTGCGCCCGTAGGACCAATCTCCAAACCAGCTGCCTTTGCAAGCTCAACACGAGGGCGAACACCTGTTGCGACAACAACTGCATCAGTCGCAATGTCACCTGTACTTGTTGTTACGCTGCAGACATTTCCGTCTTCTCTGCAGTTCACGGTGTTTACAAAACATTCCAAATGCAGATCAACCTTTTGTTGTCTCATTTGAGCAGCGACTAACCGAGCCAAATCTGGATCCAGAAGCTTGGGAAGCACCTGATCCTGTGCTTCACAAACTGTCACCTTTATACGGCGTCCAATCAAGGCGTCGGCAACTTCCATGCTGATAATCCCTGCACCAATAACTGTCACATGTTTTGCATTTCTGGTACGCAGATATTCTCGCAGGCGGCGAGCATCATCCGGGTCATGCATCGCGAATACGCCCGGTGTATTAAGTCCTTTTATGGGAGGGGGAACGGCTTCAGACCCGGTTGTTATGACCAAATAATCATAATCAAGTTTGTATTGATTCTGACTGTTTACTTCAACAACACTTACCTGTTTATTTTCTCGATCAATGGCAACGGCCTTTGTACCGGTTAATACCTTGACATCCTTCCGAATATTGAAAAATTCGATATCACGTGCAACACCATACGATGTCGAATACAGGTCGTCAAATTGAGGAATCAGATTACCCAGATAAAAAGGCATTCCACATGACCCAAATGAGATGTATTCTCCTTGCTCAATAATTGTAATTTCAGCATCTGGCATCAATCGTCGCAGCCGGGCAGCTGTTTTGGGCCCCGCGGCCATACCCCCGATAATTAAAACCTTCATATCAATATTTCACTTTCCTTCCTGATAACTGAATAGTACATTCAGTGTAATTCAAATTGCGGTATGCCTGTTGGTCTATGGGCATGATCGCAACGACTTTTTCTGACCCCCTTAATACTTAGTTTAAAAACGTAAAATTGCTTTGTAAAATTGTATATTCTGATGATGCGATAAGAATTTAATATTATTATTTATATTGCTATTAGAAATATATAATAACTAAGCGATACTTATAATGTAAGCTTAACCGAATACTATGTAAATAGAGGATTTTTAATTATAAAAGAGGGATTCTCTCGTTTAATTAAAATAAATAAAACATATTGACATTATTTGAAGTTTATATATAAAAAGATTACCGAAAAATGTAATTAATTTATCTAAACGGGTATAAGTGCCAGCTTATTAGAAAAATAAGCAAAAACAATTTTACGTAATACAGAAATGATGGTAAGTTATAACTAATGCATTGAATAGTTACGTTCGTTATAGCTTCTGTTATTAAATTCATTATTGTAATATTAATTACAAAATGATTGAGGAGGAAAATAAATGGCTTACCGTATTGTGGATGGATGTACTGGATGCTCGCTTTGTGCTCGTTTATGTCCGGTGTTGGCCATTACAGGAACGGTTAAACAGCTGCATGTGATAAATGAGAAACGCTGTGTGGAGTGTGGGGTTTGCGGGAGGGCATGTATAAAGTCGGCCATCGTTGATGCAAAAGGAAATGTTTTGACAACGGTACCTCGTAAGATGTGGCCTATGCCTGTGATCAATACTGATTTATGCTCTGCCTGTGGAATCTGCGTTGAGGCTTGTGGCATGGAAGCGTTGGATATCTCAAAGCCTCAATACCAAGGAGATTTTCATGTTTTTGCCTTTCTTCAAAACGAAAAGAAATGTGTAGGGTGTGGCATTTGTGCTCAGGAATGTCCTTTACATGCTATTAGAATGGAGGTTAGATCATGAAATTTCCACGATATGTCGAAGTGAATCTTACAAAACGCACAAGCAGAACTTATCCGATAAGCGCAGATACTTTTCGCGAATACCTGGGGGGGAAGGGGCTTGCAGCCAGGATTATGTATAACGAGATGACTCCAGGAATACCTCCCCTTTCACCCGATAACCTGCTGATTGTGAACACGGGTCCACTGACAGGAACAGGTGCTCCTTCCAGCAGTCGTTTTAATGTCAGTACGAAAAGCCCGCTTACTGGCGGAATTGCTTCATCAAACTGTGGTGGTACTTTCGGAGGGAAACTACGTAGGGCCGGTTTTGATGGAATGATTATTCGAGGCAGCGCAGATGCTCCGGTTTATTTGGAAATTATGGATGGTGACATCAATATTAAGGATGCTGCTGGGCTATGGGGTTTAAACACCGAGGAGATACAGCATCAATTTGATCATCGTTATGGAAAGCTGGTCATTGGACCAGGGGGTGAAAATCTGGTTCGATATGCCTGCGCTGTTTCAGGAGAACGGGTAGCAGGTCGATGTGGGATAGGGGCGGTTATGGGAAGCAAAAACCTGAAGGCCCTGATTGCTTATGGAACAGCTCCGATCCCACTTGAACAAAAGCAGGCTTTTTCTTACCTGGTTCCACGTTGGATTGATAGTCTTCGAAATCATCCCAATACGGGCGAAGCGATGCCGCGATTTGGGACAGCGGGATTTTTAAAAAAGATATATGAACATCATGTCTTACCGACTAATAATTTTCAACATACTGGTTTTCAAGAGGCCGATGAGTTAAGCGGAGAAAAATTGGCTGAAAACTATATGGTTAGAAATTCAGGCTGTATCAGCTGTCCCATTCGCTGTGAACGAAGGGTCAAGTTAAACGATAAAGAGATCAAAGGCCCGGAGTTTGAGACTGTCGGACTACTGGGTTCAAACATAGGAAATTCTCGGATGGATTCAATCATTGAATGGAATTACCAGGCAGACCTTATGGGAATAGATACGATATCTCTGGGTGGGAGTTTGGCTTTTGCCATGGAGTTAGCACAGAAGGGTATAAAAGATTTTGGCCTTCAATTTGGAAGTCAGGAAGGAATCAATGAAGCAATCCGGCAAATCTCTTATAAAGAGGGACCCTGTGCGGAACTAGGCGAAGGGGTCAAAAACCTTGGCGAAAAATATGGTGGCAGTGATTATGCTATCCATGCGAAGGGGCTCGAATTTGCATCCTATGATCCCCGTCACTCGGTAGGACTCGGACTGGGTTATGCGACTTCTAATCGAGGGGGATGTCATCTTAATGGTGGCTTTCTGACTTTTGTTGAAATCCTTAGCCCAGTGTCTATGAACGGTCTTGACCCAAAAGGAAAAGCTGCTCTTACTGCCTTTTTCCAAAACGCAATGGAGTCTGTATCCAATGCGGGAACTTGTCTATTTACGACATTTGCTGTCATGCCTAGTTTTTTATTTAAAGGTCAGGGTGATGGTTTTATAAATCGTATTGTTGGAAAGGTATTGACGGCTAGCAACGGTGTTTTATCACTGCTGCTGCATAAACCGAAACTGATGAGCTTTAAGTCGTTTTATATATTTCCTCATGTTCAAGCGATTGAATTGGCAACGGGTATAAAGTGTACGCTGGGAAGCTTTTTGGAGGCGGGGGAGCGATCCTTTAATATAGAAAGAATGTTTAACCTCCGGGAGGGATTTACGAGTGCTGATGATACGCTTCCACCAAGGGTTCTGGATGAAATGGTGGAAGCGCAGGATTACATGCTCCATCCAAAGTTTGACCGCATGATGAATCAATATTATCGCATCCGTAATTGGGATAGGTTGGGGCGACCTACGCCAGGATTACTCAAAAGACTGAAAATGCCAGTCTGATTAGATAATATCCTTGTAAACAGGGAGTGATCTATGGAAGCATGGCTAAGGTGACTGACAGGCTTCGTTTGGAGGCAGTAGATAACTGCTAAATGAGGGAAAGGAGGAACAGCAGAGCCTTGAACGTATAAGAAGAATCTGTCTGATAATAAAAGGAATACATGTTAATGGTGTAGTGAGGCAAAGGAGATGATTGGCAAACAATAGAATTGGTTTTGTATTGATGATTTCGACATTCGAAAGGGAGTTGTTTCGTTTGAGAAAAGAAACTGATTTTCAAGAAAAGGTTGTCGTAATTACTGGTGCTGCAGGAGGCCTGGGCGAGGCGTTCTGCAGGTGCTTTGGTAAACTGGGAGCAAAAATTGCAGCAATAGACATAGACCAAAATGGATTAAAAACTCTGCAAACTATTTTAAGCGATGAAGGGATTGTTTGCAAGTCTTATGTTTGTAATGTAAGTAATTCAGAAGAATGTTTTAAGACCATAGAGCAAGTTATCTCAGAACTGGGAGATATTTTTGTTCTGGTCAACAACGCAGGTGTTGCTCATCGCAGTGCTTTTTTTAAAACGGATACTTCGGTGTTTCGCAGGGTAATTGATGTCAGTTTGTTTGGTTCCATATATTGTACGCGAGCTGCTATTGAAAGTTTAATGAAAACGGGTGGTGCTGTCATAGGTGTATCCAGTATAGCAGGCTTTGGACCGCTTTGCGGACGGACTGCTTATGCTGCGGCCAAGCATGGTCTGGCAGGATTTTTGAATACCCTTCGGACAGAAATGGAAGACACGGGTGTTTCCGTTATGATTGTATATGCAACGTATATTAAAACTAATATCGATAAAAATGCACTTGATGCTGACGGGAACCTCAATCAAAATGAAAAAATTGCCAGCGGGCAAGTGCTTATGCCTGATGAGGCAGCCCGGCAAATCGTGGATGGTTTATTGGCAGGGGAGCGGCAGTTAATGCTGGGTGAAAATGCACAGCTGTCGTGGGATGTATATCATCAAGATCCGCTAATGTTTGAGAAAGTCATGATGGAAAACAATCGCTACATTTTAGAACAGTAACTGGTCGATAGAGGGGGTAGAACATTCGTGGTATCAAATAAGGAAAAGGTAAAGTTTACCTTAACCAAACGTCAGAAGGCAATCCTGCCAGTTGTTATGATTGGGGCATTCTTTGAAGGCTTTGATTTTATGGTGATCAGTCTTGCGCTGCCGTTTATTAGCAATGAGTATCATCTAAATCCGGAATCAACCGGATTAATTGTTTCGATTGTAGCGGTTGGTGCTATGTTTGCCTTCTTCGTAGTGAGAAGAGCTGATCGAGTAGGAAGAAAGCCTAT
>JAYEHK010000035.1:0-56724 GCA_034659475.1 Bacillota bacterium | reverse complement strand
CGGTTCTGGGAGGAGCGTACTGCCAATTAACCATGGAGCAAATATTGTGACACTCTCAACGGAAACGGAGAGAAACAGATTAACACAAAGCGTCTCCTAAAGTTGAAAGGCATACGTTTACTCGACCCTAAGAAACTAAGTTATTTGTAAAAAAACAACAATTTGTCACCGCCTGTTACTGAGATAGGTAGCAGGCGGTTTTTTATGGGAGCATAGAAAGAATGGAATCAGGCGCTATGCGCCAGGCATTGCCCTTACTCCTCCCCCCTGACCCCTTACAAAAAAAGGTCTGCGTAAGTCCGCGTCATATTTAAAGTGACCGTAGGGAACATCAGTGGTACCCGTTAGGGTGTGTCTATTAAAAGAATCAGCGCAATCTGCGTCTATTTTCTTACTAAAAAGCTTCAAAAAGACGTTTCTGGTATCAAAAAGGATCTTGCTGGTGTCCGGATTGACATCAAAAGACTGGATCCCAAAGTTGACGTGGTATTTAAGCAGATTTTCGGCGCAGAGAAGAATAAAACCATACTGATCAGTTTCTTAAATGCTGTTTTTGCTTTGCCAGAGGAAAACCAGATTACAGCGCTAGAAATACTAAATCCCTACTTGGAACAGGAGCATATAGATGACAGTTATGGCATACTTGATATAAAGATACAGTTAGGAAGCGGTGACATGGTAGATGTGGAAGTGCAGATCGGTGACCGGGCTAATATGGAGAGACGCAGCACCTACTATATCTGTCGCATGTTTGGTGACCAGAAGATAATCAAAGGAAGATATCAGAATCTGAAAAGAACTGTAGCTATAAATATACTAGACTTTGTACGAATCAAGGACAGCAGGTGCTATCATACAACATTCAGACTGTTGGAACTGGAAGAAAAAATAGAACTGACAGACGCAATTGAGATACACTTCATAGAACTGCCCAAACTGTCTGAAGAGATGGCGAATCATGCCGATCCACTGGATCGGTGGGTAATGTTTCTGAAAGGATGGGATGATATGGAATTGCTAAAGAGATTGTCCGAGGAAGACCCTGCTATAGCCAGGGCAAAGCAAACCCTGGAAGAAATGGCTGCTGACCCCAGGGCAAAAGAAATCTACGAGCTAAGACTAAAGGCCATACTGGACAGAAATTCTGATCTCTACGAAGCCGAGATGAAAGGCGAGATGAAAGGCAAGCTAGAAGGCAAACTAGAAGGTAAGCAGGAAGCAGCACGAAATGCATTGAAGAAAGGACTCTTGTTAGAAGACATTGCAGAAATAACTGGCCTATCTCTGGAAACAGTACAGAAACTTAAGGCAGAGTTGAGTTGTGCTAGGCACCTAAGAAACTAAATTATTTGTAAAAAAGAGAACAATTTGTCACCGCCTGTTACTGAGATAGGTAGCAGGCGGTTTTTTATGGGAGCATAGAAAGAATGGACTCAGGTCCCCGACTTATCAACCACCATGATGCAGCAACACAACCGAGTATGAAAATACTCACTGCAAACGTTGTGTAAATTGAATGGGATCAAGACCATAGATCCTGGGCATCGACAGGACTATCGGTGTTTTACCCAATGGGCACTTATACATTCAAACTCACCAATATTACTTTTCGCAGGGGAACCCTCCATGGCCGCAGGCCACAACCACCGATGAAAAGGGGTGAGGGGTGAGGAGTTAGGGGTTAGGCGCTATGCGCCAGGCATTGCCCTTACCCCTGACAAAAAAAGGTCTGCGTCTATTAAAAAGCTATTTTTAATTAACCACCCATGGTCGCATGCCACAACCACCGATGAAAATCGGTGAAGGGGTTAGGGGTAATGTGATGCCAGGGGATGAAGACTTAAGAACGCTTGCGTCAGATCTCATGTTTTGTGTACTAGTTGGATAGGTGATGCTCTGTATGTTCGGGAAAGGGGAGTTACTTTTTTGTCTTTCTCTAATCGCCTTTACCCCACTGCGCTAACCTTTAGCCTTCATCCCCAAGATATAAATATTTATTTAAAAAGTCTGCGAAGGTCCTTAAGGTCCGTGTAATCCGCGTCTATTAAAAGAATCAGCGTAAATCATATAAATCAGCGAAATCTGCGTCCATTAAAAGTCTATTTTCTAATTAAAAAGCTTCAAAAAGACGTTTCTGGTATCAAAAAGGATCTTGCTGGTGTCCGGATTGACATCAAAAGACTGGATGCTTGTACAACAGAACAAGGAGAAAATATTGATCGTTTGAAATCTAGAGGATAAGCATTGATACAATAATGCAAAAAAATAAGCGCCCAATCAGATTACGATTGGGCGCTTTCATTTTTTATAGAGGATTCATTTACGACCCGGGTACTAGCACATCATATTGTTTGCGTATTACCTCGCGAAAGGACTCGGAGATATCGTGCCAGTCAAGCAAATCGACCATATAAGGCAGATCTGATTCGGAGAGTGCATCGCGAAGAGTCTCCATATGTTGCCAATCAAGCTTTTCTGTGCCGATGAGCACCAGATCAATGTCAGAGTATTTACGTGCGCGATCCGTCACATGAGAGCCAAATGCCCACACTTCACATTGGGGGAAGGGGATTTGGTTAATGGTGTTGAAAAATAGAAAAAATTAACATATAATAAAACAAAATGGTAAAATGAGGAAACAAAAAGACTATGGATCTAATACAAAAGTATAGATGGATGATAGGACTGGAGGGTTTTACGCTTATAGAGGTGTTGGCATCTCTGGTTCTTTTGTCACTTTTATCTGTTGTTCTGCTGGGGAATTTTACGGCTTCTGGTATATGGATTGCTGATGCCGGGAAAAAAACGAGTGCCCGTGACTATGCCAGTTCTATTATTGAAATGATTAGGATGCATTCGTCGGAGCTTTCATTGTTGCAATTAACAGACGAAAGTGCATATGAAGTGATCGATGATGATACAGAAGATGAGATGTTTGCTTTTGTATTAGGATCAGAAGAGGACGAGATTAACGTATCCGCACCGGAACATTTAGAAGCAACGCTGTTAATAAAAAGGTATGACGGTAGTTCCTATTACGATCAGGAAATTACTGCGGCTTTTGACCACAATCTATATGAAGTGGATGTAAAGGTGAGAGGTTCTGATGAGGGCGAACTCATCACAGAGATGGTGACTGTGGTAGCTGCGAGGTAGTAGGCATGAGGAATGATAAAGGTACAACGCTATTGGAAATGCTGATTGCCCTTGCGCTTTTTGGGCTAATCAGTGCCGGGTTGGTTACAGTTTACTGGATATCAGAGACGGCTTTTAATGGTCAATCTGCTCGGGCGGATGTGCAGTATTCTGCCAGACATGCGCGTGAGGCGATTATCTCCGATTTTGTTGCCTGTACTTCTTTTTCAGTGCTGGATGTTTGCGGAGGAATAGAGGTTGCTGATGGTTCTGTTGGGACCTGTTTGCATATTGCTAAAAGTGACCGGACGGTAGATTATTATATAAACAATCAGCAATTATATCGAAACCCATCAAATGCTTCTCCCGGACCTGTCGCTGAATTTATTTCACAGATCAGTTTTTCAAAAGTGTCTCTGAACACAATGGCAATGTCCGTTGTGGCATTGTCTCAAAAACAGGAATATACGCTTGAGACGACCTGTTGCAGCAGGATTCGTTAAGGGGGACTTAATGTGCGTGCCATTTTAGTTTCAGAAAAAGGAAGTGCCATGGTAGTAGCCCTGTTGATTTTTTTAATTGTAAGTATAATGGGTACATGCATGCTAGGGGTTGCACGTATGGAAAATAGCATTGCGGTAAATGCTGAAAGGGCGGAACAGGCGCGTCACGCAGCAGATGCTGGGATCTATATTGGGCGGGACGTGGTGTTAAGTTATTTGATGGCAGGCAAAGGGCTTCCTGTTATTGATAATATTGAGCTCGGCAACAAGACCGTTGTGTCTATTACGATGAAAACAGATAAAGATAACAATGGGATGTTGGATGGAGACGGTGTGATTCAAATCAATTCGAAGGGGAAGGTGCTGCGAGCGGATGGGACAGTTGTTGCCAGTACGACTGCTCAGGCAGGGGTTTGTGTAAATGCACTTCCTTATAATACACACTTATTATTAACAACACAGAAGCCAATTCAATCTGCCGGGAATTTTCGTTCCCGAGATCTTATGGCGGAATACTTTCCTGAATCAGGGGTTACTATTGGTGTTGGGCCGATTGTTTCTTATGATTATGTGAATTAATGAAATGAAGAGATCGCCTGGTGATTATGGCGTAATGTTAGAGTTTCAACTGTTCCATTTGATTGACTCGGTTGGGAAAGTAAAGTTAATAATTATTAGAATTTGATTTTCTTTTGCAGGCAGCTTGATTAGAATAATAATAAGGAAAAAATGATGGTGTATGGGGAACACAGAAGTCATCATGATCGTTGGTTCAAACTAACAAAGTTCGGGGGAATAGAATTGTTTAACAGGGCACCGGGGATCGGATTGGATATAGGCAGTAAAAAAATTAAGCTTGCACAGGTGAAAAGTAAAAAACAGGGTCTTGAGGTTGTTAATTTTGGGAGCATGGCAACTCCCGATGGTATCGTTGAAGGTGGGGTTATCCAGGACCCTGATCGACTGGGAGAAGAACTGGGGGTTCTGGTTCGGGATATGAAGCTAAACGGAAAAAACGCTGTATCTGCTGTATCAGGACAGCAGGTTTATACCAGAAACATCAGCATGCCGGCGATGCCTTTGAAAGAACTGAAGGATGCCATTCAGTTCCAGGCGATGAACTTTTTGCCGATACCGGTAGAAGAAGCGGTTATGGATATATTTCCGATTCGTGATTATGAAGACGAAGAAGGAAAAAAAACAGAGGTCTTTTTTGTGGCTGTTCGTCGACAGCAGGTGGAAACGCTTGATCTGGCCTGTAAGGTTGCTGGTCTGAATTTGGTTGCGGTTGAGATTGAGCCCATTGCGATTAACCGATTACTGGATCCTATGCAAGACGAAGAAAATAAGGCGTATTTAAATATTGGTGCCTCCAGATCATACTTCACCGTATTTAGGAATGGGGTGATGACTTTTTATCGCAGTTTGTCTTTTGGATGTGCTGCCTTTTTTCAATCGTCTGATCTGAATGGTAATCAATCAGATAATATGCGCATGGTTTCCATTCGAGATAATGATACCTACGATTATCTGGTGCGGGATGTTATATCGGAAATGGCTCGTTCTGTTGAATATTACGACATGCAAAATCAGGGAGCAGAAGTGAAAAAGATTTATCTTATGGGTGGGGGTTCAAGGATTCAACAGTTGGCAGAAATTCTATCGGAAGGAATTGCCAGAGAAGTTGTTGTCGCGGATCTTCTTTCGGGAATTAGAATTCCCAAAGATATTAGCGAGGAAGAATATGATGATTTGCAACATGATTTCTCGGTAGCTATTGGCCTGGCAGCTAGAAAATCTTTATAAATGTAGAACAGCGCAGGGGCAGCGGGGGTGACACAGGGGGACGGTCTTGGTGTGTCATTTTAGAGATAGTTTTTATGGTTATTTGAACTGCTAAATAATAATGACACACCAAGACCGTCCCCCTGTGTCACCCCCGTTGTTGTATACTTCCTACCCAGAAAAAACGGTAACCTTCTGCTTTGCTCCGGAAACGGTTAGATAGCTGATCAATAAATGCTTTTCTATGTCAATGTGTATGGGTTCACCTTTTTTTTCGGGTCGCAGGTTTTGTGCCTGCCATATGGTTACGTCATCTACTTCAAAGGGTTTGAAAAAGGATTTTTCTCTTGGATAGGGTTGTTCCGTGCGAACTGCCGGAATACGGCTGCTTACCTGCCGTGAAGCACATCAGCCGCCACCAGAATTAACAACTTCCATAAAGACCTTGAGGTGTCCGCCTTTTTTAAGCGTATAATCTCGGGCTTTCTTACTAATGGTAAACATAAATCCACCCTCCTTATCAGCAAAACATGGATCATAATAATGATATTGAATACTGTAGCTTAAGCATAACATACCCCTGAAGGGTATACAAGAAGCTTTAATAATTTTATTTATAAATTGTGTGTTACTACTCAGCCGTGTTAATCCGTGCCTATTCTTTCCAACTGACCAACTAACCAACTTTATGCCGCATAATCCGTCAACTGCGAAACTTGAGTTATTATTTTGTTAATGGCTGAGTAGTAACAATTGTGTTTCAACCTTGTCTGGGCATAAAACAATAGTAAATTTGTTTATACTATGTTTATCTATTGTGCCCTTTCCAACGGTATAAATATAAAAAATTCCGTGATAAAAAAGAAGGAAAATTTTATATACATGTCGAAGCATAAAACTTTGGCTAATTTGCCCGACTTTTTTAGAAGGACGAATTAGAGTCAAAACAAAATAAGGGAGGTAAAATGGGGTTATGAAATCAAGAAAATTTGGTGTCCTCATGGTCGTTCTCATGCTGTTGACAGTTTTTGCTGTTGGATGTGGTGGACAGCAGGCCGATGAACCGGCGGAGCAGAATGAAACGGTTAAGGTTGGCTTCGTCTACATAGGTGTTCCGGGAGATGCCGGTTGGACGTTGTCACATGATCAGGGAAGACAGTATCTGGTTAACGAAATTCCGCAGGTTGAGACGGTTGTATTGGAAAATGTTCCTGAAGGTGCAGATGCCGAGAGAAACATAGAACAACTGGCTCAGGAAGGTTGTAAAGTGATTGCTGCCAATAGTTTTGGCTATGGGGACGCGATGCTTGAAGTAGCAAAAAGATATCCTGATATTACTTTTCTTCATTGCTCCGGGCAGAACACAGCTGAAAATGTATCCACCTACTTTGGACGCATTTATCAACCGCGTTATTTGAGCGGAATGGTAGCTGGGGAAATGACCGAAAACAATACCCTTGGATATGTAGCAGCGTTTCCTATTCCCGAAGTAGTTCGTGGAATTAATGCGTTTACGCTGGGTGCACAATCTGTCAATCCAGATGTCACTGTGAAAGTAGTTTGGACAAATACTTGGTTTGATCCGACTAAAGAAAAGGAAGCAGCGAAGAGTTTGCTGGAATCTGGTTGTGACATCATTGCACAGCATCAGGATACAGCATCACCGCAGCAGGCTGCTGAAGAAGCTGGGAAATTATCCATTGGTTACAATACTGATATGAGCAAATTTGCCCCCAATGCTAACCTGACCTCTCCGGTTTGGAACTGGGGTCCCTATTATGTAAGAGCTGTACAGGGTGTTATTGACGGTACGTGGAAGAGCGAATCATACTGGGGCGGACTGGATGATGGTATTGTTGCTCTCGCACCTTTAAGTGATAAGGTGTCTGATGAAATAAAACAACAGGTTGAAGAAAAGCAAAAATTAATGCATGATAAAGACTGGGATGTATTCACTGGTCCGATCACAGCCCAGGATGGCACTGTGAAAATTTCGGAAGGTGAATCCATGAGCGATGCAGATATGCTGAGCATAGATTGGTTTGTAGAAGGTGTCGAAGGCACGATCGAATAAAAATTGGGCTTAGATGAAAGGCGGCCTCGTGCCGCCTTTTACGTATTATTGGAGGGAGTAAGCTTGAAACGGGTTCCTATTATTGAAATGGTTAGAATAGGCAAAAGCTTTCCTGGTGTAATGGCTAATGAAGATGTTAGTTTCAGGGTTTACCCGGGAGAAATCCATGCTCTTTTGGGAGAAAATGGTGCAGGAAAGTCCACTCTTATGAGTATTCTGGCCGGGCTTTATCGGCCTGATTCAGGGTATATTAAAGTTCGGAATAATCCTGTTAAATTTCGTTCACCTCGGAATGCACTGGAATCCGGAATCGGCATGATTTATCAACATTTTCGTTTGATTCAAAATTTCACAGTGGCTGAGAATATAGTTCTGGGTGCTCAAACAGGTACAATAAAACTGGATAGGAAACAAATAGAGGAAGAAACAAGGGAACTGTCGGAACGATTCGGACTTGAGGTGAATCCTTCAGCAAAAGTAAATCAATTATCGCTGGGAGAACAACAGCGTGTTGAAATTCTAAAAATGTTGTATCGGGGATGCGACATTCTTATTATGGATGAACCTACGACGGTGTTAACGCCACAGGAGGTATCTGACCTTTTTAAAGTGTTAAGAAAAATGGCCGAACAGGGTAAGGCTGTGGTTTTGATTACACACAAACTTAATGAAGTAATGGAAATCGCTGATTATGTTACCGTGCTTCGAAAAGGTTCTGTAGTAGGGGATGACCGAATTGCAAATCTGGATGAAAAGACATTAACCAGTATGATGGTTGCTCGAGAAGTGAAAGCCAGCAAGGTTGATCGCAAATCTCAAAGCGGAGACGCGGTGCTGGAAATAAAAGATTTGCAGATCCCTGCTGATCAGGGACATATTGCGGTGCACAGGGCCAATATGACGATCCACAGTGGCGAAATTGTTGCCATAGCAGGGGTTGCCGGAAATGGTCAACGGGAATTAGTTGAAGCCATTGCAGGATTACGGACACCGTTAGCAGGAGATATTCTGCTTCTGGGTGAAAAAATCAATCACATGGATATACGAGAAAGAGTAGATATGGGGATTACGATGGTACCTGAAGACAGAATGGGTATGGGCTTGGTTCCTAATCTTAATGTGATGGATAATTCTATTCTGAGGGCGTACCACAGAAATGTGTTTTCCAGTGGTCCGTTTTTTAATTATAAGAAAATTCGATCTTACACCAATAAATTGGTGAAAGACTATAATATTTATCTTTCTGACGTAGCGCATCCAATTAACTACCTTTCCGGAGGGAATTTGCAAAAGCTGTTGCTGGGCAGAGAGATTGATCAGGCCCCGCGTCTGCTGGTTGCGTCATACCTGGTGAGGGGTTTAGATGTTGCGGCGGCTGAAGCTGTTTATAAGATTCTATTAGAGGAACGAGCACGCGGAACGGCGATTTTGCTTGTGCTTGAGGACCTGGATGATATTTTCCGCATGGCTGATCGAGTAGCGGTGATGTACGATGGGCAGGTTAAGGACATCCTCGATGTTGAATCAACGGACATTGACAAAATCGGTGCTCTTATGTTGGGCGCTGAAGAAGTAGGTGTGAATAATGCTTAGACTAAGGTTGGTAAAAAGAGAACAGGATTTCTTAGCGGCCAGAGTCTTTGTTCCGATTCTATCTATCCTGTTGGCTTTTGCCTTTGGGTGGATTTTCTTATCGCTTTCAGGATTTGAGCCCGGTGAAACGTACAGAAGAATGTTTCAGGGAGCGTTTGGCAGTAAATATGCGATTTCTGAAACGATTGTAAAAGCAATTCCATTGAGTCTGGCCGGTCTGGCGGTCTCGTTGGCTTTTCGTATGAAATTATGGAACATTGGAGCTGAAGGACAGATATATATGGGGGCGTTTGCTGCCAGTGGGGTGGCATTATCGGTAGGGGATGCTTCCGCATGGCTTATGCTTCCTATAATGCTTATAGCAGGATTTGTTGCTGGTGGTTTGTGGGGGGCTATTCCAGGAACGTTAAGGGCCTTCTGGGATGTGAATGAAACGATTACCAGTCTGATGTTGAATTATGTTGCGATCTTCTGGGTGGATTATCTGGTTTTTGGGCCGTGGAAGGATCCAGGTAGTCTTGGGTTTCCGCTGACCCCTCGGTTTCCGGCGGGTGGTTATCTGCCCACACTGGGAATGAGCAGGGTTCATATGGGACTTGTTATTGCGGCGGTGATTGCCGTTGTTTTCTATATTTTATTAAACTATACGCGTTGGGGTTATGAAGTAAAGGTGATCGGTGAGAGTCAGGAAGCGGCGAGATATGCTGGTATGAGTGTAGCTAAAAATATTCTCCTCGTGATGCTGATCAGTGGAGGTATTGCAGGAATAGCGGGCATGATTGAGGTTGCGGGGATAACCCATCGCCTGCAGCAGGGTATATCGCCTGGATATGGTTATACAGCCATTATTGTTGCGTGGCTGGCTCGTTTAAATCCCTTTGCGATTATCGTGGTGGCGTTCCTGTTTGGAGCACTTCTTGTTGGAGGATTTGGTGTGCAAACCTTTGGGGTGTCTTTTTCAATCGTATTAATGTTGCAGGGAGCTGTGTTATTCTTCCTGCTGGCCGGTGAAATATTCATGAAATATCGTCTGGCATTTAATAAGGAGGAGGTTTAAACAGTGGAAGCATCAGCATTTATTGCATTGCTCGCAGCGGCAATTGTTGCCGGAACTCCTATCCTTTTTGCTGCTCTGGGAGAACTGATGGCTGAACGGTCCGGTATTTTGAATTTAGGTGTTGAAGGAATGATGCTGGTTGGGGCTGTTATGGGATTTATTTTTACAGTCAACACCGGAAATCATTGGTATGGATTGCTGGCAGCTATCATTGGCGGAGGATTAATGGCCACTATTCATGCGTTTATCTCGGTTAGCCTGCGTGGAAATCAGGTGGTCAGTGGTCTTGCATTGACCATTTTTGGAACCGGTATCAGCGGCTTTATGGGGAAAAGTTATCAGGGGATTCCGATTGGGGGAGCGTTTAAACCTTTGGTGGTTCCTGTTTTGGGAGACATTCCAGTTTTGGGGCCGATTCTTTTCAGGCATGATGCGCTTGTGTATATCAGTCTCGTACTGGCCATTGTTCTATGGTACGTACTGTATAGAACTCAATGGGGATTGAATGCACGCGCAGTAGGTGAAAATCCTGCAGCTGCAGACGCAGTAGGAATCAGCGTGAGCAGAGTGCGTTATATCTGTACTATTTTGGGAGGGATGCTTGCAGGGATGGGTGGGGCTTATTTGTCTCTGGCCTATGCACCTACCTGGCAGGAAAATATGACGGCCGGTAGAGGCTGGATCGCGGTTGCATTGGTTATCTTTGCTCTTTGGAATCCGCTCAGGGGTGTTTTTGGTTCTTATCTTTTCGGAGGGGTAGAAGCCCTTACTTTCCGTATGCAAACGGTGGGTATTCATATATCGTCGTTTTTCTTATCGATGCTACCCTATTTGTTAACCATTTTCGTCCTGGTTCTGGTTACCATTCGTTTGCGTCAGGAAGCAGGTGCTCCAGGTGCACTAGGTGTACCGTATGACCGGGAGGAACGATGATGGGTAAAATAAGCGCTTTGCGCGCAGAATAAGAATGTGATGTTATTGGGAAGGCTTTGGCTTTCCCAATGCTTGCATTGGGGATTTTTTCAAGATGGAAACGGATGGAGGGAAGGAAATGCTTGATAAGGCTTTATTGGAGGAACTGTTGGAAGCTGCTCTGAAAAAGGGTGGAGATTTCGCGGAAGTTTATGTGGAGGAAAAGAATCTGAATAATGTCATCTGTGAAGATGATCGGATTGAAAAGGTAAACAGCGGCTGGGAAAAAGGGGTGGGAATCCGTGTGATGAAGGACGGGTATACCGCCTATGTTTATACCAATGATTTAAACAAAGAGGGTCTGCTAAAGGCGGCTCAACTGGCTGGGCAGGCTGCTTTCAATCCAAATGCCGATGAAAAAGTCATTGCTTTAACATCCAAGCAGTCTGCTTATGAGCTTGAGATCAAACGTTTACCGGAACAAGTAGACTTTGCGGAAAAAATAGAATATGTGATGAAGGCAAATCAGGTGGCACGTAATCTGGATGAAGAGATTCGTCAGGTGACTGTAGCTGTTGCAGATATCCATAAAAAGATACAGATTGCTAATTCGGATGGAGATCTGGTAGAAGAAGAACTATGCAGGGTGCGTTTTATGGTTAATGCTATAGCTGCTCGGGATGGACAGATCCAAACGGGGTATGAAACAGCGGGTGGAATGACGGGATGGGAACTCCTGGAAGAATACTCCGTGGAGGAAATGGCAAGAACGGCAGCGAATAGAGCAATAGCGATGCTATCGGCACCCCCTGCGCCAGTGGGGAAAATGCCTGTAGTGATGCATGCCGAGGCAGGAGGTACGATGGTACATGAGGCCTGTGGACATGGTTTAGAAGCAGATCTGGTTCAAAAGGGTCTGTCTGTATATAAGGATAAGATTGGGCAACAGGTTGCTGTGGATGAAGTGAGTGTCATTGATGACGCTACGATAAAGGGCAAATATGGAACCTTTCATTTTGATGATGAGGGAAGTCCTGGAAGTAAGACTGTGCTGATAGAAAACGGCGTCTTGAAGGGCTATCTAAATGATCGGCAGACCGCGGCCAAAGGGGGATGGCCCCTGACGGGCAATGGAAGACGTGAATCCTATCAGGATAAACCGATTCCCAGGATGAGTAATACTTTTATTGCACCGGGCAGCGATGATCCAGAGGAAATCATTCGTAGTACTGATAAGGGCTTGCTGGTCAAAAAAATGGGCGGCGGACAGGTTAATACCACGAATGGGGATTTTGTGTTTGATGTGCAGGAGGGATACTTAATTGAAGATGGACAGGTGGGACGACCGGTCCGAGGAGCGATGCTTACTGGAAATGGACCACAGGTCCTGATGAACATTGATCGGGTTGGGAAAGACCTGGGATTTTCCATCGGTGTGTGTGGCAAAGATGGACAGGGTGTTCCCGTATCTGATGCACAGCCGACCATTCGTATTAAAGAATTGACGGTCGGAGGTACTTTTGAAGGAAACGGGCCCACGATCAAAACGGTAAGAAGAAAGTAGGTGAGGCAGACAATGGAGGCAACACTACAAAAAGCAGGCCAACAGGCCCTGGATGTAATGCGGAAACAGGGTGTTGAAGGGGAGGCCTTTGTGCTTTATGCCAAAGAACTGGGGATCGAACTGACCGGAGGTAAGGTAGAAACACTCAAGGAAGCCGAGCAGATTGGCATGGGAATTCGCATTATGCACAAAGGGAGACTGGGCTTTTCCTACACCTCTGACTTTTCTGATTTTGCGGTTAGAGAAGGGGTTGAAAATGCTATTCGCATCTCCGCGTATACGACCCCGGATGAATATCATCATCTGCCGGATCCGGTAAAAAACTATCCTTCAGTAAACACGTTTGATCCTATGGTTGAAAAAATCTCAGTGGAACAAAAAATACAAATGGCTCGCGAGGTAGAGGAGATTGCTGTAGCGAAGGATGCTAGAATTTGCGTGGTGGAACGAGCGGGCTATGAAGATGCTATCTACAGCAATCTCATTATGAATACAAAAGGGCTGTATGCCTATGGCAAAGGGAGTTATTGTGGTCTTTATATTTTCCTCGTGGCGCGGGAGGATGAAGATGCACAGAATGGTTTTTCAACCATGATCAAAAGGAAAATTTCGGATCTCATACCCGGTCAGGTGGGGGAAGAGGCGGCCCATAAAGCACTGCGTTCTCTGAAAGCCCGTACTATCTCGTCAGGTAACCTTCCCTGTATCATGGAACCGCAGGTTGCGGCGCGATTTCTCTCTTTGATTGGGCAAACGGTTGAGGCGGATTCCGTTCAGAAGGGTAAATCCATGTTTGCCGGGAAAATTGGTGAAAAAGTGGCTTCCACTGCCGTGAATATTGTTGATGATGCCCTGCATGAACAGGGGATAGGCTCATTTCCTTTCGATGCTGAAGGGGTTATTTCAACGAAAAAACCGGTGATCAGTGAGGGGATTCTGAACGGGTTTTTATATGACACCCACTGCGGCTTAAAAGAGGGAAAGGCATCTACGGGTAATGCACAAAGGGGAAGCTTTCGGAGTCTTCCTTCCGTGGGTACAACGAATTTTATTCTGGAGCTTGGTACCGAAAGCCCGGATAAGCTGCAGAGGCAGATCAGCAAAGGCTTGTATATTACGGACGTTATGGGGATGCATACGGCCAATCCGATATCAGGGAACTTCTCGGTTGGAGCCAGCGGGATCATGATAGAAAATGGAGTGTTAACCTATCCGGTTAGAGGAATAACGATCGCTGGAAATTTGGTACAGCTTTTTAAGGATGTTGATGCGGTAGGGAATGATGTGCGCTTTTTTGGAAGTAAGGCAACGCCTTCTCTTTTGCTCAATCATTTGAGTATTGGCGGGGAATAGGCAAAAGGAGGGGCAACATGGCGAGCTTGTTGGTCATTAATGGACCGAATCTCAATCTCCTAGGTGTAAGAGAACCCGAGAATTACGGAACAACGACCCTGAAGGTGATCGAAGCACGCCTTAGAAAGAGGGCAGAAGCAGAGAAGGTAGATCTGCAGTTTGTTCAGTCAAACCATGAAGGGGAGCTGATCGATTGTATCCATCAGGCAAGAGTGGATCAGATCGACTGCATGATTGTAAATGCGGCAGCCTATTCCCACTATAGTATCGCGATCTACGATGCGTTAAAAGCCGTTCAGATTCCATTCATTGAGGTCCATCTTTCCAATATTTATAAACGGGAAGAGACCTTCCGCCACACCTCCTTGCTGAGCCCGATTGCTGTTGGTGGGATCTTTGGGTTTGGGGCAGAAAGCTACGATCTTGCCTTTGAAGCAGCGATGAAGATGATAAGAAACAAATAGGCTTAAAGAAAAAAAGTATTTTACGCATCTGTTTACTGGGGTAAAATAAGAACAGTTATTAAAAGGATCAGGCAGGTGAGAGATATTAAGATGCGAATGGATAAACTTCGTATGAAAATGGAAGAACATAAATTGGATGCATTCCTGATCAGCAAGGGTGAAAACATTTGGTATTTATCAAATTTTACAGGGGGCAGTGATGCCAGCCTTTTGATTACACCAACCAGACAGTGCATTATTACAGATGGCAGATATTTTGAACAGGTTGCCAGGGAGTGTCCAGACTGGGAACTGGTGAAAAATGAAAATGGTCTGATTGCAGCCTTATCAGGACTTTGTGAAGGGATACAGCATATAGGAATTGAATCTCATTATATGACTGTTGAAGTGCTGAACCTTCTGAAAGACGAGTTAAAGGTTGAATTTCACCCCTGTTCAAACTGGATTGAGACACAGCGTTTGGTAAAGGATGAAACTGAACTGGAATTCCTTCGAAGTGTTGCCGCGATTGGTGATCAGGTGTTTTCCCAGATATGTACCGAAATACGTCCCGGGGTTCCCGAACGTCATATTGCGGCACGGATTGCTTTTTTACTTAAGGAGGGCGGGTGCAGTGGGGAATCCTTTGATACCATTGCGGTGTCAGGTAAAAACGCGGCCCTGCCTCACGGTCAGCCCTCGTCCAAAGAACTGGCATCTGGTGATATGCTGACCATTGATATGGGTGGATTCTATCACGGTTATGCAGGAGATATGACTCGTACGGTTGCAATTAGTGAAGCGTCTTCTAAGTTAAGGGATATTTATGGTAAAGTATTAGAAGCACAGGAATTAGGTGTTGCGTCTGTTTGTTCCGGTATGGAATCCCGGGAAGTGGATGGTATTGTTCGTGGTCAGCTTAAGAAGTACGATCTGGATAGATACTTTGTGCATGGACTTGGGCATGGGGTTGGACTGGAGATTCATGAACAACCACGCGTATCCTATGCCAGTGACGCAGTCCTGGAAGAGAACATGGTGGTGACCATTGAACCGGGTGTATACATTCCTGGTTGGGGCGGAATTCGCATCGAAGATACTGTGATTGTGAAGAATGGGGGATGTGAAGTCATTACCCTTTCTGATAAAAAGTTAATCATAATATAAATGGAGGGATAAAATGATCTCGGTTAATGATTTTAAAACCGGCATGACCATTGAATTGGAGGGAACTGTATATCAGGTTGTTGAATTTCAACATGTAAAACCCGGCAAAGGTTCCGCTTTTGTACGTGCAAAATTGAAAAATGTAAAATCTGGTGGAAATGTTGAGAAAACCTTCCGAGGTGGGGAGAAGGTACATAAGGCCCATCTTGATAAGAGAGATATGCAATACCTGTATAATGACGGAGACAGTTTCGTATTTATGGATAATGAAACGTATGATCAGCTTTCTATTCCTGATGAAGTCTTGGGTAATGGTGCAAAGTGGCTCATGGAAAACATGAATATTGGTGTGCTGATGTATCAGGAAGATATTATGGGCATTGAATTGCCTAACTTTGTTGAGTTAACCGTTTCTGAAACAGAACCTGGTGTAAAAGGGGACACAGCTACCAATGTTACCAAAGCGGCTAAACTTGAGAGTGGTGCCACTGTTCAGGTTCCCTTGTTTGTTAATGAAGGAGACAAAATCAGAGTTGACACACGGGTTGGAGAATACATGGAAAGAGTATAACTTCTTGTCACCCTCTGCTTCCATATCGATAAAGTTAAGCCCCTCTTCGTTAGTAATGTTGGAAGAGGGGCCTGTCTTATTCAGCCTTTATGTCAGCTTATATCTTAAATTGCTGTATCTGTAAATTAAGTTGCTCTGCACTACTGGCTAATTTACCGGAAGCTTCATTTATTTCTATTGCTACATGGGTTGCACCTTCACTACCTTTGGCTATTTCCTGGGCACCTGCTGCAGTCTCTTCCATTGTTGCTGCTGTAGATTCAATAGCTCCATTAATTTCTTCCACAGCTTTTACTACTTTAGTAATATGATCACCTATATTTACGGTTAAATCATTTATCATATCTGCATCATCTTTATACTGCTTGCCTATCTGTACTATTAAACCATAGTCTCTAACTACGTCCTCGTTGATAAATCTCAGTAGTTCACCGCAGTGTTCCATGAGAATCCTGATTGCAGCCTGTACTTGCCCGGTAAGGCCCTGGATTCCGGTTACAGCCTGGGCTGAATCTTCGGCTAGTTTTCTTACTTCTTCTGCCACTACAGCAAAACCGCGTCCCTGCTCTCCGGCACGAGCCGCTTCTATGGCTGCATTGAGAGCCAGGAGATTGGTCTGATCAGCTATTCCTGCTATATTCTCAGCCAGACCGGAGATTTCGTCTACTACCCGGGCATCATGCATGGCTTTTTCCACTTTTTCTGTTATCTCCTCATACATTTTCAAAGCTGCTTCTTCTGAAGCATTGGCTTGATTTTGTACGCTCAAAGCTCGTTGTCCTATCTCTATTCCATCTGTATGACCTTTTTCTGCCGCTATACTGACCTGTTCTACAATGGCAGCTATTTCCTGACCGGAGGCACCCACCTCCTGTGAGGAAGCAGATACTTCTTCCATACCTGCAGCAATTTCTTCTGTAGAGGCGGACATCTCTTCCATAGTCGAAGCGATACTTTCACCGGAAGCATTTAATTCTTCGCTGGCAGCAGCTACTTCTCCAGCATTATTGTTTATCTCCATTATCAGATTCCTTAAGTTTTTATTCATCTGATCAAGGGCCTGGGCCAGTACCCCCAGTTCATCTTTACGCTGCAAAGCCTCTGGCGGAACATCATTAGTAAAATCTCCAGCAGCCATAATGTCGGCAAATTTAGAACAATCAGTTACAGGTTGTGATATTCTACGTCCTATGAATATTGCACTTAATCCTGCTAAAATTATTCCCAGAAGCATAATTAAAAATAAAAAATTTCTCAGTTCATTCATCTCGGCTAGTACTTCAGAAGTAGTAGCACTGAGTAAAAGTACCATACCGTTTGATAGATGTGCATACCCCATCATCTTATCGCTGCCATCAACAGTATAACGAATGGTTCCGCTATCATTATTTAGTATCTTTTCGGACATCCACTTGAAAGTTCCTCCTTGAACATCTGCCATATTATCATCTATGCCCAATTTAGGATGAACGAGGTGATACAGATCTTCAGTTAACAAAGATGCATAGCCGGTCTCATATAGTTTTATTGAATTTACAGCTTCTTTATATTCATCAAAAGATGTATCTATACCTACAACTCCGATAAGGGTTCCATTAACATACACTGGTTTACTGTAGGTAATTACATTCATATTCCACGCGTCCCAGTAATAGGGCTTTGAAAACAGGCCCTGTTTTTCATTTATTGGTCTGTAGTACCAATCCATGTTTGGGTTTTCCGGGTCATAAATTTCTAACTCATTCTGCTCTTGATGAATAAAATTGCCATTATTCTGGGTATCAACGAAGGATATTTTATGTGCCTGATTTGTTAGCCCAGGATCAAAGTATATATATGCACTCATGACTCCTTCTGTTTTCTCAGCAAATTTCTTTATTACTGGCGTCATCTCATTCATATAATTATCCATATATACTGGGTTATTCCTAGCTTCTTCTACGTTAAAAGTACTAGAAATAATACTTTCCATAGCTTCAGCAGCATCAGCAATTTCTTCTGAATTTAAACTTAATTCAGCAGCGGTTTTCTGAGCTTTCTCCAGAAGCATTTCTTCTGTATCATCATGAATTATTGCACTGCTTTTGTAAATAGATACTCCACCCACAATCCCGGCTATGAGTATAGAACAAACAACAATAGCAATAATAATCGGATAACTTACCTTTTTCATCTTATACCTCTCTTTCTCAATGCTTAACACATTGCTTATAAATATAATGTTTGGTGTATAGTCATTCATAATATTTCTGCAAATTATATTATTATTCCTCTTTTTATGAGAAATATTAATAATTATTGAATACAATTCCCGGCTAAAACCCAAAAAGGCCCATGCGGAGCCTGTTGGAAGAATATTTCATCCAATGGGCACTGATACATTCAAACTCACTAATATGATTTTCCGCAGTGGAACCACCATGTCCGCTAGACACAACCATCAATGAAAAATTTTGTGCGTTGCTTGTGTAAATAATGTTACACGCTGGGGTCAGGTCCCATTTGTTACACAACAATATTGGAACTCTGCGTATCTAGATATATGGGTGGTAATGCTGCATGAAGGGAGCCAGGCTCCTAACTTATTCGCAATACGTAATGGAAACTAATTTATTTTCTGAATAAGTTAAGAGCCTAGCACCTTTTTGGCCTATGGAGTCTGGTTCCGTTCTCACCCCTCACGCCTAACTCCTTACTCCTTATTGAAATAGTCTGCCGTGTAAGGGGGAGATTATATTGATATCCCTTCTGAACCGTTCCGATTTTCCAACTTTCCAACTAACCAACTGTCCAACTTTACGTCGCATAATCTGTCTATTGTGACACTACCTTAACAAATTTGATTTTTTGTTGGATTAATTCCTCCGCTGAATACAAATACTAAAAACGGATGAAGGATATTATTCGAAAAAGGAGGGGTTAATCTTGAAGGACTTTTCGGATAAGGTTAGCTATTTACAGGGGCTAAGTGAAGGACTTATTATCAGGGAAGGGAGTCCACAGGGGAAAATAATCTCCGGGATCTTAAATGTTCTGAACGAAATGGCAGAAGAAATCAGTTTTGTGGAGCAAGAAGTCGAAGAAATTAAGGAGTATATGGAGAGCATTGATGATGATCTGTTAGATCTCGAAGAAACGGTTTTTGAAGAGGAATTCCTTCAAATCAACTGTTCTAAGTGCGGAGAGAGTCTGTATATTGAGCACGAGTTAATGAATGACGAGGATGTAATTGAAGTGATTTGCCCTAACTGTAACGAAGTTGTTTACGTAAATGATGGATCGTTTGATTATGAATATAGTCCCCCTGATGCCGGAATAGGAGAAGAAAAACGCATGAGTTAAATATTTTTTTATAACCCCCCTTAGTGGGGGTTTTTTAATGTTTAAATCAGCCTGTCCATAGATTTGTGGGCAGGCTTATATATTCCTGACATAAATTGCTTTAAGAACCAATATCTATTAAGGACAGGGGGTGGTGTTGTGCTGGGTTCTTCAAGTGAATCTATAATCTATCAGGATATCGTTCCTTATCTATCTCCTACCGTTCGTTCTTTAATAATGGAAACCAATCATGTATGGAGTGAACTTGAGGAAATTCGATTGAGACGGGGAAAACCAATACTTCTACGTACGGGAGATAGAGAAATAACGATTACACCCCGCGGCCAATTGGAAGACAATCTTGCCAGGGGGTATGTAGTAACCCCGGAGGATATTCACCGAACCATTGCCTCCATTAGTGATAACTCTCTATATGCCTTTGAAGAGGAGATTCGCAGGGGTTACATAACGATCTCGGGAGGGCACCGCGTTGGTCTTGCAGGACAGGTGGTGATGAGGCAGGGGGAAGTGAAGACGGTCAAGGCGTTTTCCTCAATTGCGATTCGAGTTGCACGGCAGATTAAGGGGTGTGCTGGACACCTCTTACCACACCTCTATACCCGTAGTGGTGTGCCGATGAATACACTGCTGGTTTCTCCGCCAAGGTGTGGTAAGACAACAATCTTACGCGATATTGCCAGGAGTTTGTCGGAGGGCAATAAATGGGGGAAAGGCTGCAACATAACCGTTGTTGATGAACGTTCCGAATTGGGCGGATGTTACCAGGGACAAGTACAGTTGGACCTGGGGCCTCGCGCAGATGTGTTGGATGCCTGTCCCAAAGCATATGGGATGATGATGGCGCTTCGTTCGTTATCCCCGGTTGTTATCATTACCGATGAAATAGGAAGGGTACAGGATGTGGAGGCTATCTATGAATGCGTCAATGCCGGGGTTTCTGTTGTGAGCAGCATTCACGCAGGAAGCCTAGAGGAGGTACAACACAGACCGGTTATCAAAAACCTGATGGCGGAGGATGTTTTCTACAATATCATTTTTTTGTCGCGAAGAAAAGGACCGGGTACCGTGGAGGAGATCGTGAGGTGTGAACGATGATCTGGCTTAAGACTATGGGGGTTGCGATGGTTATTGCAGGGTCAGGCGCCTTTGGCATGATGGGTGCACGGGGGCTTGATCAGCGGGTAGAACAGCTTAAACAGCTGCGACTGGCAATCGCTTTTCTGGAAAAAGAGATCACCTACATGCAGACTCCCCTATCTATGGCGCTTACACGAACGGCAGATTTTACAGCAGAGCCGGTAAAGCAGCTTTTTCTGGAAAGCTCTCATATCCTGAAGGACAGGCAGGGTGTAACCATACGTGAAGCCTGGCAAAAGGGTTTGAAAATGCTGGCACAGGCAGGAGATCTTCAAAAAGAAGATCTGAATTTGCTGCAGACCCTTGCAGCTCAATTGGGGATGTCCGGTACCGAAGAACAGAAGAAAATGTTTCAGATGGTTGATGCACAACTGCAGATACAGGAACAAAAGGCACGGGAAACATCCAGTTCAAATAGAAAGCTATGGGCCTATGGAGGCTTTATTGTTGGTGCTGCGGTGGTGCTGTTATTGCTGTAGTTATGAATACAAGCGAAATTAACAAAGAGGAGATGAAATGAATGGCAAATATGGATATCCTGTTTAAAATCGCTGGAATCGGTATGCTTATTTCTGTTCTATGTATTGTCCTTACGCAGGCTAAAAAACAGGAGCAGGCAGAAATGCTTACACTTGCCGGCGTGGTTGTTGTTTTAATTATTGTTGTACAGCTCATGAACCAACTTTTTACGGTGGTTCGCACTGTATTTAATCTATGACAGGGACTTCCCATAATATCAATATGCGCCTGTTTGAGCTTGCATAAAAGGAGCGATGGTGTTTGAACATAGCTCAGATTGTTGGATTAGCCCTTATAACGACAATATTACTGCTCATCCTCCGGCAGGAGAAACCGGTGATGGCAGTGCTTCTAAGTATGGTTTTCAGTATCCTGATTTTTACTGTAATGATGGGTAAAATAGCTTCTATTTTAGAGGTAATGGAGGAATTAAGCAGACGGGCCGAGATTAACCTATTCTTTTTTTCTACGATATTGAAAGTTCTCGGAGTTGCTTACCTGGGCGAATTCGCGGCAGTTATCTGTGAAGATGCGGGCGAAAAGGCGGTTGCCAGAAAAGTAGAGTTTGCCTCCAAGATTATTATTGCAGTGCTGGCACTGCCGATTATGATTGCCATCTTGGAATCACTTATGGATTTAATGCCTGGATAAACAGGAGGAGAGGGCTGAGAATGAAAAAAATTCTGATCCTGGTTTTATTTATGCTGTTACCTCTCATTTTGCCTGTATCAGCATGGGCACAGGAGGAAGAATCTGTGTTTTCTGTTCAGGATGCCATGAAGAGCATTGACATGGAATCACTTGAAGAATTCAAAGGTAATATTGATGGGGAGCTGTCTTCCTACATGGAAACAAAGTCTGTTAAGGAATGGTTGCTGGATTTTATTCACGGAGAATGGGTGTTTGACGGAAAGGAAGTTGTCGAGAGTATTGTCCGGTTTTTCTTTAAGGAAATCCTGGCGAATTCAGGGCTTTTATCAAAATTAGTCATACTCTCCGTCATGGCTGCATTGCTCATTAATCTGCAAACAGCGTTTTCATCAAGTATTGCTAAACTCTCTTATCTAACCTGTTTTTTGGGTTTATGTGCGTTGGCACTGGGTTCTTTTAAAGTGGTTCTAATGATTGGGCAGCAAACCATTGACAATATGGTGACATTTATGACCGCTATGCTTCCGCAGATGATGGTACTGGTCGCTGGATTGGGAAATATCAATGCATCGGTTATGCTTTTTCCCATGCTAATGACGGCAGCAACTGCGTTTGCCAGTGGGATAAAAAATGTTGTTTTTCCCCTGATTATTCTTTCTGCCGTGCTGAGCCTGGTCAATCAAATGTCGGAAACCATAAAAGTAGAAAAAATGGCCCGTTTCTGTACTCAGCTTGCGCAGCTTTTTTTGGGATTTTTCCTGACGTTTTTTGTAGGGCTTGTAACGCTGCGTGCCCTTTATGCTTCTGTACTGGATAAAGTTACACTGCGAACGACTCGCTTTATTACCGATAATGCAGTACCTATCGTTGGGAAAATGGTCTCTGACACCATAGAGGTTGCAGCCGGTTACATCGTAATGCTTAAACAGGCACTAGGCATTTGGGGGGTACTAATTATTCTGGGGATCATTCTATTCCCACTGCTCAAAATTGCAGCGATTGCAATCATTTATAAAGTGGTGGCAGCGGTAGTAGAGCCGATGGGGGATGCCAGAACAGCAGCGATCCTGGAAACGATGAGCAGTCATATATTATTGATGCTGGCAGCAACGGCTTCGGTTGCGCTGATGTTTTTCTTCATGATTGCGATCATTGCTGGAATGTCCAATGGATTCACAGCACTTCGATGACAGGAGGGATGCCATGGATATACTTTACGAGATTGTAAGAAATCTTTTGGTCATTATTATCATTTCCAGCTTTTTGGAATTGCTGCTGCCAGAAGGTCAATTAAAACCGTTTGTGCGCTTTACCATTGGGCTTTTCGTGATTGTTGCTGTTTTAAGTCCTGCCTTGACGTTCCTGTATGATGATCGAAACTTTCAAGTGGAATATTGGAATTATTCTGTAGATCGGGAGATCGAAAAAGACATTCTCGAGAAAGGGGAAAAAATTCAGGAGGGACTAGGTGTACAGAGCAGTAGCTTAGTGCAGGAGAAGGTTCAGGGACAGATTAGTGCAGTGGCTATGCTGGTTCCAGGTGTGGATGATGTAAATACTGAAGTACTCATTGGGCAGGATGGCGCTGTTAGCAGTATCCATGTGTTTGTGTCTGCGCAAAGAAATGAAGTGGAGAACGTTGACCAGGTAAATGTCTTCTACGGGTTGGAAGAAGAGGCAGATGAAGTGAAAGAAGAGGAAATACATAAAAAAATTGTGCAGGTATTGAAAAACCTTTATGGGATAGAGGAAGAAAACATTACGATTCAATTTGAAGGAGGGATGACAAATGCTGGATGAATGGATAAGAAAATCGGAGGGAAAAGAAGAAAACAATGAAGTGTTTCCGTGGAAGGGGAAGACGAAAATACTTTTGGTTTTGTTGGTCAGTGTGGGTTTATTAGCCTTGCTTTGGCCATCTTCCACAGGCAAAAATGAACAATTGTCTACCGGAAATCAGGTCGTTCGTTTATCGAATGCGGATGTAAAGACAATAATGATGAATGAACTGCAGGCGATTCTCTCCCAGGTAAAAGGTGCAGGAACAGTGGACGTGAGTATCACTCTGGCATCAGAGGGAGAGAAAAGCTATGCCAGAAATACACGGGATGAAGAAAGAAATACAAGGGAAACGGATACCAGTGGAGGGGAAAGAGATATAAAAGAGGTAAATGTTTTCAGTGATGTTGCTGTTTCTTCGGGGCAGGCATTATTAATTGAAGATCGTGCGCCAGAGGTGGTGGGGGTTCTGGTTGTAGCCGAGGGAGCAGAAGATGCCCGGGTCAAGGAAAAGCTGACAGATATCACAGTAACCTTACTTAATCTTTATCCTCATCAGGTAAGAGTTGTTGCAAGGGAGGGAGGTAACTCATGATTATTAGTCTTAGAAGTCCAAAAAGACTGGCTTATATAGCTGTAATCATCTTATTGCCGGTGATCGGGCTGGTGGTTATGGATCAGCGTATAGAATCTGGCGTGGAGCCAACCGTTCAGATAGAGGAACAACGGAACCCGGAGATGGCAATTAACCGCGATTTACAGCAGCGTTTAACGGAAAACACCTTAGAAGTGGTTAGCTTTTTTGCAGACTATCGGATTAAACGGGATCAGGTACGAGGAGAACGGATGGCACTACTCAGGCAAATTGCAGCGAACCCCGAGGCAGAGTTAAAAGCCCGCGACGTTGCTGAACTAAAAATGATTGCGCTGAGTGAACGAATGGAAAAGGAACTGCAGGCTGAAACGATGATAAAATCATGTGGGATTGAAGATTGTGCGGTGTTTATTGAAGATTCGTCAGTGACGGCGGTCGTAGATCATTTGAAGAGCGAAGAGGACAGTGAGAAGATCTCCTCTGTAATCAGCCGTGTCATAGGAAGAAAAACTGCTGATATACATATCGTTGTAAAAAATGCTAACTAACCACCGCTAATTAAATGTATACACACAAGGAGAACTGTATACATTCTCCGAAATTGTTGTAAAAAAGTGCTTTAATTTCTATAATGTTATGGAGTCAAAGTGAACATCACTCAGGTCTCAGGCCTGAGTGTATTTGTATATATACAGGTATTTTTTATTATTAAACAAACCAATATATATAGAAAAGACAAATAAGGCAGAAGTTCTGGGGGTGCAGGATGAGTAAGATAAAGATTACCGATACGAGTTTGCGAGACGGACATCAAAGCCTTTGGGCAACGAGAATGACCACAGAAGATATGATGCCAGCGCTCAGTAAATTGGACAACATCGGCTATCATTCCCTTGAGGTATGGGGTGGGGCAACCTTTGATGTGTGTATTCGTTACCTCAATGAAGATCCCTGGGAACGATTAAGAATCATTCGCAGTCAGGTTAAGAAAACTAAACTGCAGATGCTCTTAAGGGGACAATCGCTGGTAGGATATATGCATTATCCCGATGATGTGGTCGAAAGGTTTATTGATAAATCAGCTGAAAATGGGATTGATATTTTTCGTATATTTGATGCCTTAAATGATATACGCAACCTGGAGACCAGTATTCGAGCAGCCAAGAAGACCGGGAAACATGTTCAGGCATGTGTTGTTTACACGATCAGTCCTGTGCATTCTATGGATCACTTTGTACAAACGGCTTTACAATTAAGAGATATGGGTGCGGATTCCATCTGCATAAAGGATATGGCAGGGCTTTTGTCACCGTATGTCTCCTACGAATTGGTTAAGGCGTTGAAAGAAAAGGTCGGTATTCCTATTCAGTTACATACCCATTACATTGGCGGTCTGGCCGTAGCAACCACAATGAAGGCAGCAGAAGCAGGCGTGGATATTATTGATACAGCCTCTGTTCCGATGGCCTTTGGAAATTCTCAACCGCCGGTTGAAACCATAGTGCGGGCTCTCCAGGGGTCAGAATGGGATACGGGTTTGAATTTACATCAGTTATTTGATATTGCGAGCCATTTCGAGATGCTTCGTATACACAAAGGCTTTGAACGTGGTGTTACTAAAATTTCTGACATGAAAGTTTTCGAACATCAGGTGCCGGGGGGCATGATTTCAAACCTGGTATCGCAGCTTGAGGAGCAAAAATCGTCGGATCGTTTGGAGGAGGTGCTAAAGGAAATACCAAAGGTAAGGGAAGACCTTGGGTTTCCTCCGCTGGTTACACCGACCAGTCAGATTATTGGCATCCAGGCGGTACTTAATGTGTTAATGGGAGAACGTTACAAGCTTAGTCCTGGAGAGGTGAAAGACTATGTGCGTGGTCTTTATGGGACGCCACCGGCAGCGATTCACCTGGATATCAAACGAAAAATTATTGGCGATGAGAAAGTGATTAGCGTTCGACCGGCAGACTTGCTTGAACCGAGATGGGAGAAAGCGGTAGAGAGAATGGCTGAAATATCTTCAAAAGAAGAAGATATCCTTACGTATATACTCTTCCCACAGGTTGCATTGAAGTATTTTGAGTACCAAAAAATTAGATCCGATGAGGATCTTCCGCAGATTCTGCCGGTTGATGAAGTAGGGCAGGTTCTGGTAGAGGAAGATAAGGAATTGAACATCAAACCGATTCCCAGAATGAGGAAAAATCCTGTTATAAGTGAAGGAGATGCCGAGATGAATATAGATGAATTGAGAGAACTAATTTTACTCATGGATCAAACCAGTATTGCCGAATTAGAGGTTCAAAAAGATGATCTTAAAATAAGTCTTCGTAAATCAGGTAACAGTGAAGCAAAAGAAGGAGAGGCAACCCGCGTTTCTGTACGGACGTCACCAGAAAAAGAGGTTGCAGAGCCGACAGAGCACGATGAACGCTTTGCTGAAGTTCTTGCGCCTATGGTGGGGACTTTTTATGCGGCACCTTCTCCTGATTCAGGTCCATATGCCCAGATTGGAGATTATGTAAAGAAGGGACAGACCCTTTGTATTTTAGAAGCGATGAAATTAATGAATGAGATTAAATCAGAGTATGATGGAACGATTGTAGAAGTTGCTGTCGAAAATGCCGAAGCTGTAGAGTTTGATCAGGTATTATTCGTCATCCAACAGGATTAAGGGGGGATAGCGTGTTTGCGAAAGTATTAATTGCAAATCGTGGAGAGATAGCCCTAAGAATTATCCGAGCCTGTAAAGAGTTGGATATAGCTACTGTTGCAGTTTATTCAAAGGCTGATAAAGAGAGTTTGCATGTGATGATGGCAGATGAAGCAATTTGCATTGGGAATGCGCCTGCGAACCAGAGTTATCTGAACATATCCAATATCATAGCAGCGGCTATGAATACTGGGGCTGAAGCGATCCACCCCGGATATGGGTTTCTGGCTGAAAATGCGTACTTTGCAGAGCTATGCCAGACCAATAATATTAAATTTATCGGGCCTAGCCCCAGCGTAATCAACACCATGGGGGATAAGGTGAAAGCCAGAGAACTGGTTACCAGAGTTGGTGTTCCAGTGGTACCCGGTAGTGAAGGGGCTGTGGAAACCCTCGATGAGGCCCAACGACTTGCGGATTCAATAGGCTATCCGGTGATGATCAAAGCCTCTGCCGGCGGCGGGGGTAAAGGGATGCGTTTGGCCCATTCCCGGGAGACGATTAAAGAAGCCCTGGAGATGGCTAAAATGGAAGCATCAGCTGCCTTTGGTAATGATGAAATATATATTGAAAAATACATTGAGGAACCCAGACATATAGAGATTCAGATCCTTGCAGATGAACATGGACAAATCATCCATCTGGGGGAAAGGGACTGCTCTTTGCAGAGAAGAAATCAGAAGCTCCTGGAAGAATCTCCATCCAGTCTGGTTACGGAAGAACTTCGTAATCAGATGGGGGCTGTAGCAGTGGAGGCAGCACGTGCTGCAGGTTACGAAAGTGCGGGGACAGTTGAATTCCTGGTGAATAAAGATCGCAATTTCTATTTCATTGAAATGAATACGCGTGTTCAGGTGGAACATGGCGTAACGGAAATGGTGACAGGAGTAGATATCGTTAAAGAACAAATTAAGATTGCCAGTGGGGAACCGCTTCAGTACAAACAGGAAGATATTCAGTTAAACGGTTGGGCCATTGAATGCAGAATTAATGCAGAAGACCCAAACAATGATTTTCGACCATCGCCCGGTCAGGTGACATCCTATTTGATTCCCGGAGGACCAGGGGTTAGAGTGGATTCTGCGGTATATGCTGGTTATACCATTCCACCCTATTATGATTCCATGGTTGCCAAATTAATGGTATGGGGTCAAAATCGCGAAGAAGCGATCAGCAGAATGAAAAGGGCGTTAAATGAGTTTCATGTTGAAAATGTTCACACTACTATTCCTTTTCATCTGAAGGTGCTGGATAATGCGTTTTTCAGAAGAGGTGAGGTATATACAAACTTTATTCAAAGAAGGATGTAATGTTTCCGTAACATCGGGGAAAGATTGATTATGGATGCTATATTCTGGTACAATAGCAACATAATATAATTGGAGGTGTAAAATATGGAAAATAATAAACCTGAAGTTTCAACTGATTTGGGAGTTATTCGTATAGCAGATGAAGTTGTGTCGACTGTTGCCGGTCTTGCTGTTACAGAGGTAGAGGGTGTTGCCTCCATGAATGCAGGATGGGGCACAGACCTGGTCGAGAAACTGGGAAAGAAGAATTTTGGAAAAGGTATAAAAGTAGATGTGAACGGCAGTGAAACTAATATGGATATCTACATAACCGTACAATTTGGTTATCCGATCCCTGAAGTGGGCGAAAACGTACAGAAGGAAGTCAAACTGGCTGTGGAAACCATGACTGGTTTAACAGTTACCGGGGTTAACGTGCACGTTGTAGGGGTAACCATGAAAAAAGCTGTACTGGATGAGGAGGAACTGGCGGCAGATTTGGAGATTGATTAAGAGCATCTTGAGCTTTTAAACCCCCTGTTTACACAGGGGGTTATCTGTATTTGACGGTTGATTCTTATTTGTCCTGAAAGGAGAGATGTACAGTGACAATACTCTTGCGAATGTTACTTTTTGTGTATAATCTATTGCTGACATTGATAGGTGTTGCTGTTGTGGCAGTTGCCGTAGGGAGAACCGAGCCTTTGGCATATCTGACTATGGCTTTTTCAACGCAGCAGAATCGATGGATAGCAGGAATAATAGGTGGTGTATTAGGAGTTTTGGGCATACTGGGCATTGTTTACAGTTTAAAAAGACATGCTGGACCAGATGCCATTGTTGTGGAAGATGGATTTCATGGACAGGTATCGATCAGTATCACTGCGATAAAGGTGATCATTATGAAGGCGGTCAAACAGGTTGATGGTGTGAAGGACATCCGTATTGCAATACAATCTTCATCGGAAGGTTTGATGGTTACGCTGCATACCATGGTGAATCCTGAATTGCCTGTTCCTGATCTGACTCGTTCCATTCAAACAACGGTAAAGGAATACCTGCAAAGTATTGGAGGTCTTCAGGTAGCCGGGGTCAAAGTGCTGGTTGACGATTTTAACGCAGGTAACAAATAGGGGGGCAGGAAGATGTTCGAAAAACTGATTTTATATATTTTCACGGAACATCGTGGAAAAGCAATAGGCATACTCCTGGGACTCGTAGCCAGTCTCCTCTTTATCAGTTACGGCTTCTGGCGCACGATTTTTATTATGATATGTATTGCTTTGGGGTATTTTATAGGCAAGAAAATAGACGAACACGCCGACATAGAAACATGGCTGAAAAACCTCTTGAAACAAAAATACTAATGCATGTAACACGAAAGACAGATAATGCCCAACAAGAGATGATGAATAGACGCGGACCTACGCTGACCCTTCGGGCGCGGACAAGCGCGGACTTTTTTATTATTTTTGGTGTTGCTTTAATTCGTATAGGAGATTTTAGTCTAACATATTAAGAAATAAATAATGTAAAACGGAAGCTAAAGCTTCCGTTATGAATAACTTTACAAATTAAAAAGGTCCGCGAAGGTCCAAAAAGTCCGCGTTTGTCCGCGTCCATTCAGCTTCTCATCTTTATGGCGCATATTCGGTCAAGAGTGAAATAACGTTATATATAATTGAATGATGTATTGGAAGGAAGATTGGTTTGAGTAGGAGAAAATCTAGGGAAACAGCTTTTAAGGTTTTATTTCAGGTGGAGCAGGGGGGAGCAGAACCCCGGGTGGCTTTTGATTATATGGTTAAGGAAATGCCTTTATCCGAAACAGAAAAGGCATTTGCGTGGACGTTGGTGGAAGGATCTCTTCAGCGAATGGCGGAGATTGATAAAAAGATTAACAATTTCTCAAACGAGTGGGCGCTGGAGAGAATGTCATCAGTTGATCGTAACCTTATGCGTATGGCAGCCTATGAAATCCTGTTTTTAGAAAATACGAGCCCTGCGGTGGCTATTAATGAAGCCATTGAGATGGGCAAACGATATGGCGAGTCAAATTCTCCCAGCTTTATCAATGCGATTTTGGACAAGATCAAATCTGACAAGAGTAGTGTTCCTCCATCTAGCATGAATGAATTGGAGTAATGAGGTCGGGAGACTTTACGTTGTGGCTAAAATGAAGCGCAGGAGGGTTGACTATGGAAATGCTCAGTGGGAAAGAGATTGCCAGTGAAATTAAAACAAAAGTCAGGGAAGAAAATGTTCAATCCAATATAGTACCGCATCTGGCGATTATCGTTGTTGGGGATGCCAAGGAAAATTTGCTTTATATCGGGCTTAAACAAAAGGCGATTGAAGAGGTGGGGGGGAAAACTACCATCCTTTCTTTGCCGGCATCTATGAAAAAGACAGATCTTTTAATGAAAATTGAAGATCTAAACCAGGACAATGACATTCACGGGATTCTCATACAATTACCCCTTCCTGAAAGATTAGCTCCTGATCAGGATGAATTCTTATCAGCGATTCATCCAAAAAAGGATGTTGATGGTTTTAATCCAGTGAATAGAGGAAAATTAATGGGGGGCAGTCCAGATTTTATTAGCTGTGCAGCCCTGGCATGTATGGAGGTAGTCCGAAGATATTTTAAACAATTGGAAGGCAAGTCTGTGCTATTAGTTGGGGATTCCTTTGATGTGATACAACCGCTGGCCCTCATGTTTCTAGAGGAGAAAGCTAGGGTTACGGTAATTCCTCAATATGACCCGGACCTATTAAAACTGGCAGACATTGCGGTTATTGAAAAGGGTGATCCATTGATCGTAAAAGAGCATGATATAAAGCCTGGCGCGTTGTTAATTGATGCCGGTTTTTACTGGTATCATGATCATTTATGTGGAAATATAGATAGAGAGGTACTTGCTAACGTAAAGGGTTCGTTGCTTCCGGTACCTGGTGGAATGGGTCCCATTTTGATCGCTGAACTTATGGCTAATCTGCAAAGGGCAGCAGAAGGAATGGAACGAGGAAATAATGGTTAATGATTTTATTACCGTAGAGGCCTTGAATGCATATATTGGGAGACTGTTTGAGACCGATGATATATTGCAGAACTTCTGGTTAAAGGGTGAAATATCCGGTTTTCGATGTTACCAACAATCAGGGCATATGTATTTTACCCTAAAAGATGAACAAGCTGCCGTGAGCTGCGTGATGTTTAAAAGCTGTACGCGAGGGTTGAAGTTCAAACCCGAGGACGGCATGGAGGTTCTCCTGCGGGGGACGGTAGCAATGTATGGCAAACAGGGTAAGGTTCAGGTTTATGCGGAAGAAATGCAGCCTTTTGGTACAGGTGGTATGTTTCTTTATCTGGAAAAATTAAAAAAGCGACTGAAGGACGAAGGTTGCTTTGATCCTGAAAAGAAAAAAGAACTGCCCCCTATGGCGAATAAGATCGGCATTGTGACCTCACAGGATGGGGCGGCATTGCGGGATATACTGCGGGTTTTGAAGCTGCGGCATCCAGGGGTTGAAGTGGTCATTGCTCACAGCTCTGTACAGGGTACTGAGGCACCTGCGGAAATTGCCCGGGGTATTCAATTAATAAATACTTTTGGGGATATTGATATTATCATTGTGGGCAGAGGGGGAGGCTCTTTTGAGGATCTAATGGCGTTTAATTCAGAAACAGTGGTATATGCTATTGTTGACTCTGTCATACCGGTTATCTCTGCGGTAGGTCATGAGGTGGATTTTTCACTGAGTGACTTTGCGGCTGATATGCGAGCGGCGACACCAACGCAGGCAGCCGCATTAGCTGTCCCTGATTACAGGGAACTGGAAGAACGCGTTTGCAAACATGCTGCGCGGTTGCAGCGATTGATGGAGAGGAATCTTTCTTTAAGAGAAGAAGCTCTTGATCGTATTATGATGAAAAGGGTTTGGCGAGAACCGGCGTTATTGTTGGAAAAGAAAAAAAATATGCTTGATGATTGTAACAAAAAATTGTCACAAGCGATGCAAGATATATTGATAAGACGGGGGCACACGCTGGCAATGGCAGCGGGTGGTCTGGACAAACTCAGCCCCCTTCAGGTGTTGGGTAGGGGCTATGCTATTTTGGGTACCCGGGATCATATTGTAAAGAGTATTGATGACATCAATTCAGGGGATGAAATCTATGCCGAATTGATTGATGGTACATTAAAGATGGAAATGAAAGGGAAGGAGAAAAGAAAAAAATGGAACCGATGAATTTTGATGCTTCCCTGGCCAAATTAGAAGAAATCGTTGCGGAACTGGAATCGGGACAGCTAAGTCTGGAGGAGTCATTGGCGATGTTTGAACAAGGGGTGGCGTTATCTGTTTTTTGCCAGAAGGAACTCAAAAAGACGGAATCAAAAGTGAGCAAACTGATACAAAAAATAAACGGTGATATAGAACTGGAGCCTTTTGAGGACTGAATTTGAATTGCGAGGATGTAAGATGACATTTAACCAGGCGTGCTTTCTTCAGGAACTCAATGTGCGTAAGAAGCGTATTGAAGAGGAATTAAAACAAAAGATGCTGCTGGAGAATATGTTTCCACCGTTGATTCATAAATCGATGCGCTATGCTGTTTTTAACGGCGGGAAACGGCTTAGACCTATTTTATGTATGGAAGGCGCGATGATTGCAGGGGGAGACTGGCGGGAAGTCATTCCGGCAGCGTGTGCACTGGAAATGATTCATTCGTATTCCCTGGTACATGATGATCTGCCGGCTATGGACGATGACGATTTTCGCAGGGGAAAACCGACCTGTCATAGAGTATTTGGGGAAGCCAATGCGATACTGACAGGGGATGCCCTGCTTACGGAAGCCTTTGGCCTTATAGCATCAGGAAAAGGCGGGGTGGATCCGCAGCGAATTCTGCGTGTCATACAGGAGATCTCGAGCGCTGCAGGCAGTCAAGGCATGGTGGGAGGACAGGTTCTTGACCTTGACTCTGATCATAAAATGGAGACGTTAGAACAACTAAAAACGCTGCACCTGCTAAAAACAGGGGCACTTTTTAAAGTTGCGCTGCGGTCAGGTGCGATAATGGCAGGGATGAATGAGGAAGGGCTGGATGCTTTAACAGAATTCGCTGTTAATTTTGGATTAGCCTTTCAGATTACCGACGATATCCTGGATGTAGATGGTGACCAACAAACCCTGGGGAAACCCATTGGTTCTGATGAGAAAAATGGGAAGATCACTTTTGTCAGTCTTTTCGGTCTTGAACAGGCAAAAATAATGGCGCAGCAATCTGTGGAACAATGTCTGAAGAGCATTCAGATCTTTGACGCGGAAGCCGACTTCCTTCGCGACCTTGCTCAATTCACCCTCAACCGAAAATCGTGATATTATAGTTGGTTAGTTGGATAGTTGGTTAGTTGGATAGTTGGATAGTTGGTTAGTTGGATAGTTGGATAGTTGGTTAGTTGGATAGTTGGATAGTTGGTTAGTTGGATAGTTCTGAAAAAAAGATAAAATGTAGGCTCGCTCCGCTCGGGGGTGACAGGGGGACGGGGTTGTTGTCAACATTTTTCAGATGTCGCAGTACAAGAAGTATTGAAAATTTAAATATGTTGACAACAACCCCGTCCCCCTGTCACATCTATCATGAGATAAAATAATAGGAGTATAAAGGTAATGAAGAAAAATATAATTATAACAGTTGTGATAACCATAATTGTTGCTGTAATTGTTTTATTGTATGCTTCAGGGATAATGTCTGTTATGTACCAAGGAAAATTATCCATTTTATGGTTGGCAATTGTAGTTATTGTTTTACTGACATTATTGATTGCATTAGCTTATAACATGTATTTAAGAATAAGAGAAATAAAGGAGGAAGATAAGGATGATCTTAGTAAATACTGATTTTGTTAGTGGTAAACAAATAGAAACTATTTCTATTGTTAAGGGCAGTACAATCCAATCAAAGCACGTTGGAAAAGATATTTTAAGTGGGCTAAAAACCTTAGTAGGAGGAGAGCTTGAAGCTTATAGAGAAATGATGGACGAAGCAAGAGCTATTGCTACAAAAAGAATGGTTCAGGAAGCTGAAGGTATGGGAGCCGATGGGATCATTAATATAAGATATGCAACCAGTGCCATCACGACGGGAGCTGCTGAAGTAATTGTTTATGGAACAGCTGTGAAGTTTGTAGGTTAAAACTTATTTTTACAATAGCTGGTGAAAGCGGAAGGATGTTGGTTAGCGTATTAATAGATATCAGGGGTAAGGTTGGCTAAGGAAAAAGGAAACGCTTGCGATTTATTGAACTGCATGATGCTGTTTGATGTTTAGCTGGTGATAGCGTGAGTAGAAACATTGGATTTTTGTATGATATAATAAGCTATTGGTAGATATCTGGCAAAAGGTTGCAGTATTCTAGTCAGCTCTATTTGTTTTGAAGACGGGCCTAAAAATCCGTTAAGGGCACATCGATGAAGTCTCTGGTATCGGCTTTTGACGCCCAGTTAGGGGTCGTTGCTGGGGGATAAGGGTGATGGGGAAACCCGCAAAGGCATGCGGGCGCCACCCCGCACTCGTGGAGGTCTCCTTTTGTCTCTTGAGATAAAAGGAGGAAAACCTGCATTCTGGCTCAGGCTGGGTGCAGTGTAGCCTGCCTTGAGTGACCATGGCGGATAAGCGCAAATGGGTGGCTATGCTTTGGCCGAAGTATAGTGACCTGCTTTGAAATTGTGGTTGCAAAAGAGGCTAGAAGCAGATGTGGGCTGCCGAGGAAAACTCCTAGACTGAGTGCGCTATTTGCACGGCTTGTCAAGGATTAAAGTGTGTACTTAGTGGTAATCCAGCCCCATGCTCGGTAACGACATGGTGTGGGCATAAAGGGAAACCGCCCATCTGGCAACAGATGGGAGACCCAACGGGGAAAACCTGCTGGACCTATGTCACAGCGTTTACTTGATAAGTAACCTTTTGCCATATTCGCATGACCTAGCTTCTTTTGTATTTATTTTTGCAAAAGGAGCGATATATATTGAGCTGGGCGATTTTATAAGCCTTCTGAAAACATGGGGGATTTAGGTAGTTTTGTTGACTTTAGTTAAAAAAAACAATGTTATCTCCGGGTTAATTGTAGCGTTTTTTACTTTCTTTATTGCTTTACTTGTCAGTCTGGGCTCGGAGGCATTAATGAAGACCGTAAATAATCTTCTTCTGGCCAATGTTATGCTTTTGCTGATTATTGCCCTGGGGATTTTTTTTGATATTGTTGGAACTGCTGCTGCTGCAGCAAGTTTGCCGCCTTTTAATGCGAAGGCGGCAAAAAAAATATTGGGTGCCTATCAGGCGGTAAAAATTACGCGCAATGCAAGTGTGGTTGCCAATTACTTCTGTGATGTGGTGGGGGATATTTGCGGTACCGTTAGTGGTGCAATTGGAGCAGGGATTGTGTTCAGTCTGGTCCAATACTATTCATGGACAAATATTGTACTGATTGGGTCGGCAATGACCTCATTAATTGCTGCCCTGACCGTCGGAGGGAAGGCAATTGGGAAGAATATAGCAATTCAACATGCGAATGAGATAATATTAAGGGCGGGTATTATTGCTGCATGGTGGGAGAATATGACTGGTACCGAAATTCTGAAGGGCAGAAGGTGATCATTAATGGAGAACATTCTAAGTCGCATTAACGGCCCTGCGGATGTAAAACAATTATCTTTACAACAAATGACTGAACTGGCCGCCGAGGTTCGTCAGGTACTGATTGACCGCGTGGCTGAATGTGGCGGGCATCTGGCTGCAAATCTGGGTGTGGTGGAACTCACCCTGGCATTACATGCTGTTTTCAGCACGCCGGAAGATAAAATCGTATGGGATGTAGGACATCAGAGTTATGTACATAAGATTTTAACGGGAAGATTGGGAGAAATGTCTACTCTCCGACAATTTGGGGGGATCAGTGGATTTCCTAAATCGGAGGAATCTCCCCATGATGCTTTTAATACGGGACACAGCAGTACATCTATTTCAGCTGTGCTGGGAATGGCCCTGGCGCGTGATATCAAAGGAGAGAAGCATTCAGTGATTGCTGTTACTGGTGATGGAGCTTTGACCGGAGGTATGTGCTTTGAAGCCTTAAATCATGCTGGGAATGAAGGAACGGATATGATCGTTATTCTAAACGATAACGAGATGTCGATTAATAAAAACGTGGGTGCGATGTCATCCTATTTGAACCGTTTGCGTACAGATCCCTCTTATTCTCGTACCAAAGAGGATATTGAAGGGGTTTTGAACAGGATTCCTGCGATTGGGCCCAACATTGCGCGTGCAGCGGGCAGGTTTAAAGATATGGTTAAATACTTTATGATTCCGGGTACGATGTTTGAAGATCTTGGCTTTACTTATGTTGGTCCTGTAAATGGTCATAATCTGGAGGAATTAATGGTTGTGCTTTCAAATGCCCGTAAGATGAAAGGACCTATTCTCATCCACACGATTACGCAAAAGGGGCGTGGATATGAACCAGCCCTGCAAAATCCTGATGTTTTTCATGGGGTTGGACCCTTTGACATAGAGACTGGCAAACAGTTTAAAAAGAAATGGCACACATTTACAGAGGCTTTCGGGTCATATATGGTGGAAAAAGGACAGGAAGATGATAGGGTCATTGCGATTACAGCTGCGATGACTGCAGGAACGGGTTTGAATGAATTCTCCAGAAGATTCCCGGAACGATTTTTCGATGTGGGGATCTGTGAACAACACGCCGTTACAATGGCTGCCGGGATGGCGAAATCAGGCATGAGGCCGGTGGTTTGTTTATACTCTACCTTTCTTCAGCGGGCATATGATCAGCTTATACATGATGTTGCCATGCAGAACCTTCCAGTCGTATTTGCGGTTGACCGTGGAGGACTTGTAGGAGATGATGGTCCAACGCATCATGGGGTATTTGATCTGGCATTTTTAAGAGATATTCCTAATTTTACAGTGATGGCTCCCTGGAATGAAAATGAATTCTTAGATATGCTCCATACTGCATTTTCTTTAAATGGACCGGTGGCAATCCGTTATCCACGTGGTGCGGGTGAATTGGTTGAGGTCAATCCAGAACGCAATTTGTTGCTTCCCGGCACTGCAGAAGTGCTTGTCAAAGGGACGGATCTTGCCATTGTTGCGATAGGCAGAGCAGTTAGTATTGCCAGGGATGTAACGAATCTTCTTGCGGAGGAAGGCATTTCGGTTGAACTGGTCAATGGCAGGTTTGTTAAACCTCTTGATGAGGTGTTGATAGCAGATCTGGGATGCCGTTTTGATCGGATCATAACTATCGAAGATAACTGTCTGATGGGAGGTTTTGGTTCGGCCGTGCTGGAAGTGCTGGCAGACCAGAAGCAAAACTCGGAATTTTTACGCATTGGCATTCCGGATGAATTTGTCGAACAGGGACGAGTGGACTTGTTATTTGATTATCTTAATATGGATGCGGAATCAATTGCGCAGCGTATTGCTGCCAGGTGGCCTGGGCTTAAGAAAAAATCCTGGGGGTTAAGAGAAATTGGCGAAGTATAGATTGGATACGGTGCTTTTAGACAAAGGAATGGCACCAAGCAGAGAGAAAGCCAGAGCAATGATTCTGGCGGGAGAAGTAAAGGTGGACAATCAGTCGGTAACGAAAGCAGGAACGAAGATTGATGAGGATGCTGAAGTGACCGTTACTTCAAATCGTCTTAAGTATGTAAGCAGGGGTGGTTTCAAATTAGAGGGTGCCATCCGTGCTTTTTATCTTGATTTTCAGGGAAAATCTGTTTTGGATGTCGGTGCCTCTACGGGGGGATATACCGATTGTGCCTTGCAAAATGGGGCTTCTCGGGTATGTGCTGTTGATGTAGGATATGGACAGTTGGATTGGTCACTTCGAAATGATCCGCGGGTCAAGGTGATGGAAAGAACGAATGTGCGCTATTTTACACTGAAAGATTTGGGAGAACAAGTGGATATGATTACGATGGATGTTTCTTTTATTTCCACTACACTCATTTTTCCTGTTCTTGCTCCGCTAATCAAAGATGAAGGTGCAATCGTATCTTTGATTAAACCCCAGTTCGAAGCAGGACGGGACAAAGTGGGGAAAAAAGGGGTTGTCCGTGACCCTCTTGTTCATGTTGAGGTACTGCGAAAATGTACCCGTGCGGCACGAAATATCGGACTCAATTGCCTGGATGTAACGTATTCACCGATCACTGGACCGCAGGGTAATATCGAATACTTTATTTTGCTTAAAAAGAATATTTCAGAAGTTGAAGACATAGAATTACTGATCAATCATGTCGTCGAACAAGCACATCACAGTTTGGAGGGACAACATCATTGAAAATTGTGTTGGTGAATAACAATAAAATTCAACGGACCCTGTCCATGGCTGAACAGATTGCTGCTAATCTTCAATCAAGAGGCATTATTGTTGAAGTGGATAATGGTGAAAATCCTGTTGCCAGCTTTGCAGAGGTTGATTCCATTATTGTTCTTGGTGGAGACGGGACAATTGTACGAGCCGCACGGCAGCATCTGGATATCAATGTGCCGATTCTTGGGGTTAACATGGGGACAGTAGGTTTTCTTAGCAATCTTGAAGCAGATGAATTGGATCAGTATTTGGACCGATTTTTACAAAAGGATTATCACATTGATGAACGCATGATGCTGGAAGTCGAGATTCTTAGAGATAGGCAGACAGTATCCCGTTTGTACGGACTCAATGAAGCATGTGTTCAATCTCACGAGGCGCATTTGATAGATCTGGATATGCGAATTGCCGGTGAGGGTTATGGAAACTATCGTGCTGATGGACTTATTATCGCAACGCCAACAGGGTCCACTGGTTATTCTTTGTCCTGTGGCGGACCTATTGTTGATCCGCAATTAGAATCCTTTATTATTACGCCCATTGCATCGTACTTACTTGCCCAGCGCCCGCTGGTTATTTCGGCAGGGAAAGATTTATGCCTGAAATTGGTTAACGGAACGGATACTTTTATTTCTATGGATGGGCAGGTAAAAGTGGAACTAAAGAAGAATGATACTATTATAATCAAAAGGGCAGGTACTAAGTTGAAACTGGTTAACCTGAAACCCAGAGATTTTTTTGCTACCGTAGACAGTCGATTAAAACGAAACAAGGATGGATAATATGGAATACTTTCAAAATGCTGTTAAAATGATCCATGATTTTATCCGCCACAGTTGTTGCTTGTTCATAAATTGCTGTAATGGAGGTATTCGATGAAATCCAGACGACATTTTGCTATCATGGATATTCTGTCCAGTGGACGCATTGCCACCCAGGAAGAATTGGGGGAAGCGCTGCAACAAAAGGGCTATAATGTAACCCAGGCAACTGTTTCCAGGGACATTAAGGAATTATGTTTGATAAAGATTCCTGATGAAAATGGATATCACTATGCTGCGCCTGATGCCCACGGGCAAAGGTCTTCGAATAATGAAAGAGTGAAAAGAATTTTTCGGGATTCAGTCGTAAACTACAATCATAGTGAAAACATCATCGTTATTAAAACCCTTCCGGGGGCAGCACAGTCCATTGGTTCGTTGATTGATGCCATGGACAATAATCATATTTTGGGAAATGTGGCAGGCGATGATACCATTTTTATTGTCGTAAAACCCAAGGAAGCAGTCGATAATGTATTGCGTGTATTTAAGGAGTTGCTTTCGGAGTAAAAACGGTATACATAACGGGTATGTAGTGAATCTCTTTTAAGAGGCGATAATATGTTGTTGGAGATGTGTATTTCTAATTTAATTCTTATCGAAGAATTGCGTATGCAATTTTCGGATGGACTCATTGTTCTTTCCGGGGAAACAGGTGCAGGGAAATCTATTATCATTGATGCGCTATGCCTGTTAATGGGAGAACGGGTTCGGTATGATGACATTCGGGACAATAGTAAAAAAGCGGTTGTAGAGGCTGTTTTTGATATTGGCGGTAATGAAGCTGTAATCCGTTATCTTCAGGAGCAGGGATTACTCGAGGATGAGGAAACACTGCTGGTGAGCAGAGATATTTTTCCCCAGGGAAGAAATGTAGCCAGGGTAAACGGAAGAGTGGTCACGGTGTCCACATTAAAAATAATCGGATCACAACTCATTGATCTGCATGGTCAGGATGATCGGCAGGAAACCATTCATCCAGCGATGTATCAACAATATGTTGACAGCTTTGTTCCAGAGGCATCAGTATACTTAAAGGAAATTAATGATTGCTATATAGCGTGGGAGAACAGAAGAAAACAACTGGAAGAACTAAAGGAAATGGTCGGATTAAGAGAACAAAAACTGGATTTCCTATCATTTCAGATTAACGAAATCGAGAACAGTCATTTGTATCCCGGTGAAGATAAAGAATTAGATAATCTGCGTGAGCGGATCAAGAATGTGCAGCAGTTATTATCGGGCAGTATAAATATTTCAGCTTCTCTTTATGACTCGGAAGAGACGGTTGTTGCCTGTGACCAGGTTTACGAAGCACTTGAACAGGCTAAATCATTAGATTTTGACAGTTTCTTTTCGGAGTTGGTTCAACCGCTGGAGGAAATCTATTACAGGTTACAGGATTTATCCGAGAAGGTCATATCTTATCGAGATAAACTAGATTTTGAACCCGGTCTTTTAGAGGAAACCGAGGATCGCTTATATGAAATTGCGAGGCTGAAGAAGAAGTATGGGGAAAGCATTGAAGCGATCCTTTCATTTTTGGAAGCTGCCATACGGGAACATGAGGAACTGGAGCAGGTTGAAGAAAAACAAGAAGAACTTATAAAGGATATTGACAAAGCAGAGTCAGCTTATATGCATATAGCGCAGCAAATGAGTGAAAAGCGGTGTTCGGGTGCAAAAATTCTAGAAGAAAGAGTTCATAATGAACTGCTTGACTTAAACATGCCGCATCTGCAGTTTAAGGTTGAGATTGGGGAAGGCAAAACACCGGGTCCGACCGGGATGGATGAGGTCCATTTCCTGTTTTCTCCCAACCCCGGAGAAGAACTGCGGCCCCTGGCTAGAATTGCTTCAGGTGGCGAAATTTCTCGCTTTATTCTGGCGCTGAAAAAGGCATTATCTGATGTATATCAGGTGCCGACGCTAATTTTTGATGAGATAGACGTTGGTTTGGGTGGCAGTGCATTGAACGCGATGGCAAAGAAAATTGCATCGTTGTCTGAGAGCCATCAGCTCATCATTATCACTCATTCTCCGCAAATATCATGCTATTCAAAACAGCATTTTGTGATTGAAAAGCAGGTGAAACAGCAAAAAACCTATACCCTTGTACATCGACTTCAACCCGAGGAACAGGTCAAGGAAATAGCACGAATGCTCGATGGAGATAATTATTCCCAAATGGCCCTGAATCACGCCCGGGAGATGCTATCCAAGGCACAAAACAACGAGGATTTCGTTGAGGGTCAGGGTTTGAGTTTATTTGATGATTAAAATAATAAGAAGAGAAAGGCTCCTCCAGGTCACTGGAGGAGCCTTTCTCTTCTTATTCAATATATTAACCTTCCATGGCCGCGAACCATACTCAATGAGTACACGCAACCATCGATGAAAATAGGTAGGGAGTTAGGTGTAATGTGATGCCAGGGGCTGAAGGCTTAAGAACGCTTGGGTCCGGTCTTATGTCTTGCGTACGAGCTGAATAAGTGATGCTCTGGGTGTCTGGGAAAAAAGAGCTAATTTTAATCTTTCTCTTTCGCCTTTACCCCCCTGCGCTAACCTTAAGCCTTCATCCCCAAGATATATAAATAAAGTCCGCGTCTATTCAACCTATTTAAATTTATAAAATCCGATAAATCCGTGTAATCCGTGTAATCCGCGTCATATTAAAAGTGACCGAAGGGAACATAAGTGGTACCCGTAAGGGTGTGTCTATTTCAACGTTCCAACTGACCAACTAACCAACTTTCCAACTAATAATTCCGCTTATACTCAACCTATTTTCTAATTAACCCTTTTAAATAAAAAGAATATTTTCGTTTTTTAAAGGCAAGACTAATGATTAGCAATATTTTAGGAGGATAGATCTTTGCAAAAGATGCGTCCATGGTTAGGAATTGTACTTGCCTTTATTTTTGTGGCCATTTGTTTTACACCGCAGGTTCAGACGATTTTGACTCTGCCGGATAATCAGCGGATTGTTGTAGGGGAAGCGAGCACCATACAGCTGAACCTGCCGGCACGGATTCAAAATAAGATCGTCATGAAGGTGATGGGATCATCAACGAATGTTTTTGCGTCCCAACAGGATTTCCCGGTTACAGTTAATCAACAAAATAACGGATACGAGATTATGGCACTCAAACCTGGACGGGTGGATGTTCGGCTGAATCTTTTTGGGTATATTCCTATAAAATCGATTCAGATTGAGTCTGTGGCACCCAAGCGTGTGGTTCCAGGGGGGCATTCAATAGGGGTTTTGCTTCAATCAAAAGGAATTATGGTGGTTGGTTTTGCACCGATTGTTGGTTCTGATGGAGAAAAAATTTATCCCGGCAGAGATCAGGGACTTCAGATCGGTGACTTGATTTTTCGTATGGATGACCAGGCTGTAAGTACTGAAGTAGACTTGGCAAAGATGATTGACAGCAATAAAGACAAAGAATTGAAGCTGGAGATTAAACGAAAAGGAAAAGCAATCATTATTCAGATGAAGCCGGTTCATTGTGCAGAAACCGATCGTTATCGAATAGGTTTATATGTTCGTGACGGGGTGGTGGGTGTTGGAACATTGACCTTTTGGGATCCTGAAACAGAACATTATGCAGCGTTGGGACACATCATCGTAGATGCAGATACACGACAGGGAATTGATGTTTTAAAGGGCCGAGTAGTGGGGGCTTCGATTCAAACGATTAAACCGGGAAAACCAGGCCATCCAGGAGAGAAAATTGGGATCTTTAATGACCATAGCATTGTAGAAGGCAATATTGTTAAAAATTCTCAATTTGGCATCTATGGGAAAACAGCGAAGGCTTTGCAAAATCCGTTGACCGAGTATAGCATGGAAGTTGCTTATGCGCATCAGGTTAAGGAAGGGAATGCTCAAATTCTAACGGTTGTTAATGGGGAAGACATTGAGGCGTTTGATATTGTAATCGAGAAAGTCTATCCGCAGAGACAGAATGGAAAGGGAATGATTATTAAAGTGACTGATCCTCGCTTAATTAGTCTAACTGGCGGTATTGTGCAAGGAATGTCAGGAAGTCCTATTATCCAGAACAATCGAATAGCAGGAGCGGTTACCCATGTTTTTTTAAATAATCCAATCTCTGGTTACGGTATTTTCATGGATAATATGCTATCGGAAATGCCTGTAAAAATTGAGTCAACAGAAAAGGTTTCGACATTTTAGCAATGCCTTCAAGTCCCTAAAATAAGGTAAAATATCAATATTTAATAGGTTTTAACAGGATAAAGATGTGGTGCAATTATGTTTGAATATACACCATTGTGACTGCCTGTGATAGATAATAAGCGAATTTGATAGAATTAAAAAAAAGGAAAAAATTGACCTCTCGTCGAAATCGGAATATATGTTAATTATGTTAATTATGGATAGCGTACTTAAGAGATGAGGGGGGTTAAATCTGAATGTTTGGTGAAAGCAATCAAATTAAGGTATTGGTGGCGGATGATAACCGTGAATTTTGTGGGATACTAAAAGACTACTTTTCCAACGAACCAGAATTCGAGCTTGTTGATGTATGTTCTAACGGTATGGAAGTGTTGGATGTTCTTTCGAAGAAAAGCGTAGACACATTAATCCTGGATTTAATTATGCCATATATGGACGGAATAGGGGTTTTGGAAAAGATCGATGGATTAAACCTCGAGAAAAGACCTAAAATTATCATTTTAACTGCTTTTGGTCAGGAAAACATTACCCAGAAGGCGGTCCAACTGGGCGCAGATTACTACATACTTAAACCGTTTAATCTGCAGGTACTGGGTGATCGGGTTAGACAGGTGGTTCGGGATGAACAACCGCAGACGGAACGGAGCATGTCTCATGTTACGGTAACTGTGGATGCACCGGCACCGAAGGATTTGGAAGTAGAAGTTACCAAGATTATTCATGAAATCGGTGTACCTGCTCACGTCAAAGGATATCAGTATCTGCGAGATGCGATCATGCTGGTAGTGGACGAAGTGAATTATCTGGGAGCTGTTACGAAAGAACTATATCCAACCATAGCCCAGAAGTATGACACAACGCCAAGTCGGGTAGAAAGAGCCATTCGCCATGCGATTGAATTGGCATGGGATCGTGGAGATTATGAAAAGATTAATAAATTCTTTGGTTATACCATTAATGGAGAGAAGGGGAAACCGACCAATTCTGAGTTTATTGCTATTATTGCTGATAAGTTGAGATTGGAGAATAAGGTAAGCTAATCATCAGATTATTTGAGTAATTGATATTATTGTTATTATTCATTGTTGCGATACCATTCATTCAAACACTCGTCTCTGGAAGATTATAAATTATATCGCTTTTTTGTTGGTGCTATTGCAACCAATAATAAGGCGTTATTTTTTTGTGCTCCAATATATTCGAGTAAAAACTGATGTTTGCTTCCTTTGCAAAAAGTAATAGGTGTTCAAACAGAAATATTTGTGGGTTTTTGCAGGGGAACCTTCCATGGCCGCAGGCCACAACCACGGATGAAAAGAGGTGAGGAGTTAGGGGTTAGGAGTGAGGAGTTAGGCGCTATGCGCCAGGCATTGCCCTTACTCCTCCCCCCTGACCCTTTACAAAAAAAGGTCTGCGTAAGTCCAGAAAGTCCGTGTTAGTCCGCGTCTATTCAACGTTATTATCTACAAAAAATCTGTGTAGATCCGTTAAATCCGTGTAATCCGCGTCTATTTTACTTTTCTATTTTCGTACTAACCCACTTCAACGTTCCAACTAACCAACTGACCAACTGTTCAACTAATAATTTCGCTTATACTCAACCAACTTTCTAATTAATCATGTTTATTTCATGAAACCGCAAGAAATTACATGGATTAATACTATATAATAGTTGAGAAGTATTGGTGCAATGATATCGCTTATGTTACTAAACAAGCGTTGGAGCAGTAGGTTTCAAGTTATCCCCGGTCCTGACAGAAAATTTTTGTTGTGCCGTTAGATATGGTAATATAAATTGCAATGAAGTATTGGGGAAATGAAGAATAATTTCTAACGATTAGGTTTTTGAGGTGTACTATGCATAGTAAAGGAAAAGCAAAACTGGATCATCGAACCAAGGATCTGGTTACGCGTCTTAAAAAAGGTGATATTGCAATCATCAGTCATGATGATATTGATGAAGTTGCGGCGAACTGTCTGATTGATATAAGACCCCAGGCGATTATTAATACAAGACCATCTATAACAGGACGCTACCCTGCAAAAGGGGCATATAAAATACTAAAGGCAGGCATTCCTGTGTTGGACGAGGTCTCGGAGGACATTTTTAGCTGCGTGCGGGAAAGGGTAACCGTTGAAATAAAGGATAATCAAGTCTTTTCTGGAGGGGAACTGGTGGGCCAGGGCAAACGACTGTCCATGGAGGATGTGCGTGGCAAATTAGACGAAGCCAATGAAAATTTTCAAAAAGAACTGGACGTATTTGTTGATAATACCCTGGAGTATGCTCGCAAAGAGAAGGCTATTTTGCTGGGGAATCTAGAGGTTCCAGAGCTACATACGCATATCTTAAACAGACACGTTCTCATTGTGGTGAGAGGTGCGAGCTATAAAGAAGATCTGCGAACCATATCCTCGTATATCCAGGAACAAAAACCAGTTTTGATTGGAGTGGATGGAGGCGCGGATGCGATTTTGGAGTTTGGTTTAAAGCCAGACATTATCGTAGGAGATATGGACAGTGTATCAGACGCGGCTCTGAAATCAGGAGCAGAAGTTGTTGTACATGCGTATGCTAATGGCAAGGCACCTGGCCTGGAAAGGGTTCAGAAAATGGGGGTCAAAGCGTCGGTTGTTCCGATGCCGGGTACGAGTGAAGATGTTGCGATGATTCTTGCGTGGGAGTATGGTGCAAGTCTAATCGTAGCGGTAGGAACTCATTCTAACATGGTTGATTTTATGGAAAAAGGCAGGAAGGGAATGGCCAGTACGTTCCTCGTGAGACTGAAGGTGGGCTCCATTCTGGTAGATGCTCGGGGTGTTAGTCAGTTGTACAAGCAAAGCCTGCAGACGAAATATCTGGTTCAGTTGATTATCGCAGCGTTAATTCCCATTGGGATTACCCTCTGGGTGTCTCCTGCAACGTATCCGTTTTTTCGCTTGATCTTTTTACAGATCAAGCTATTATTCAATATGTAAAATATTTATGGTGGTGTAAACATTGATTGATTTAAAGTATCATATCGTTTCTATTATTGGTGTTTTCCTGGCACTGGGCCTGGGGATTCTTATCGGTAGTACATTGGTATCAGATGATATCATGGTGGGACAGCAAAGAAAAATGATTGATGATCTGGAGGAAAAGTTCATGGTGCTGAGGGAAAGGGAGGATTCGCTGGTCAATTTGAATGAAAGCAAAGATGTAGTGATCGGCGACTATGAAAATTTCAGTCAGGCCATGCTTCCGTTGGTGGTGAAAGATCAGCTTCAGGATGTGCGTACTGCAATCATTGTAACAGGGGGACAGGATGTCCCGGCCGGTTTGACGAATACGCTGGCTTTAGCAGGAGCGCAGGTGGTCTCACAAACGGTTGTTTTATCCAATGTTAATATGCAGGAAGAAAATGTTAGGGAAAAATTAATTCATTTTTATAATCTGGAGGAAAACGTATCTCTTGATGTTTTACGTCAGAGTGTGGCGACAAGTGTTGCTCTGGTTTTGTGTAATAAGGCGGATCCAATGGTTAAGGATTTTCTGGAGGAACTTGAACTCATGAAGTTTCGAGGAGAATACTTTACGGATGTTGATAAATTTATCATGGTTGGTGGAGCAGATAAATTGTTGGTCTCCTTTGCAAGGACTTTTGACAAACCTTTAATCGAGGTTTTCCTTGACGAGGGAAAATTGATTACCGGCGTTGAGGGTTCGGAGGTTCATTATTCTTATATAGGCACTTATAAAGATTACAATATCACGACCATTGACAATATTGATCGCAGCCCTGGACAGATAGCGCTGGTTCTTTCAATGGGAGGCGAACCTGGAAACTATGGAATCAAGGTTACGGCAGATAAGTTCATGCCTTCTTTGCCTGTTGACTATCTGGGGGGGCAATAAAAATGAGGACCGTTTCTATAGTGCTCCCAGCATACAATGAAGAACAACGTATTAGAGATACCCTGGAAGCTGTGAAGACCATAGAGGGGATTCAAACGATTATTGTTGTAAACGATGGATCTACGGATCGCACTTCTGAATTAGCCAGAGAGGCTGGTGCAGAGGTTATTGATCTTCATCCCAATCGTGGGAAAGGCGGTGCTATGAATGCGGTTGTCCCTCATATACATTCTGATATCGTCGCCTTTTTGGATGCGGATCTGGGTGCTTCTGCCGGGGAGGCCTGGAAGATCATTCAACCGGTTGTTGAAGGCACCGTGGATCTTTCCATTGCGGCTTTTCCTCCACCCAGCAAAAAAGGTGGGTTTGGACTGGTGAAAGGAACGGCTGCATGGGCGATACAAAAAACGGGAAAAATGGAAGTGAACGCTCCTCTAAGTGGACAGCGTGCCATGACGGTCGAAGTGCTTCATGCTGTAACACCGTTTTCCAGGGCCTATGGGGTTGAATTGGGGATGACCCTGCGAGTTCTTCAAAAAGGATTTCGTGTAATGGAGGTTCCTACTACTATGAGTCATAATGAAACGGGACGGGACCTTAATGGTTTTGTTCATCGTGGGAAACAGTTCTGGGATGTTATACGTGTTGTGATCAAAGAAACAGGGAGGAAAAGTCGGTGACGAACCCTATTGTATCTATAATGGGATTGGTGTTAAGCATGATTACGGAGGCAATCGTGCTATATTTTCTCCTTCCTATGCTGGAAGAGGTTGGAGCAGTTAGAAAAAATTTTAAAGGCATGGATATTCCAGTAAGTGCAGGACTTAGTTTTCCTGTAACGGTACTATTTGTGTATCTTTTATACGGTTTTGGTTCCTGGTACGAGCAAACGTACCATTTATTTATTTTAGGGATTATTTTCATTTGTTTTCTGGGTTTTATTGATGACATGCTGGGAGCCAGAGATACCCTGGGGTTTCGGGGACACTTTGGGGCGCTGTTCAGAGGGCGTTTGACAACGGGTGGGCTTAAGGCTCTTGGCGGAGGACTCATTGCGCTTTTCGTGGCCTTTTTTAGTTCCCAGGGATGGGGCAATATATTACTGAATACACTCATTCTTGCGCTATTCACGAATATGCTTAATCTGCTGGATTTGAGACCTGGAAGAGCGGTGAAAGGATTTTTGTTTTTCTTTGTGGCGATAGCTGGGATAGCAGGATTACACATTAATTATCTGCTGGTAGCACCGCTTCTGGGGGCAGTTTTATGGTATTTCCCGGTTGATCTCCGTGCCAGGGCGATGATGGGAGATGCAGGATCAAATGTGCTCGGATTCTCACTGGGGTATCTGGTGATGACCAGTTTGTCATTTCCCGGGCGGATGGGGGTACTTGTCTTTTTAATTGGCATGCATCTATATACAGAAAAATATTCACTAACGAATACCATTGAAAATAATACGATACTAAGAAAGATTGACAGGATAGGAAGGAGTGAAGGGTAATGGAACTGATAAATCAAAAACGCCTGATAGATAGCTTTTGCAGGATGGTTTCTATCGGATCGCCTTCTGGAAAAGAAGGTGCTTTCAGGGATTACCTTAAAAAGGCCTTTGTTGAACGGGGCTTACAGGTGAGAGAAGATAACGCTGCGGCTTTGCTGGGAGGACAATCGGGAAATCTGGTTGTTGAGGTGCCGGGGACGATTGAAGGACCATCTCTTTTGCTGGCTGCCCATATGGATACTGTGGTGCCAGGGGATGATATTCAACCGGTGATCGGGGAAGACGGGATCATTCGAAGTGCTGGGAATACGATTCTGGGTTCTGATGACAAGGCTGGTATTGCTGCAATTCTGGAGGCCTATGATGTCATGAAAGAAAATCACTATGACCATCCTCCGCTGGAAATCCTGTTGACAGTTGGAGAGGAACAGGGGTTGCAGGGGGCAAAGGCTTTTGATTTTACACAGTTGGAATCGCAGATTGGTTATACCCTTGATAGTGGGGGGAGACCAGGTGGGATTGTGGTACAATCTCCCTGTCAGTATGAAATGGAATATATTGTTCAGGGCAAGGCAGCTCACGCTGGGATTAATCCTGAGGATGGGATCAATGCGATTCAGGTGATGGCGAGAGCGCTGGCTAAAATGCCGTGTGGAAGAATGGACGAAAAGAGCACCTGTAACTTTGGGACGATTCAGGGTGGGCAGGCACGCAACATCGTGGCGGAGTCCTGTCGGGTAAAGGGTGAAGCACGGAGTCTCAACCGAAGCAAACTGGATGAACTGGCACAGCGTCTGGAAAGTATTTTCACAGAAGAGGTCAGTGCCTGTGGTGCCCAGGCGGAATGTCATAGGGAATTACTATACACGGAGATTAGCCTTGACGAGAATGAACGGGTGGTTGACCTGGCTGTACGTGCTGCGGAAAAAGCGGGTATTTCTCCGGACTTGCAGAGTACAGGAGGGGGCAGTGATGCCTCGGTCATCAATGGAGCAGGGATTCGCTGCGCGAACCTCGGCATTGGCATGAGCGACGTCCATACCACGCATGAATATATCAAAATAAAAGACCTGGTAGACGATGCCCGCTGGGTTGTAGAGATCATCAGGGCAGCTGCTAACAGGGAGGAAGATATGTGATTCAAAGCAAGCGAGGGATTATTGTTGAGGAATTGTTCTGCAGGGAGGGGATTCGGGCCTTTTCTGTTGTGGTAAATGGCAAAAAGGAAAAGTGTATTGTTTATCCCGAACTGGTGGGAGAGATTCACCCGGGGGATGAGGTGCTCATGAACACCACTGCTGTTTCGCTGAGTTTGGGGACGGGTGGTTATCATTATGTGATCTCCCGCATTGACCCGGAAGAAAAAGAATTTCAGCCAGAAGGGCATATCATGAAACTACGATATATGCCTATGCAGTTAAAGGTTTTGTCGGTTGAGGAAGAGGATAGTCCTTATCATGAAACCATGCTTCAGGCAGATTCTCTGGGGGGATGCCCTGTTCTTGTGGGGACTTTGCATTCCATGCTGGCACCGCTGTGTTTGGCTCTGTCTCGGGCTGGATGCAAGAAGATTGCCTATGTGATGACAGATGGCGCAGCGCTGCCGATTGCCTTCAGCCGAACGGTGGACTGGCTGAAAAAGGAGCATTTGCTGGTGGGTACGGTGACCTGCGGGCATGCTTTTGGGGGAGATCTGGAGGCTGTAAATGTTTATTCCGCCATGCTGGCTGCCCGTCATGTGTTAAAAGCGGATGTTATTATAGTGACCATGGGACCGGGGATTGTTGGGACAGGAACTCGATGGGGCTTTACAGGCGTTGAACAGGGTGAGATATTGAATGCTGTGGATGCGCTGGAAGGTATTCCGATGGCGGTTCCGCGACTCAGCTTTGCAGATGCCCGGGAGCGGCATCGGGGTATCAGTCACCACAGCCTGACCGTTCTGAAACGAATCTGCAGGGTTCCGTCATATGTTACCCTGCCGTATATGGATGAGGAAAAAACCAGCTATGTTCTGCATCAATTGGAAACCCAGAGCATCTTTGAACGGATGCATATCTGTATGGATCAGGGTGACTTCATCTTGAATCTGCTCAGAGAATGCCCGCTCAAAATAACGACCATGGGGCGCAGCGCAGAAGAAGATCCAGAATTTTTCATGGCTCTGGGGGCTTCAGTGAGTACGGCTGTTCACCTTCTCAAAGGGGAAAGACCAATGGAGTTGAAACGTGGTTAATTAGAAAATAGGAACCGAAAACGCTGATGTTCGCTGATTACCGCTGATTTACGCTGTTCTTTTTTTTATTATAAAAAACAGCGTTCATCTGCGGTAAAATCGTTCCCTTCCCCGACTGCACGCTAATTTTATTGGTGGTTGTTTCGTGCGGCCATGGGGGTTTAGTAAGAAAATAGGTTTTTAGAACGCAGATTTCCGCTGTTTTAAAAAAATATATGAAACAGCGTTAATCTGCGACAATCAGCGGTAATCAGCGTTAAAATCGTTCCCATTTCCCTTACCTATTTTGATTGATAGTTGTTTTCTCTGGGTATGGCTTATTGAAGCGTTTTTTTAATATAGTCTTTCAGGGTTGTTTCAGGAGGAAAATCTTGAAACAGGTTTTTTAAATTTTTGGCTGGACCCATAAAGATAACACTGTTTCCGGTTATAATTTTTTGCATTTTTATCACCTCGGGTCTAGCATATGAAATATATGGAAAAAATATGCAGGGAGTGTTTAGGTTTGAATCAAACTGAAAAAACCATCGAAACAAAGTCTATCTTTCAGGGAAGAATTATTCAGGTTAGAGTGGATCAGGTCCGTTTGCCAGATGGTCGGGTAAGTACCCGTGAAGTAGTGGAACATGCGCCTGCGGTAGCTATTGTTGCGGTGAATGATCAGGATCAGATTGTTCTGATCAGACAATACCGCAAGCCTGTAGAACAGCAAATGCTTGAAATTCCTGCGGGAATTATGGAAACTGGTGAGCTTCCGTTGGAGGCTGCTAAACGCGAACTGGCAGAGGAAACTGGCTGGTGGGGAGGTGTTTGGAAGGAGGTTGGTTCCTTCTATACGGCGCCCGGTTTTACGGATGAAAAAATTTATCTTTTTATGGTTACGGATATGGTTCAGGGAGAACGTAATCTGGACGAGGATGAGTTCATCGAGCTGGAAAACGTTTCACTGAAGACTGCACAGGAATATATTCAATCAGGGCAGATTATTGATGCCAAAACTATTATTGGCATTCAGGCTGCTTTGTTAGTCAGGTATTAAGCAAACAGGTTGGTGAGGGTTTTGCAGAAATTTTATGGGGATTTTCATATACATATCGGCCGAGCCGGTGGCAAAGCGGTTAAGATTACTGCTTCTGATCAGTTACAGTTACACAGTATTCTGTTTGAAGATGCGCCGCGTAAAGGGCTGGATGTAATAGGAATTGTAGATTCAGGTAGTTTGGCGGTTTCCAGGGAAATAGAAGAACTTCTGGAAAAGGGAGATTTGAAAGCACTTCCACGGGGGGGATTCCTGGCTAAAAATGGTGTCCTTTTCATCCCGGGTTGTGAGATTGAGAGTCGGGAAGGGATTCACCTTATTGCTTATTTGCCTGACTTAAACAGTATCTATAAATGGCAGGCCTTTTTTCAGAGTCGGGTTCATAACATGTATCTTTCAACCCAGCGAGCCAATGCGGGATTTATTGAAATCCTTAACCTGTGTCTTCTGCTGGATGGAATCTTTTGTCCGGCCCATGCCTTTACACCGCATAAAGGCATGTATGGTGTATGGACAGACCGTCTGGAGAAGGAGATTGAGTATAACTTTACAAAGGTAAAGGTATTGGAACTGGGGCTGAGTGCTGACACTGATATGGCAGACAGAATTGCGGAAACACGTGCTTTTACGTTTCTGACTAATTCGGATGCACATTCCTCTGTCAATATTGGGCGAGAGTATAATCTGCTTCGCATGGCAGATAAGAATTTCGAGGAGTTTCGGATGTGCCTTGAGAATCGAGACGGACGGAAGGTTGAAGCTAATTTTGGACTACACCCTATGCTGGGGAAATATCATCGCAGTTATTGCCCGGATTGTGATATTATTTTTGATGGACCAGCGGCTGTCCTTTGTTGTGATCGTTGTAAAAGCGATAAAATTGTGATGGGGGTATATGACCGTATTCTGCAGATCCAGGATTACCAGACTCCCAGGCATCCTGCCGGGCGACCCCCTTATTATTATCGGGTGCCCCTTAAAGGTTTACCTGGCATTGGACCTAAAACCAGTCAGCTTTTGCTGCAGGTCTATAACGAGATTGAGGTACTGGAGGAGCTTTCGCTGGACCAGATTGAACGACTGGTCGGGCAAAAGTCAGCGGACACCATCAAGGGTATGCGGGATAATTCCTTACAAATCATTCCTGGAGGGGGTGGAAAATATGGAAAGGTCAAAAAAAATACTGATCGGAACTGATGCCAGTGGAGCCAGAGATGCCGCCCGGGATGGGTATCTGGTTATGATCGTTGATGTTATCGATATGTCCACCAGCCTCGAGAGTGCGTTGGATGCAGGTGCGTTTGCCGTTCTGGGCGCGAGTCCGGATGAAACGCGTGCGCCGGTAGTGGTAGATCCGATGAAGATGGGGGAATATGCTGCTGATTTGGTCCGTGAAACCGGGCGTGGTTTGATTCTCATTGCCGAGCCACGTGTAGGAACCGATGAGGAACGTCTGAATCGGTGTCAGAAGGTCATACAGGGGATTAAAAAGGGCAATGGCGTTATAGAGGCGGTGCTCCCCAATATCGGAGCGGAAACGCCCAAACTGACCAATATGAAGGGGAAAATTGTGCTGGCTGTGTCGGACACCGGTGGGGTTGCTTATGATGCTGCCTTTCAGGAAAACCAGCGGGTAATGATTGGAACAGTTGCACGTACCTATAAACAGCGCGGCATGGAACCGGCAATGACTGCAGTAAACAGAGCACTCGCTATGCTGCAGGAAACAGACACCGGAATAGCAGTCATCGCTGCCAGCCGTAACTCCATGGAAGATGTCCTGGCAGCTGAATTCATTGCCAACCTACTGATGAAAGAAAAAAAGTTAAATTAATGGAGGTTAAAAATTGAAACCAGTATATGTAATCGGACATAAGAATCCAGATATGGATTCGATTGCAGCGGCAATCGGATATAAGACCTTTAAACAGAGTACTGAAAAAGGAATCTATGTGGCTGCTGCAGCCACTGAAATAAATGATGAAATAAAGGCAGTTCTTGATGAGCTGGGACTGGAGCATCCGCTGATTATTAAGGATGTTCGAACCAAAGTGGAGGATCTGCTGGAGGAAAACGAACCACTTTATGTTACGCCAAGGACCTACTTGGTTGAACTGGCAAATATGATGCGCAACCATGAACTGAAAACCATTCCTGTTTTAGATGATCAACATCGGTTTCTAGGTTTGCTGACCATTGGGGATGTAGCTAAAATATTTCTGGATGCACTGGGAAGTGGACAGGAGATTGAGAAAAGCCCGGAGATCCTTCGGGAAATTCTTGATCATCGGGTGGCAGATATAATGAAAACCAGAGGGCTGGTCCTTTTTGAAAAAGATGAGGCTGTGGATGAAGTGCAGAAGCAGATGTTGACCACCCGCTTCCGGAATTATCCGGTGGTAGACGAAGAAAATCGTTTCATGGGCCTTATATCCCGGTATAACCTTCTCCAAATGAAGCGCAAACAGTTGATCCTGGTCGATCACAATGAGAAAAAACAGGCGGTTGATGGGGTGGAGGAGGCAGAGATCCTTGAAATCATCGATCATCATCGCGTAGGAGATCTGCAGACCTTGTCTCCGATCTTTTTCCATAATGAACCGGTTGGCTCAACGTGTACACTGGTGGCAGAGTTATTTTTAAACCGGCAGGTGTTTCTCAGTACATCTCTTGCTTCTTTGCTGTTATCAGGGATTATGTCCGATACAATGATTTTCAAATCACCGACTACAACGGCGAAAGATCAATATATTGCAGAAAAACTGGAAACAATTTGCGGACTGAATCCGGTGGAATGGGGCAAGAAGCTGTTTGAGAAAACCAGTCGTATTGAAAACCAGACAGATACCGAGTTATTGCATGAGGATCTCAAGGAATATGCCAGTGGAGACATGACCTTTGCTATATCGCAGATTGAAACCATTGACGCTGGCAAATTGGCCGAACGCAGAAATCACCTGCTTCAACTGATGGAGGAGATGTGCAATCGCAGAGGATATGCAGTCATGTGTTTGATGATAACAGATATTTTCGAAGAAGGAACAGATATGATTCTGTCCGGCGCCAAAAAATCTCTGTTGGAACAGGCCTTTGAACATGATCATCCCCAGGGCAAGATATTCCTGAAAGGGGTCATGTCTCGTAAGAAACAGGTCGTGCCTGTCATCTATGAGGCGCTGCGCAAGGAAAAGACAGTTTAGAATAAATTTTAATAAAACAGGACGAGTTCAGTTGAACTCGTCCTGTTTTATTTTTGCATAAAGTGAGAGGAAGGACAATATTATTTCAAAGGGAGCTGTTTACCGATTTTGTGAATTCAGGAGAAGGTATGTATGAATGTAAAACAACGAATGAAAGACCATATAAAAAGAAATCGGTGGCAGTACGTTTTGATAACGCTCATTTTTGTGCTGGGCATAATTATGGGAGATTACAAGGTGACGGATTTGGAAGGAGGAGTCAAAAGTCAACTCCTGACATTAATTGATTCGTATTTGACCGGGGAAATCAGTCAGGGCATTGATGGAAAAACCATTCTTTTTTCGTCGTTTTTGAATCAAGCGAAAGGAATCATAGCAATATGGTTTCTTGGATTGACTGTTATCGGTATGCCAATCATTCTGGGATTAGTATTTTTAAAGGGGTATTCTCTGGGCTTTACGGTGGGTTTTTTGGTACAGGAAAAGGCTGGGATAGGGATCGTGGTGACCATTCTATCCATTCTGCCACAGAACCTTGTTTATTTACCTATTCTAATCATCTGCGCGGTAGTGGGGGTGAATTTCTCTGTTTATATTGCCAGAGGCAAGCAGGATCGATCGGTTCCTCTTGGAGGTGTTTTGGTAACCTACACCCTGCTTATACTGATCTGCCTTTGCATTGTGTTTATGGGGGCTTTTATTGAAGCCTACCTATCACCATGGTTTTTAAGTTTGTTTATCTAATTATGGACTGAAGGAATTCAACAACAAAAATCGGCTTCAATATTGACTTTAAGTAAGTTAGGCTCGCAGTTGAGAGATAATGCGACATAAAGTTGGACAGTTGGTTAGTTGGTTAGTTGGTTAGTTGGTTAGTTGGAAAGGGGAACGAATAGACGTGGATTCATTGGACTTTCGCGGACTTTTTATATTTCAAGAAGAATTTGTCTATGACGGCGTCGCTCCGTACCACTTTATTTCACTGTCGTTCTATTTCTAGCAATATTTTATTTAATGCTGGTTAAAGAGAGCCAGGCACCAAACTTATCAACTTATTCGCGTTTTTTTGCTGCAAACACATTAGCTTTTCTGATTAAGTTGATAAGTTTGTGCTAGGCACTTGGCTAGTTGTTGGTGTCTAACACTCTATCGTTTAAATAAAAGAATCTAGAAAAGTCCGCGTAAGTCCTTAAGGTCCGCGTGCGAGCGGAGTGAGCCAGCGTCTATT
>JAYEHK010000034.1:0-5522 GCA_034659475.1 Bacillota bacterium | reverse complement strand
GTTGATCTGCAAGCGAAGAATACTCTCTTGGAATACTATCAGCTATTTTGATCGCAATAGCCATGAATTCAATGGAGACTTTATAAACATCTGGTTTTTCATGATCTAACATTATGAATTATTACCCCGTTTACGAGCACGAGCACGAGCACGAGCACGTATAGGACGGGTCTTGGACCCGTATCCGGACTTTCAGTCCTTAATTTCAACCCACCGTCTTTAGACGGTGGTTGTTGAGTGACAATGCCCTTTATATTCGATAGCATGCTTTTAAGTAGCATGCTATCGAATATAAGAGGGATATCATGAACGTCCATGACTGTATTTTTTTTCAGCTCTCCAAAGCCAGCCTTACAGGTGCTGCCTTTTGGAGTAAAAAAGTTGAACACTTAGGGGTTACTGCCTCCCAGGCAATGGTTTTGAATTTTTTAGGAGAAGAAGATCAAATACCGCCCCACGCTTTGAGGCAGAAGCTGCAAATTACCAGCGCCACAATGACCGGTATTTTGGATCGGTTGGAAAGGTTGGGGCTAATTGTCAGGAAGCCGCATTCAAACGATCGGCGGGCTGTACTGGCCTGCTTGACTGGTCGAGGTCGTAAATACGCACAAGAGATTAATGATCTGATGATTGCGGCAAATCAGGAGTTCTTAAATGGTTTTGATTCCAAACGTATAGAACAATTTCGTCAGATGCTTCAGCAACTCCAGGAAAAGCGGCTGTAGAGAACTCCATATTTAAAACGGCCATGATCATACAATTGTCCATCAAAGGTGGGATTTTCCTTATTGTCATTATCTTAATTGTCCAGGCTGTGTATCTTCATTCATATCCAGCCAAAAATAGTGTACACTTTTTTAAGCGGGATTGTTGAAAAATGAGACGTTTGTTCAGGAAAGTATAAAGCAAGAAATCAAGGATGCCGATAATCATGTTGTATTTGCGGCAAAGAAGTTCAATACTTGGGACTTTGGATTTTTTTTGATACTTTTTTTACCAAAAAGCAACTTTTTATTTTTCAATGTTGACCATAACCTAAATTGAACGTACTATCGGCAATATCAGTGATATTCACCAGCAGGATATGGTGCGGCTGATGGATGCGCTTGACTCATCAATGTATGGGCACTGAGAGTTTTTTATGCCTGATATCACAATTACATCCTGGGGACAGTTACAGAAAGAGCTGTTCAGCGGCTCCTGGAATGCCGACATCAACCGATACCGGCCCCCTTTTGTCTTCCGGGGACTGTCCGATGCCGGCTGCCGCCTGGAAACATCCCTCATGCGGCTGGGCGGTCCCTATTGTCAGCTTGAAAAACACCTGCTCCGCAATTTCAGGAAATACGCCTAGGCCTCGGTGGCCGCGGAACCCGATTCTTTCTGGCATCTGCTCACAGTGGCCCAGCACCATGGCCTCCCCACCCGACTTCTGGATTGGACCTACTCTCCTTACGTAGCCCTTCATTTCGCTTTGTCCAACCTGAATCCCTGAATCGGTTCGATGCGGCGAGCAACCACTTCCTGGTGAAGCCAAGGCTCAACCGGGGCGGTTTCCATTCCCACATACCTTCCCTGTGGCAGCTTAGGACCGTCCTTGATTAATGCAAACCGATTAATGCAAACCGCAACAGTTCCAATGGTGAAGGTTGATCTGTGGAAAGAGGAATCACCCCGGACATCAATATTTTCAGCATTTATTTTCTATGTTTCCAGTAATCCGGCCTGCGATGAAGATGCATGACGGCAATAATAAATAGCCCTTCCTGCTCTTCTGAGTACAGAACACCATAGGGGAATCTTTTGACCAGGGATCTTCTGATGGGATTGTCTATTATTGCCCAGGCTTTTGGAAATTCTACGGATCGTTTAATGGTCGAATACACCTCCAGCGCAAAATCGTACTCAAGCCCGGAATCTATCTGGTCATAATAGTCAATGGCTTTGTTGAACTCCTCTTCGGCTTCCGGATGAAATGAGTAATTCATTTTTCATACCTTTCCCATATCCTGTTGAACACTTCCTGTCCGGGAACTAGTTTTACCCTCCCCGATCTTAACTCAGCCAATCGTTTTTTCGCGATAATCGACCATTGCTTGTCTATTTCCGAGTCCGGCTGATTCAGACTTCGGAGTAATGAATCAACAACCAGTGTCCGCTCTTCAACCGGCAAAGATATGGCCTCTTTAATCAATTCTTTTGTATTCATCTTGCCACCTCATTTTCTGGATATTCTTTATTTTAAACCAAACAGAATGGTATTGCCTTCTTTTTTTAAATTTTCATCTCCCATTTCCGCAGTCCAGACGCACAGAAGATTCATCAGGATATCTTCTTTTCCTTCTGCATGCTTCGATATATACGCCCTTACAAGAGGAATATCTCCTGCGCGGTATTGCATTATCAATCCGTGTAAAAGGTCCCATTCTGTCTGTGGATTATTTAGTCTTTTTGGATTTCTTTCTTCCGGCATGGCCAGTCTCAGTTTGGCGCCTTTCCGGATCAGGGGGGCGTGGAAACCGATGTCTTTTTCCCGCGCTCGTTGATGGTTTCGTCCGGCGGATGAATCGTTATTGATACCGATGAATTTATCATCTATAGAATATCTTCCGGTCTTGGTTTCCAGCTTAATATTCAATGAACGGGATAAGTTCAGCGCTTCATCACAGGGTAGTTCTCCCAATCCGTAGATTCCATAAAGGGTCAGGGCCATGGCTGCTTCAGGCAACAGATCATTAATCGTAAGCTGACCATTGGTTGTTCGGCTGATCTGGTTTTCCGCAACAACTCTGCTGGCCCCGTTCATTGCCCGGATTGGACCGACTGGCTTGTCCCCATCCAACACCGGCCATTGTTCGAGCTCGACGCCTTTATATCCAATATGTGTACAGGCGATCAGGGTATGGGTTTTCCCACCTCCAAAAGCCGTTTCAAGACGATGAATGGCTGGCACTGTATTGTCACCTGCCAAGCGTGCAAAAACATCTTGCAAAAACATCTTCAATCCGTCAGTCGGATAGGTCGTCTGGGTAAAAAATTGTTCTGCATCCGTATACATGGGATGCATACCAGTGCCTTGATGTTTATAAAAACGAAGTACCTCGCTAATGGAAGCGGTAAATATTTCGGGATTAAATGTGCCATCAAGAATATCAGGTCGAGGTTTGCAAGTTTCGAGTATTGAAAGCATGAGTTTTCCCCAGTCCGTATAATGGATAATCTTAAAGATATTAAATAGCCTTGATTCCTATATCAGGATCAATCTACTAAACAACACCCTCCATTACAATAAAATTATATGAATCTCCAGGTATTTCTTGAGGGGAAGTAGCAACTTTTGTTATTGGGGGCCTGCTATATAAAAATTGACAGATCAAACCGAGGTGTTTGAAGCGAGGACTACTTGCAGAACAAGGTCTGTTTTTAGGCGGATAAAAACCCCAGACTATCCCTGTCAGGGTATCCTGTTCAAATACCATGGGCGATTGAAAAAACAAAATATACGTCTCAAAAAATGGCGGCAGGATAATCGTACACCATCATACAATTATAGATGATCACAGATGAAAAGATACTTTCCTTTGTTTGCCGATGATAGGCAGCTATGGCAGCGGCCTCCATGATTCTGGTCTTTGTGTTTTTCCCTTTTCCTTTTTTAAAAACCTGTTGCAGTAAGGCCTGCATTTCCGCTTCAGAGATTTCCTTATCTTCTGTCAAATCAAGAAGCTGTTTGCGCACTTTCTTTGATACGTTGAAATCCGACATCAAACCAAACGCTTTTATATCAAAACGGTATCTTCTTTCTCTGCCGCACAGCAACAAGTCTATGGGTCGCCCTTTTGCTTTCCGGCTTCATACCCCGGAAAATCATCAGGCAGGGCATAAAGGTCAAACATCGTTGTGAACCGGCATTCAGGACGGTTATCCGTTTTAATCCAAGTCAGAAGATCTTTTTTTGCCTTTTCATAGCTTAGCAAGCCACCCCGGTATTCCCTCTGGCAGCACGTTTATCCCTGCCTGTCAGAACAGATCGGGAATCTGCAAATACATTAAATCCAGCTAAATGGACTGCCAGCAATTCTTTAACAAATGACTGCTGTACGCCCGCTTTATGATAGGCAACCTTTTCTTCACTGATGAAAAGCCTGTCCGGAAGGCCATGGGAGAGTTTTACAGAATAGGTGTTGCGGATATCATCAGATTGAAATCTAAGCTCAAAAGAGATGGATTCCGTCTTTTTTGAACCGTAATACAACAGCCTGTTGACACCGTACTTTCCTACATACTGTTGGAAAGCGCCGGTGGTCATATAATTCAGCATGGAAAAAAAAGAAACCAGATTACTTTTGCCTAATCCATTGGGACCAAGCAGGATGGTCAATTCTCCCAGGGGAATGCTTTGCTTTACAGCAATTGAGTTGTATCCTTTCAGATCTATTTCTCTCAGTTTTATCTCATTCATAATTTCCCCTTAAGGAATCAGTTTTAAACAACTTACCCATTTTCACTAACTCATTGGAACAGCACAATAATTCCATTTTGGCAAAGTCTCATCGAAGACAATACGCATTGTTGACTTAAAGGTCTCGCTAACTTTTCTGCCGGTTTGATAAACTTTGTCAATGACATGAACAAAAACTTTCAAGCCTGTTTGAGTCCGTGTCATGGAGAACAGATCATTCACCAGCTCCAGGCTTGAGAACACGACACCTTGGCAAGCACGTGTTATATGAGGGAATAGTCGATGTTCAATTGGATTATACTTCGAACAATAAGGGGGATAATGAGCGATTCGGATTTCAATCCCTATTTCATCTGCTAAAATTTGAAGATCCTGCTTGAAAAGATGATGTCGAGAACTGTTACTGCCTCCACCATCGCACAAAACCAAAATAGACGTCGCATTCGAGTAGTGCTTGCAGCCATATTGATACCACCAATGACGGAAGCTATCGCATGCAAATTCACTGGTATCACGATTCGTTCCCACCTGAACATATCCGATATTGAGCTGTAAGTCGTACAAACTATGGGGAATAACCACACCTTCTGCAAAGCTTGGAAAATCATGATCATATTACTTTATGACCGCAAGTTGTTGGCAAAATTGTCAGCCTGCGCCTGGAATGTGATAAAAGGGTATTTACAATCCGCAGCTCCAGGCAGTAATGCTGTTCCTGGTGCAAGTATTTCGGTCCAGACCTACGGGGACTTTTTAAACTTCAATTTCCATCTGCATGCTATTGTTTCAGATGGCTGTTTCCTTTGGAGATCCTTTCCATGTCGGCAAAACACTCAACAACCACCGTCTAAAGACGGTGGGTTGAAATTAAGGACTGAAAGTCCGGATACGGGTCCAAGACCCGTCCTATACGTGCTCGTGCTCGTGCTCGTGCTCGTGCTCGTAAACGTAAACGTAAACGGAGTAATAATTCATAATGTTAGATCATGAAAAACTAGATGTTTATAAAGTCTCCATTGAATTCATGGCTATTGCGATCAAAATAGCTGATAGTATTCCA